>DFHC01000169.1:3907-4209 GCA_002372575.1 bacterium UBA3734 | reverse complement strand
ATGGGATGGAACACAAAGATGATTATCACGGGCGACATGACACAAATCGACCTCCCCAACCCGCAGAAAAGCGGACTGGTGGAGGCCTTGCGTATTCTCGACGGAATCGAGGGAATCGGCGTGGTGGAACTCACGAAGAAAGACATCGTGCGCCACAAGCTCGTCACCCGCATCGTACAGGCCTACGAAGCGGATGAAAAGCAATAGTTTTCGACTTACTGCATATTGAGCACCACCTGCATCAGCTCTTTTCCGATGGCCTCGGCCTCTTCGGGCGTGTGGGCCTCGCTATAGACGCGGAT
>DFHC01000169.1:0-3822 GCA_002372575.1 bacterium UBA3734 | reverse complement strand
TTCGACTTGCGCAGATGCACCCAACGGTCGACAAAGTCGATTTTCACGCCGTCGATGTCGTTCACCTGCTCGTTTTTGTAAAGCTCCTTCACTTTTTCGAGAATGGCATCCACGTCGGTCGTAGGCTTCAAGTCGATGCGGTTTTTCGCCATGAAATAGCTGGGATAGGTCTTGCGAAGTTCGCTCACCTTCATGCCCTTCTGTGCGAGCTGCGTCAGGAAAAGGGCGATGCCCACGAGTGCGTCGCGCCCATAGTGCGAGGCGGGATAGATGACTCCGCCATTGCCTTCGCCGCCAATCACTGCGTGTACGTTTTTCATGAGCGTGGTGACATTCACCTCGCCCACCGCCGAGGCACAATATTCGCCGCCGTGCTTGGCCGTGATGTCACGCAGCGCACGGGTCGAGGAAAGGTTCGAAACGGTGTTGCCAGGTGTGTGCGAAAGCACGTAGTCGGCCACGCTGACGAGCGTGTATTCCTCACCAAACATCTCGCCATCTTCACAGATGAAAGCGAGTCGGTCAACATCGGGATCAACCACGATTCCGAGGTCAAAACCACCTTTTTTAATCTCGTCCATGATGCCACCGAGGTTCTGCTTCAGCGGCTCGGGATTGTGGGCGAAGTCGCCGTTGGGCTCGCCGTTGAGGAACTTCGCCTCCACGCCGAGTGCCTTCAGCAAGTCGGGCAGGATGATGCCGCCAACGGAGTTGATGCTATCTACCACCACGCGGAAACCAGCCTTTCTGACGGCTTCGGCATCGACCAACTGTAGGGCGAGCACGCTGTCGATGTGCTTCTGGTTGATGCTGTGGTCTTCGCTGTAGTGGCCCACGTGGTCCACGTCGGCGAAGTCGAAATCTTCGGCCTCGGCAATGGCCAAAACCTGCTCACCCTCGGCTTTGTTGAGGAACTCGCCCTCATGGTTGAGTAGCTTCAGCGCATTCCAATGGCGCGGATTGTGCGACGCGGTGATGATGATGCCGCCGTCGGCCTGGAGCCAGCGCACGGCCAATTCCGTGGTGGGCGTGGTGGCAAGGCCGATATCGACCACGTCGTAGCCCATGCCCATGAGCGTGCCGCAGACGACGTTTTTCACCATCTCGCCCGAGATGCGGGCATCGCGCCCCACGACGATGCGATAGTTTTGCGACTTGGCCGTGCGACGAATAAGCGTGGCATAGGCCGATGTAAATTTCACGATATCAAGTGGATTCAGCGTGTCGCCGGCACGTCCGCCGATGGTGCCGCGAATGCCGGAAATAGATTTGATTAAAGACATATTTTTATTTGACGATTTAACGATTTGACAATTTGACGATTTAACGATTTAACGATTTGACGATTTGACGATTAAATTTGGGCAAAATCCATTATCTTCCCCGTTCCAACGACAGTTCGTAGAGATAGGGCGTCACGTAGTTCGAGGCCGAGAGATGGCCTTGCTTGTGGGGCACGATAAGGCGCACTTTAGCCACTTCGTCACCCTCTTTCACGGGTCGTCCGAGATTGATGTAGGCAAACGGAACGAGCCATCCCGAAGGCAACGACACGTTGCTGGTGCCATAGCCCGAGAAATAAGCCAAGAACATCATGCTACTGCTGGTGTCGAACTTTCCTGAGAATGTGCCAGAATTGTTCGTGACGGTCATTTTCTCCACATTGGCCGCGTAGGAAGGCGCATTGTTCGTGAGCGAAATCGAGTCGGAGCCAAGCAGCAGGTTGTATTCCGTGAAACGGCAGAGCACGTTGGCCGTCTCGCCACTGCGCAGCTTTTCGCCGCAGCCTTTACGCTCAATCTGCATATACACGCCCGAGGCCTCGAATAGCACGAATTCGTTTTTCGAGACGTCGGTGGCACTGTCCTGCGCAAAGAAAGTGGCCTCAGAAATCACTTTCACGTTTTTCTCGGCAAGGTAGCTGTTGATGGCCGTAATCTCGCGGTCGCGCTTTTCCTGATAGGTTTCGCCGTCGTTGCACGAACAGAGACCGAGCACCGCCAGCGCAAGGATTATAAAACGATTTTTCTTTCTCATCTTCTTATTTTTTAAGTATTTCTGCATAACTTTGTATGGCCTTGACCGCCACTTTCTCGGCTTCTTCGAGCGAGCAATAGAGCCGTCCGCCGCTGGCATTGAGGTGGCCTCCGCCATTGAAAAATTCCTCGGCCATCTTGTTGCACGGAAAATCATCGACCGAACGCAGGCTCACCCACACCAAGTTCTCCTTCCGGTCGTCTTCACGGAGCGAAATCGAGAGTTTCAGCCCCTTGATGCGAAGCGGTTCGTTCACGAGGCCTTCCATGTCGCCTCTCACGAAGTGGAAATCGCGCATTTCCTTGGCCGAAAGTGAGAAACACGACGCGTGAAACTCTTCGAAAACCTTTAACTTCTCGCACATCAGATAACCGCGCAGGCGGATGGCCCAATGGGAGTAGTTGTTATAGACCTTGCGATAGATGAGGTCTTTGTTAATGTGCTTTGTGAGCAACTGGCTGACGATGAAATAGATTTCGGGATACGTCGAATTGTAGGTAAAGCTGCCCGTGTCGGTCATCATGCCGCAATAGACGGGTACGGCGAAATGCTTTTTCATCGCCTCGAAGCCGCCCATCTGCCACACGATGCGGAACACGATTTCGCTCGTGGAGCTCAGCTCGGGGTGCGAAACGGTCAGAACCGTGTCCATGCGAGGGTCGAGGTGGTGGTCTATCATCACCTTCTGCGCGGCGCAAGCGTCGAGCGTGGCCTGCATCAGCTCTGTGCGACTGCTCTCGTTGAAGTCCATGCAAAAAACGAGGTCGGCGGTCTTAAGCAACAAATCGCCCCGCTCGGGATTCTTGTCGTAGCGAATCAGCTTTTCTGAATTGGGCAACCAGAGCAAATAGTCGGGAAAGGCATCGGGCACGAGCGTCACAGGTTCCTTTCCGTGGCACACGCGCAGATACTCCGCCCAGGCCAGCGACGAACCCAGCGCATCGCCATCGGGCGACTTATGGCAGACGATGACGATGTTGGAAGAGGCCGCCATCAGCTCGCGCAAGACGGCGACCTCTTGTTCGCTGAGAATGTCGATGTGCATCAGAAGAGCTTCTTGGGATAAACGCCTTCATCTACGAGCTGCTGAATGCGCTCCACAGTGGCTTCGCGGTCGGCAGCGTAGGTCACACCGAACCATTTCGACGTCGTGTCGAGCACCTCCACGGTGCTGGTTCCTTCCTTCACGAGCTTGCTGATCATCAGCGGAATGAAGAACTCAGCCTTCAGGTTCTCAATGTTCTTCGGGTCGCTCAGGAATTCCTTGAAATAGGCCTCGGAATGGGCGAAATAGTCGGGCGTGAAGCCCCACATATTCATTGAAACGGGCACATTCTCATCAACTGCCACCCATTTGTCGCCATCTTTGTAGCTGATTTTTCCATCGACGCGCATCACTTCCGTGCGCTCCACGATTTCCACGAGGTGGTGGTTGTCGTCGTACTCGCACATGCCACGCGCCACCGAGCCGTTCTCCGACAGCGTGTTGCAGCAGCGGAAGCCCACCATCGAATATTTGTTTTCAGAACCCTCGGGCAGCTCGCTCAGGAACTTGCCCATCTTCACGAAGGCGTCGCGACCATAGAAATCGTCGCAGTTGATGACGCAGAAAGGCTCCTTGATCACGTCCTTGCCCATCATCACCGCATGGTTCGTGCCCCACGGTTTTACACGGCCTTCCGGCACGCTGAAACCCTCGGGAAGCGCGTCGAGTGACTGAAAACAGAGCTCACAGGGCAGATGGCCCTCGTATTTGGCAAGAATCTGCGTGCGGAACTGCTCCTC
>DFHC01000174.1:266-9326 GCA_002372575.1 bacterium UBA3734 | reverse complement strand
TCGGCACTGATGAGCAGCGACATGACGGCCAGTCGCAGCTCGGAGTGCAGCAGGGGGTCTAAATTCGGGAACATAACGCCATCCTCCTTATTTTTGATTCTGTGTGCGAACAATAATCCCAGGAACGATGAGTCCGACGATTGCCACAGCAGCCATCACGAAAAGTTGCCGATGGTCAGGGAAATGCAGGGCACCGAAGAAACCGCCCAAACCTGCGATGAAACCGCAAATCTGAATGACGCGGTTGCGGATGATGAGGCCCGTAATGGTCGTGGCGATTCCGAAACACAGGCTGATAATGCTTGTAATACAGCCGAAAGCGTACACTTTTGGCATAATCAACTCCAAGGGCAGGACACCGCTGCCTATGAAGCTAAACAAGAGGCCGAGTCCTCCGCAGAAAATACCGAATGTCGCCCAAACATGGCCGATGGTCTTGCCGACGAACGTCGATGGCACCGTTTCGTTCCGTTTAGCGATTAGCCAATCACCTGCCCAGCCGATAATCCACATGACAAACCACAGAACATTCCATACTGGTCCGCCGTGATTGGCCCACAAATAGGCAATGATAAACGAGAAGGCGACTACACACACGCCCCACCAAATCATAGGCAGAGCCGAATTTCGAGTTATCGTGCGCTGGCTGCGCTCGATTGATTCACGAATAATCTCCAGACTGCGCTCAGCAGTCAAATTTTTGTTTTCTTCCATTGTTTTTGTCTGTTTTGAAAGGTTACTGAATTGTTTTTTACTCTCTTCAGCCATCCCCTCGCCCCTGCAGAAGGCTTAGAAAATGGCACTTAGCCAGCTAATTTTCTCCACGAAGTGAAGAATTATGCTGCAAAGATAAATAAGTTTATAATATAAACCAAATTATTTCGTAAAAAAGTTTTCGTTTATAATATTTTTTAACACTTTCGAAGTGGAAAACATATTGTTTTCGCCGAAAAAATTGTAATTTTGTAGCCAAATCAAAGCGAAAACAAGTCATGGCACAACACAACGACACGGGCAGATGGGGTGAGCAGACAGCCACTGACTACCTGCGAAAGAAGGGCTACACCATTTGCGAGACGAACTGGCGATGCGGACACCGCGACATCGACATCATTGCGCTCGACGAGGAGATGCGCACGCTGGTGTTCGTGGAGGTGAAGACGCGCACGCCAAACTATATATTCCGCCCCGAAGAAGCGGTTAATCGCGAGAAAATCCGGAACATCGGGCTGGCGGCGAATGCCTACGTGAAACTGAACAGAATCAGCCGAGAGCTGCGCTTCGACATCGTCACGGTGGTGGGGAGCGAAAACGGCAGTGAACCGCCCATCGTCGAGCATTGGGAGGATGCGTTTAATCCGATGTTGGTGTATTGAGAAAGGAGTAAGGAGATTGAGATGATGGAGGCGAAAGTGATACGACTCGACGAGGTGGACTCGACCAACCGATGGCTGCGCGACTACGTGCCGACAGGCGATGAAACCGTGAGCATCTGCACGGCGGAATTCCAAACCAACGGACAGGGCTGCGGAGGCAATTCGTGGGAGTCGGAACGCGGGAAGAACCTGCTTTTCTCGGTGCTCATCCATCCCAGCGACATCGCGGCCAACGAGCAGTTCCAGATTTCGATGGCCACCGCCTTGGCCATCTGCGACGCACTGCGCGACTTCGGCATTGGCGACACGCGCGTGAAATGGCCGAACGACATCTACTGGCGCGACCGCAAGCTCTGCGGAATGCTCATCGAAAATCGCCTTTCGGGCAACGTCATCCGCGACAGCATCGTCGGCATCGGACTGAACGTGAACCAGACGGATTTTCGCTTTCCGCTGGCTGCCAACTACGACGCTCAAACCGACCCGACACCCGTGTCGATGCGGCAGATTCTCGGTCGCGAAATCGACCGCGAGGCCGTGCTGCGAAGCATCGTCGGACACTTGAAAATATGCTCGTGCATGACGGATTTCACGCGGATGCGCTACAACGCCCTACTCTACCGTCGCGACGGCCAACAGCATCCCTTTCGCGACAGCAACGGCGAGTTCATGGCGGAGATTCTGGAGGTGGGGCAAAACGGCAGTCTGCTGCTCAAAAAGGCCGACGGGAAGGCACTTGCGTATGCGTTTAAGGAAGTGGCGTTCGTGAGAGCCTCTCCCCTAACCCCTCCCCAAAAGGGAAGGGGTAAGGAAATGGAGAAATTGTAAAATCAATTGTAAATAGTAAATTGTCAAATTGTAAATTATAAATAAATCGTAAACTTCTCTCCCCTCCCTTTGGAGGGGTCGGGGGAGGCTAATTTTTAATTTGAAAATATGGTACGTTTTAAAAGAATTCTTCTGAAACTCAGCGGCGAAAGCCTCGCCGCAGGCGGTGGCACGGGCATCGACATGCAACGGCTCACCGAGTATGCACAGCAAATCAAGGAAATCCACGAGATGGGCGTGGAAATCGGCATCGTCATCGGTGGCGGAAACATTTTCCGCGGCCTCAGCGGCGCGAAAAAAGGGTTCGACCGCGTGAAGGGCGACCAGATGGGCATGATGGCCACCGTCATCAACTCGCTCGCGCTCTCCTCGGCGCTCGATGCCGCCGGCGTGCCCAACCAAGTGCTCACGGCCATCCGCATGGAGCCCGTGGGCGAATTTTACACGAAATGGCGCGCCATCGACGCGATGAAAGCCGGAAAAGTGTGCATTTTCTCCGCAGGCACGGGCTCGCCCTATTTCACCACCGACACCGGCTCGTCGCTGCGCGGCGTGGAAATCGAGGCCGACGTCATGCTCAAGGGCACGCGCGTGGATGGCGTCTATACCGCCGACCCCGAGAAAGACCCCACGGCCACGAAATTCACCGAAATCACCTACGCCGAGGTGCTCGCCCGCAACCTCAAGGTGATGGACCTCTCGGCCATCTGTATGTGTCAGGACAACAACCTGCCGATTTACGTCTTCAACATGGACATCGTGGGCAACCTGCGCCGCGTTGTCGAGGGTGAGGACATCGGCACGCTCGTCCACGCGTAATTATATAAAACAAGACGAAAACGATGAAACCACGATATTCCGTACTGCTTCTGCTGACGCTCATCGTTGCGTCGGCAATGACGGGCTACCACAGTTTTTCGACGACGCGGCAGCTCGTCACGAACGACATGAACCGCGCGCTGGCACTCACGCTCGAAGCGCAGCGGAGCGACGTCATCAGTGCCGACACCATCCGCGTATTCAACAGCCATCTGCAACTCGAAAAACTGCGCGGCAAGGCCGTTTTAGCCGTCGAAACGCGCCCGCAAGGGTTCCAATGCCATGCGAAATGTTCGGCAGCAACGATTTTCTCGATGTCCGACCAGCGACCGGCAGCCGTTTTGTGGACAATGGCCGTTTTGTGGGGCTTTTTCTGCCTCCATCGCCGTCGGAAAACGGCTTTTCAGCCCGTCGGGGCAAAGCATTTCGGCGGACTGAGCTTTTCCGAATCCGACCAACGATTTTTCGATGCCCGAGGCGAGCATGTGAAGCTCACGCCAATGCAGCAGCAACTGATGGAAATGTTCTTCCGCTCGCCCTCGCACCTGCTCACAAAAGCGGAGATTTGCGACGCACTCTGGCCGAGGAAAGACGATGCCAGCGAAACGCTCTACTCACTGATTCGCAGGCTGAAAACCGTTGTTGAGGCGCGTTCCGACCTGAAAATCGAATCCGAGCGCGGTCGTGCTTACGAATTGAAAATCAAATAGTTAGGTCGTTGTCGGTGAAATGTCAGACAAATGTCAGCATCATTTTTTGGCAACCGAAAATTCTCTTGATACTTTTGCAGCGTTAAACCAATCGCTAACGAAGTATGAAGAGATTTTTTTTGGTGTGTTTCAGCGTGTTTTTCGCGTTGTCGGCAAGCGCACAAAGTGAAAAAGAAATGTCGCTCGGCGAAGTGACCGTGAAAGGTGCCCGACGGGTGCAGAAAGTCGATGGAATGTGGATTTTCCCCACGAAACAGCAGTTGGAAAGCTCCACCGACGGCTACTCGCTCCTGTCGAAGCTCGCCCTGCCCCACATCCGCGTCGATGAGGCGACAAACAGCATCAAGGCACTGTCGAATCTGGGTTCCGTGCAGGTGCGCATCAACGACATTGTGGCCACGCGCGAGGACCTGCTTGCACTCGACATACAGGGCATCGAGCGCATCGAATTCATCGAGAATCCAGGGCTGCGCTACGGCGAGGAAACGGCATTCGTCATCCATTTCAGGGTGCGAAAACCCGTCAGCGGTTATCTCCTCGGCACGCAACTCAGCAACGCGCTCACCGCCGTGAACGGCAGCGAGGCTGTTTACGGGAAAATCAACCACAAAAAGAGCGAATTTGGCTTCAACTACGGCCTCGACTACCAAAATTTCAAGGGCGCGGAATACGACGAAAAGGCTGTTTATACGCTGGAATCGGGGAAAACGGTCGTTCTGAATCGACATTTGCTCTCCCAGCAGGACAAAAATCTGAGCCATAACGCCCAGCTGACCTACAGCCTGAGCGATTCCAACTACGTTTTTCAGGCGAAGCTCGCGGGCAGTCGTAGCCTTCGTCCACAGCAAACCCGAGCGACGATGGCCCTGAACGAAACTCCGTTCGACAGCCACTCTGCCACAAGCAGTCGCACGCCATCGCTCGACCTTTATTATCATCACGATTTCCGTCGGCACCAATCGCTCACGGCCAACCTCGTGGGCACATTCATCAAGACAGATTCTCATACAGAACGAAACGAAGGCTCTGATTATCAATACGATACAAAAGGGAAAACCTACTCGCTTTGGAGCGAAGCCATCTATGAAAACCGACTCAAACCCTTCACGTTTTCCGGCGGATTCCAGTTCGGCCAACGCTACAGCCACAACGAATACCACGGCGACTCCGAGGCCATCAACGAGATGCACACGTCGCAACTCTACCTGTTTTCGCAACTGAAAGGCAGCCTCGGCAAACTCAGCTATATGGCAGGGGTCGGAGCAAGTCGCCGCTACTACCGACAAGCCGACGCGAAGCACAATTTCTGGCTTTTTCGCCCAAAATTCAGCCTTTCGTATCCCGTGGCCAAGCATCTGAAATTGAAATACGACTTTGAAACAGCGCAACACGTGTCGCAAATCGCCCTCGTCAGCAACGCTTCCATCAAAGTGAACTCGATGGAAACCCTGCTCGGCAATCCCAACCTTCGGCCCAACCGACGAACCGACCACAACCTTCAGCTCACTTACACCACGCCGCGCCTAACCGCCCAACTACAAGGCTACTACCTCATCAACAGCCATTGCAACATGGAAAAATACGTCCGCAAAGACGGTCATTTCTACCAGACGCAGACCAACGCCGACAACGAATGTAGTTTTTTCTTTATCCAGAGCTACAACCAGTGGGAAATCATCGCCGACCGCCTCACCGCCACCATTTACGGAGGCATCTTCCGCTTTTTCAACTTCGGCGAAGACTACCGCCACACCTTCACGAGTTTCAACGGCGGCTGTTCCGTGCAGGCCTATCTCAATCGGTGGACGCTCGGAGCCTATGCCGACAACGGTTGGAGTTTTATGGAGGGCGAACATCGCGGACTTCACGTGCCAGCGTGGTATTTCACGGCCTCTTATCGTCCGAGCAAGTCGCTGACCATCTCGCTATTCGCGCAGCATCTTTTCAGTCAGCATCCGCTCACAGAAAAGGCGGAAGTCGTGAGCCGCTATATTCAAAAGGAAATTTCCCGAAGTCAGCGCGAATACGGCAATATGGTGACGCTGAAACTCGCCTATCGTTTCGAATATGGCCGAAAATATCGCGACATCAACCGCTCGATGAACCATCAGGACAGCGAAACGGGGATTTTGAAGTAGAGTTTTTCGGGAAAACGGGAAATTCACTCGAAATAAAACGTCAGGGCAATCATTTTCGACGTGGCCCGACTGACGCTGTTCGAGAAAACGCGCAGATTAGCGTCGCGCAGGTTGTCGGCGTGCTTGTGGTCGAGGCAGTCCGTCAGTCCGAACATAAATTTCAGTTCGGGACGCAGCTTGAAGAACGGCATATACAAATCGCAGCCCGCACCAATTTCGAAATACAGGTCGGTGCGCTTCAGTTTCAGGATGTCGCTCTCGCTGCCCGAAAGGTTGATGACAGGATTCAGGCCGACCATGAGGTAAGGGCGCACGTTGCCGTTGCGCTGCGAGGCGAAAATCAGGTCGGCGGCGCAAGTGACATAAGCCGTCTTGATGTTCTGCACGTGTTCGTTGAGCAGCACACCCGTCTGCCCTTCATCGTCAGGCGTCGGATTGGCCGTCTTGGGAGCTGTGAAATCGTAGAACGTCAGGTGGCGCACACCGAAATACATCGCCGGAGCCACACGAAACTGAAAAGTGCGGTTCAGTCGCAATTCGCCAAGCACGCCCACCGTGAAGCCATAGTCCCAGCGGTCTTGATCGACGGTAATCAGTCGCGTCGTCTGTGTGCCGTCCTCGGCCACAATCGTCTGCGGACCCACGTTAAGCAAGTCCAAATCTTGCATGTGCGTGCCCACGAGCAGGCCGAAATGGAAGGGGCGCAAATCAGTATAAGGGCGGTTTTGCACCGTCCTGCCAAGCTGGGCCAAGGTCGTCTGAACGACCATCAGCACGGCCATCAGCAGAAAAATTTTTCTACGCATTTTACTTATTAACGAGATTTTCGTCAAATTATTGTATTTAGAAAGGGAGGAAAGGGGATTTAAAGGGAGTGAAGGGGGAGTGAAAGAGGAGTGAAAGAGGAGAAAGAAGGGGAGGAAAAAGTTAAAAAATATAGAATCTGCGATATTTTATCATCATTTTTAGGTATATAAAAAATAAAAACGTATCTTTGCACCACCTTTTATAGGTAGAAACCATCGAGAATTAGAAAATCAATTTACAAACCATTTAAAAGAAAAAAAAGTATGGCTTACGTAATTAGTGAAGACTGCATTGCATGTGGAACATGCATCGGCGAGTGCCCCGTTGAGGCAATTTCTGAGGGCGACATCTACAAAATCGACCCTGATCTCTGCACGGAGTGCGGTTCTTGCGCCGCCGTTTGCCCGAACGAGGCTATCAGCCTGCCGTAAGGACAACGCAGACAACGAAAAAGAGGCAATTCCCACGGGAGTTGCCTCTTGTTTTTGTGTCCAAAGGTTGCTTATTTCACGCCGAGAGCCTTGAGAGCCGTCTTGGCATCTTCGTTTTCCGGGTCAATCTCAAGCACTTTCTGGAAGTTTCTGATACAGCCATCCTTGTCGTTATTGACGAGCAAGCAGTGGGAAGCGAGGTAGCGATAGGCCTCAACGAGACGCTGATTGTCGCTATTGTCGCGGTTCTCAGCATTAGCGAGGTGATCGACGATGGCCTGATAGAAGGGTTTGGCGAGTCCTTTTTCACCTTCGGGGTCCATCGCGCCAGCCAGACGGGCACGCATGAAGTTGGCAAAGTCAATCTGCTCGGGATAGGTCTCGCCCAGCTTGGCGTAGGTGGCATCGGCCTTCATGAAGGCGTCGATTTGCGCCTGTCCCGTGAGGTCGGCACCCATCTTCTGGTAGATTGAGGCCAGTCCGGCAATGTCGTAGGCCGACGGCTTTTCCTTGCCGCTGAGGTAGATGTCGTAGTACTTCGTGCCGTTGTCGAAGTCGTCAATGGCGATGTAAACATCCGAGAGATTCTTGTAGGTCATGTTGAGCAGTTCCTTGTTGTCTTTGTTGGCCTCGGCAGCCTTCAGGAACATCTCAACGGCCTTGTCGTACTGCTTCGCATTTTTCAGCGCGGTGCCGTAGTAGGTGTAGTCATAGCCCGAGATTTTCACGCTGTCGGAGCGATTGAAGAGGGCATCGGCATACTGGAGGGCCTCGTCGGTGCGCTCCATGTCGGTGAGGTTATAGAAAGCCAGACGGTTCCACGCGGCCTTGCGGGCGTCGCGAGTCAGGCCGTATTTGGCCACTTCGAGGCTCTTTTCACGCTCCTGATGCATCCACGTGGCCATAGCATAGTTGGTGATGTCTTCGTCCTCCAACTTCGACATATCGCTCACCTTGCTGTAATAGCTGATGGCATCTTCCAGGCGGTTGGAATTGTAAAGGATACGGCCAGCCATGGCATCCACAGCCAGGTCGGGACGCTGCACGCGCAGGTCTTCGAGGTTGGCAACGGCATCCAGCGGACTGCGGCCACGCAGAATGTTGGCATACTTGTAGTATCCCTCGGGGTCTTTCGGGTCGGCGTGCTTGGCCTGCGCGTACTGCTGGGCAGCCGTTCCGCCGTCGTCATTGGCCACAGCGACGTCGCCGAGAAGAATGAACGCCTTGGCGAACTTGCGGTCGCGGGCGAGGGCCATCTCAGCGTATTTCGTGGCGTTGGTCACGTCCTTGGCCTCAAGGAAGGCGCGTCCGATGGCAGTGAGCATGGCAGGATTCTTCTTGAATTCCTTCACGATGCCCTTCATCTGCTTATCGACATCCACTTTCGAGGCGATAATGTTCTTCACTTGGCCGAGCGCGGCCTGATCTACTTGCGCCATGGCGGGAGCGCTGAGGCTGAGCGCCATGATTCCTGCTACGAGGTATTTCAACGTCTTCATAATCTTCTTTTCTTAAAAGGTTTAACTATTTAATAGCGGCCACTCTTGTCAATTCGACGATTAGCAGCCTGAAAAGTTAAAATCTTTCCGCTTTCTTAACAATTTCCCTCTTTTTAGTTTGTTATTTAGAATTATCTCTATTCCGTTCTGACGTTCACACTTCGAATCGTGATGTCGCCCCTGACGGGGAGCAGTCCGGCCTTGAGGATGATTTTCTGGCCGATGGGCGACTCGATGAAGTGGGCGAATCCCCAAGGCAAGCCCTGACGCGGGTCGTTGACGAGCGCATAGATGGTGCGTATGAGGGGATAATTATTATTATAGATGTAATATTGGTAAGGCTTCCAGCTGTTGGCCGGCGTGGCCGTCGAGAGCCTGCTTACCGACATCACACGAATGTCCTTGTTGTAGGTGAGGTTGGTGGTGTCGCGCTTGTCGTTGAGCCAGTTGCT
>DFHC01000174.1:0-217 GCA_002372575.1 bacterium UBA3734 | reverse complement strand
GTTGAGCCAGTTGCTTCCGATGATGCCAATGGCGTTCGGTGTCTTGGCGACGTAGTTCACCACCTCGGCACTGGTCTGTGCGGCGGCAACATTGGGGTTGGTGATGGGCTTTCCCCCAAGGATGGAGTCTTCGGCGTAGTGTACTGCTGACGACTTCTTGTTGTCGAACACGAGCGTGATGTCGCCGCGCTTCGAGCCGGGATAGATGTCGCTCCAC
>DFHC01000089.1 GCA_002372575.1 bacterium UBA3734 | reverse complement strand
GTCGAGAATCATCAGTAGTGCTTTTTTTGCCATTTTTTTTTGGAATATATAATTTTTTACGATTTCTGTCCGATAAATTGCAGGATAAGTGCTACGATTTCTTCCTCTGTCTTCCCGTCGGTGGTGATGACAAGGTCGTAGTTGCGGGTGTCGTAGCGCGATGTCTTGGTGTATTTCTGCACGTAGTTTTCGCGCATTTTGTCCACCTTTTCGATGATTTTGAGGGCTTCCTCGGGGGTTTTACCCTGCTTGCGGGCGATTCGCTCTTGGCGGAAGGGTATCGAGGCCTGGATGAAGATGCGCAGGTGGTTAGGATGGTTGCGGAAGATGTGGAACCCGCTCCGCCCTGCCACAACGCACGACTCGTCGGCTGCGATGCCTTCCAGAATTTCCTGTTCGGCCTTGAACATATCGTCGGTGGTCAGGAAGTCTGGCTCATCGCCCGTAATCGACGTGGTGAAGTTGGTTCTCATGGTCGGTCCGATGGGGATGATGAGTTTGAAATCGCTCCACCAGTGCCGACTTTTTCCCTTCATCTTCTCAATTTCTTCCACGCTAAGGTTGTACTTCTCCTCTAAAGACTTGATGAGGATCTTATCATAGAACGGAACGCCCAGCTTTTCGGCCAACATACGGCCAATGGTGCGTCCGCCACTGCCTAACTCGCGGTTGATTGTAACCACAAATTTCTCATTCGTATTCATAACGCTTTTCTTTGATGCTAAATGGTTTATATTTTTTTTCGTCAGTGTTTCATAAAGGGCAGGCTCTTGGCTTGTTCGAGCAGCATCTCGGCCAAGGCCATGTTGGCATCGCTCTCTCCGTTGATGACGTCGTAGATGGATTTCAGACTGTCGCAACTGCCTTCTTGCTTCAGCACGTGGACCAGACACAGGTACTGCATGGCAGAACTCGACGAGAGAATGTCGAGGTCGGTGGTGGCCAGCTGCGTGAGTGCCAGCTGATAGGCGTCTTCGCTATTGTTGTCGATGAAGCGCTGAACGTCGCCGAGGGTTTTGAGGCCGAACGATTCGAGCAGCGGCAGAAACGGTAGCAGCGAAACGGGATAGATTTCGGCTTGGTTGACGGCTGCGATGAGTTTGTTCAGACGGTCGAACGGGTGCAGTTCAAGGTAGTTGCGGAAGGTGCTGGCCGAGAGCGGTACGTCGTCGAGTTGTCCGTTCTTCACCAGTGCCTTCATCTGCCGCTGGAAGTCGTTGAGCACAAAGCGCAGGCGGCTGAATTCGTCGTCGATTAGTTCCAGCATTCCTGCCAGACGGCTGAACTGCCGGCGGTATTCGTTGGGAATCTTTGCACCAACCTTGTATCCCGTATCGTGCTCGATGGTTGACCAGACGTGCTGCAGTGCCGTGCGCATTTGCAGTTCGAAGCGCGGTCCGCCTTCTTTCAACCGACAAATGTAGTGCAGTGAATTATAGCCGAAGGCATCAAGCTGATGCAACTTGCGCTTGTCCACGCTCTCCTGCCAGTCGATGTCGAAGATTGTCTTTGCAATGGCTGCCACTTTATCGACCTCGTCGGTATAGAAGGTGATGACTCGCAGTCCGACGAGATCGGTCACGTCGTCGATGATTTTGTATTTCGAGCCCTTTAGTTCCAACTTGCCAATCAGCGAGTTTTCGCTCTTCACTCGGTGTTCTATGGCTGTGACGTAGATGCCCTGTTCGCGCAGCGCGTGGACAAGCTGGCCGTAGGCTTTCTCGGCCAACTGATCCAGCGTGGGCAATAGTTCTCTGTACTGCTGCAACAGCAATTCACCGTGTGGGTCAAGTTTTATCATCCGAATACTTGTTTGATAAGTGATTCAAATTCCTTGTATGCCAGTGTGTCGTTAAGGTCGCGGAGTGCCTCGGACAAGCCTCGGTAGTACCACTCTTGATCTTTTCGATTCTTGGCGCGAAAGATGTCCCAGAGGGCATCGCCCTGCAGGGTGTAGTCGTGGGCAATGGCTCGCATGTTAGAGAGTTTGTCGCCCAGAGCCACAATTTTCGCCTCGCGCGGAGCATGGGCAAGTCGTTTGAGGGTGGCCTGCTTGCGCACATGCCAGTCGTTCGTTTCTTCATAGAGGTTGTCGCTCTCTAAAGCTACCAACGAGGCGACGCGCTCGCCAAATTCGCTGCGAATCTGCCCGATGGTGATAGCTGTGTCCTCCACGGTATCGTGAAGGGCGGCGGCCGACAGCAGTTCCTGGTCGGATGTCATTGTTGCCACAATGGCCATGGCCTCCATGGGGTGCACGACGTAGGGAAAACCCTTGCCGCGTCGCTCGGTTCCTGCATGGGCGCGGATGGCGAATATGAGGGCTCGGTCCAGCAATTCTGTATTTAAGGGTTTGTTGACCATCGTCGTTTTGTTATTTTGTTTTTGAGCGATGCGAAATTCCTGTATTCAGCTTTGATTCGTATTCCTCGGGCGAATTTAACAGCCGCAGGGCTTCGCGCATCTGTTTGTCCCACGTGAGCGACTGCTCCACGCTACCTCGTTGGTAGTAATAACACGTCACTATCTCGTTGGCTATCAGGTCTTTAAGCGTTTCGCGATTGTAGTCGAGGTCTTTCTCGATGTTGTGCTTGAGTTTCGCCCGCAGCTGGGCAAATTCTTCTTTCGCATCGTCGTAATAGCCTTCGAAGCGAGCCAGTTTTTCGAGACTCTCGAGGTAGTTTTCTGTCGAACGGTCGTAGTTGAACTTACTTTGCAGCACGCGCCGCTTGAAATCCTCGAAATCGGCGTCGGAGAGTTTGAAGTCGCGAGCCGCAGGGATGGTAGGATGCGCTGCCACATAGTCCATGATGTAGTTGTGGACGACCTCAGTCGAGTCGCCATACATCAGATAGGCCACGATGTTGGTCATCGAGTCGGGTGTCACCACCACGTCGGGCATGATGCCGCCGCCGTCGCGCACCTCACGCCCGCCCGCCGTGTGGAAAACCTTCGTCAGCGAGTCGGCCACGTGCTCCACGTATCCGCCCTGCGAATGGCGGTAGTTGATGGCCTGAATGCAGCGTCCGCTCGGGATGTAGTATTTGCTGGTTGTGAGCTTCAGAATGCCGTTGTAGGGCAGGTCCATCGGCATCTGTACGAGTCCTTTTCCATACGTGCGCGTACCTAAAATTACTGCGCGGTCGAGGTCTTGCAACGCTCCGGCGGTGATTTCGCTTGCCGATGCCGACTCGCCGTTCACCAACACCACCACGGGCATCAGCGAGTCAATCGGCTCGACCGTCGTCAGGTAGTCGAGGTTGGCCTGCTTGAGTTTGCCCCGATTCGACACAATCAGTTTCCCCTTCGGCACAAACATATTCACGATGTTCACCGCCTCCTGTTCCGAGCCGCCTTCGTTGTTGCGCAGGTCGAGAATCAACTTCTGCATTCCCTCGCGCTTCATTTCGAGCAGCGCACGTCGCACGTCGCGCGAACAATTCTGCGTAAATTGGTTCAGATTCAGGTAGCCGATGCCGTCGGTCTGCATCCCGTAGTGCGGAATGACGGGCATTTGAATGGCTCGCCGCGTCACTTTCAACTTCAGCGGTTTTTTCACGCCCTGACGCTCCACCGTAATGATGAAACTCGTGCCGGCATCGCCGCGCAGGCGACTGCTCACGTGGCTCACCTCTTTGTTGGTCATATCCTCGTCGTCGATGGCCAGAATCACGTCGCCGCGCCGCAGGCCAGCCTCCGCCGCAGGCATTCCCTCGTAAGGCTCCGACACCATCACGCGACCCAGTTGGAAGTTCTTGCGAATCATCGCTCCCACGCCGGCGTAGGTGCCGGTTCGCATCTGCGTCAGGTCCTCCATCTTCTCCTGCGGATAGTACTCCGTGTAGGGGTCGAGCGAGCGCAGCATCGCCCTGATGCCGTTTCCCACCACTTCGTCGGCATCGAGCGTATCCACGTACATCATTTCCAGCTGCTTGTAGATGGTGTTGAACACCTCCAAGTTCTTCGCCACCTTGAAATTGTGGTCTTTCTCGTTGTTATCTTGTGCTGTTGCCGTCGTGAAGGCGAGCATCAGCCATGCGTATGTCAGAAATTTCCTCATCTTTTTTATAAAAAC
>DFHC01000178.1 GCA_002372575.1 bacterium UBA3734 | reverse complement strand
CTATCCGCAAATCACCATCACGGGTACGGGCGCCTTCACCAATAACAACGGCCTCGTGAACCCCGGAAAACTGCTGCTTTCGGCCGTGGGAAGCCTCGTGCAGCCCATCTTCCAACACGGACAAATCGTGGCGGGCCTGAGGGTGGCCAAAATGAAGTACGAACAGGCCTACAACACGTGGCAGAACATCATTCTTCAGGCCGGAAACGAGGTGTCGAATGCCCTCGTGCAGTACAATTCGGCTGCCGAGAAGTCCGTTTTCGATGCGAAGCGCGTCGAGGTGCTCAAGAAAAACGTCGAGGACACGCGCACGATGATGTCGTCGTCGGCCAACACGTCGTATCTCGAAGTCATCACGGCGCAGTCGAACCTGCTCAATGCCGAAATCTCGAAAGTCACCGACGACTTCAACAAAATGCAGGCCGTGGTGAACCTCTACCAGGCACTGGGCGGAGGAGCGAAGTAATGTTGAATGTTGATTGTTGAATTGTCGGCTATGCCGATGTTGAATGGTCAATTTTGAATTCATCATTTACAATCGCAGCGAAGCGAGAATCATTCAACCATCAAAATTCAAAACTCAAAACTCAAAATTGATAATTGTTCATCGCCGAAGGCGACCATTCAAAATTCAAAATTCAAAACTCAAAATTGAAAACTATGGCAAGCGAAATATCCCCCAAGGCCGAGATCTCCCCGAAGGCGACGATTGGCCAAAACTGTAAGATATACCCCTTCGTCTATATCGAAGACGACGTGGTCATCGGCGACAACTGCATCATTTTCCCCTTCGTGTCGATTCTCAACGGCACGCGCATGGGCAACAACAATCAAGTGCATCAAGGTTCAGTCATTTCGGCACTGCCGCAGGACTTCAACTTCAAAGGCGACCAAACCGAGTGTGTCATCGGCAACGACAACGTGATCCGCGAAAACGTGGTCATCAACCGTGCCACCCACGCCGGCGGACAGACTGTCATCGGCGACCACAACTGCCTGATGGAGGGTGCCCACGTGTCGCACGACACGAAAATCGGCAACTACTGCGTGCTGGGCTATGGCACGAAGATTGCCGGCGACTGCGTCATTGGCGATGCCGTGATTTTCTCGACGAGCGTCATTGAAAATGCTGGCACCCGCGTGGGCGACGGTGCGATGATTCAGGCCGGAACCTCCTTCTCGAAAGACGTGCCGCCCTATATCGTCGCAGGTGGCAAACCCATCGGCTACAGCGGTCCGAACACCACCATGCTGACCCTCGGCGGCATTTCCGAAAAGGTGCAGAAACACGTCGCCAACGCCTATCGCCTCGTGTTCAACGGCAACGGCAGCCTCTTCGAGGCCATCCTGCAAATCAGGGACCAGGTGCCCGACGGCCCCGAAATCCAAAACATCACGAGCTTCCTTGAAAGCACGAAAGCAGGCATCATGACGAAACAATGAAGCCCATCCAACCTCCCCCGCAGGGGAGGTTTCATAATTGCCCCTCCAAACCTCCCCAAAAAGGGGAGGCTTTTTAAAAAAATATAAGATGAAAACCTGCACTCGTCTCCGCTTTTATACAACAATATTATTATTGTTTATAATCACCCAGAAAATTTCTCCCTCCCCCTCTGGGGAGGGCTGGGGTGGGGCTTCTTCTCCCAAATCCATTGCCCTCGTTCTCGGTGGCGGAGGAGCAAAGGGCGCAGCCCACATCGGTGTGCTGAAAGTGATGGAAGAGGTTGGGCTGCAGCCTGACATCATCGTGGGAACAAGCATCGGAGCCATCGTGGGCGGCCTCTACAGCGTCGGCTACACTGCCAGCCATCTCGACTCGCTCTTCCGCTCGCAGCAGTGGACACGGCTTTTTACCCGCGAGGCCATCCGTGGAAACGCCATCAAAACCATGCTCGACAGCCTCGTCGCCCATCCCCCCACACCTTCGTACCCTCGTACCCTCGTCCCCCCGCACCCTCAAAAATTCGCCTGCATCGCCTCCAATCTTCGCACGCTCTCTGAGGTGGTGCTCGCAGACGACTCCCTCGCGCGCAATATCCGCGCCAGTATGTCGATTCCAGCCCTGTTCAAGCCGGTCAGGTACGAAGGCCACGTGCTCTACGACGGCGGCCTCTTGAATAACCTGCCCGTGGACGTGGCACGCGAAATGGGTGCCGACCTTGTCATCGCCGTGGATCTTACCGTGAACCATCATGATGACGATGATGACGCCGATGATTTCGACCTCATGGAACTGCTCGACCTCAAAAACATGAAGGGACTGCTCGGATGGCTCTTCAACCGACCTGATTTCAAGAAACACCGCCAAAACAAAGCCGCCGCCGACGTCTATATCAACCCGCCGCTCGACGGCTATTCCGCCATCAGCTTCAGTACCGAAAACATCGAGGAAATGATTGCCGTAGGAGAGCAGGAAGCGCGGGGCAATGTTAATCTTTTGAAAAAAATGACTAAAAACAATTTCTAAGGAAAAAAATCACTACCTTTGCAACGCGTAACAAAGATGAAGAAAAAGAGAGAATCATAAAACAATTAATAATAACTCAAAACAATAAAACTATGATGAAAAAATTACGTTATTTTTGCACGCTACTACTCATGGCGGTAGTCGGCGTTGCGTGGGCGCAGAGTGATTACTCGACCACTGAGACGAGCAATGTTGCTCTGGCTGCAGGTACTAATGGAAGTGCTTGCACCGTAAACGGAGAAAACGGTATTAAAGTTGGCACTTCAAGCAAAGGTGGTGACATGAAGGTTACCGTTCCAGCTGGAACAGCATATCTACATGTCCATGCTGCAGCTTGGAATAACGTTTCAGGATTGTCTCTAAACATTTCTGGAGCCACCGCAAGTCCAACAAGCATTGCCCTTACTTCGGATTCGGGTGTTTCGGGCAACTCGCCTTTCACCCTTAGCGGAAATGCTTCGGACTATTATTTTGTTATAGAACTTAGCGACATCACTGCTGAGACCACTTTGACTTTCACAACTAGCATAGCTAAACGCTTTGTCATTTGGGGTGTGAATGCTGAAGAAGACGGAGGATCAGGTTCTACTTTAGAAGACAACGACCTCGCTCTGACGGGTGCTCCCGTCGCTCTGACATTCGACCTTTATGACAATGCCGAGCCGCAAGTCATCAATTACACGACTTCCAGCACAGGTGCTGTGACGATTCCTGCAAGCAACTTCTTCGAAACCGCAATCGACGAAACGAATAAGACTATTACCGTTACTCCTGTGGCTGTGACGAATGGCGTAAAAGAAGCAGCGGTCAACCAAGCTGCCGATGACACTTACAAGGCAGGCTCAGCATCTTTCACAGTGGATATTACCGACAGCACACCCTTCGCTGGTGGAGATGTGACATTTGTTTGTGGAACTGATGTTTCAGAAACTACCTCATTGACTAAGAATAATGTCACGATGGAATTCGAATCAGGCGGTGGAGTTTGGAATAGAACTGACAACTATCGTTTATATTCAGGTAAAACATTGACGATTAGTACTTCTGTCGGAACAATTACGAAGATTGTTTTCTCTGTTTCGCAAAACAATTTCTCGGGAGAAGGCTATAATAAGGACACGAAGACTTGGACAGGAGATGCTACGTCAATAACATTGACAACTGATGGAGGGCAGGTTCGATTCACTCCTGTTGCTGTCACCGTTACAATGCCCGGCGACGATCCTTATATCAGCGCAAACAACGTGAACATCGCTTACGATGCAACGTCGGGCGAAATTGCCTATACGATTACCAATCCTGTGCCGGGCACGCTGCTCCAAGCCACTGCCGACGCCGACTGGGTGAGCGACATTACTGTAGGCGACGAAGCCATTACCTTCACCACGACAGCCAACGAGGCCAATACGGAGCGCGTCGCAACCTTTACCCTTACCTACGAAGGCGCTGAAGACAAGACCGTGACCGTTACGCAAGCCGCTGCCCCCGTTGTTTACACGACGATTCCCGATTTGTTTGCTGCTGCAACAAGCACTTCCACGCCTGTCGCCATCACCTTCAACAACTGGGTGATTTCGGCTGTGAAGGGTAGCAATGCCTACCTCACCGATAACGCTGGCAACGGTCTGATTATCTATCAGAGCGGCCACGACTTCAATGTGAACGACGTTTTGAGCGGAACTGCAAGCTGCAATCTCGTAACTTATCAAGGCTCTGCCGAATTGACTGCTTTGACTGCTTCAACTGAAGGCCTTACCGTTACTGCCGGCGGCACCGTTACGGAGCAGAACATCGCCATCAACGAACTTGGCGGCGTGAACACGGGTGCCTTGCTCGCTTATGAGAATCTGACCTACAACGGAACAGCACTCGTTGATGCCGACAACAACGCCATCGAGCCTTATTCAACATTGTATAGCTACACTTTCGAAGCCGATAAGGTTTATAACGTGAAGGGTATTTACAAGCAATACACTACCAATACTCAGGACAAAAAGCAGATTCTGCCTCGCAGTGCTGATGACATCGAGGAAGTGGTTCCCACAGAACCGACGGTAACCGTTAATCCGACTGCTGTCGAGGTGGATGCTGCCGAACACGACGGCACTATCACGGTGAGTTGCGAGAATATGGGTGAAAACCTCGACATCAGTGTGTTCTTCTGCGAAGAATCAGACGTAACGGCTCCTGCAGAATACGATTGGATTACTGCTGACATTGACAATGGTAACAATGTTTATTATATCATCGAAGCCAACACCGCAACGGAGGCTCGCAAGGCTTATATGGTTGTTAAAGTTGCAGACGCAGATACCAAAGAAGTCTATACATCCAAACTGATTACTTTCACGCAGGCTGGTAAGGAACTGCCGAGCGTTACATGGGATTTGACAACGGATTCTTATAGCAGTGCTTCTGAAGACCTTGTTACTTGGACGAGTGATTTTGCAACCATGACAAATGCAAAGGGTAGCAGTACAACCAAAGCTAATAATTACCTTGGAGGAAATAACAACCATACCCGGTTCTATAAAAATCAGGTTCTCACTATCACACCCCAATCGGGCTATGCCGTTACTTCTATCGTGATAAATGCAATTTCAGGTAATGTTAATGGTTTTAATGGAGAAAATGCATGGACGAATGCTACTGTCAGTGTCAACGGAACAGTAGTTACCATTACACCTACTAATATTAACTTACCTGTCAGTGTTACTATTTCGGAAGCTTGCCGTGCTACTGGCGTCAAAGTTTATTACGAGGAAAGCGACGTCATGGTAATCGAGATTAAGAAAGGCTTCACGGCCACAACCTTCAGCTGCAACAAGGCTCTCGACTTCACCAACGCTGATGTTACGGCCCAAATCATCACCGATGAACAGGGTACTACGCAGGATGTGACGGTTGTTCCTGCCGAAACTGGTCTCTACATCACTGGCCAGCCGGGCGTCCATGAAATTTCCGTAGCCGATGCCTCTGCTGAAACCGACAACGTTGATAGCAACAAACTTAAAGCTGTCATGGAGGCTTCACAATTCGCTACTCAGAATTCGGTGACTTTCTATGCCTTCGGTAAGCAAAAGGGCAAGGAAGCCTTCTACAAAATTCCTACTTCCGGCTACAACGTTCCTGCTGGTAAGGCTGTCCTGAGAATCACCAAGGCCAACGCCCCGGAGATGATTGTGGTGAACGGCGGCACGACGGGAGTTGAATCAATTGAGAATTCACAATTGACAATTGACAATTACTATACGGTGGACGGCCGACTCGTCAATGGGAAACCGACGCAGAAGGGCATCTACATCGTAGGCGGTCGCAAGGTCGTGGTGAAATAACAGAAGTGAAATCAGAAAAACAAGTACAGTTATGAAGAAAACATATTTGATTCCGACGATCAAGACCGTGAGTCTGCCCGAGCTGATGCAGACGGTAGTGACTGCTTCAGAGCTCAATCCCGACGAGTTCGAGTTGGGTGGCAAGGGTATGGACTTGGAAGAAGACGATGCTCCGCTCTTCCACATCGAAACCAAGAGTGTTTGGGAAGATTAAATGCCCCCTCCTATACCTCCCCCCACTGGGGGAGGGAATAATAAAAGAATGCGATTCCAAATGGAGTCGCATTTTTTTTTGAGTTGTAGTTGCTTGGGGCTCTTTCTCCTCCCCTACGGGGGGAGGCGGGAGGGGGCTAATACGACGCCGTACAGGGAATCCCCTCGCTGATGACGAGGTCGCGGATGCGGTCGAGCTCCTCGGGCGGCGTTTTCAGAAGTCCGCCGACGGGCGTTTCGCGGTCGATGGTGTAAATCATCACGCTCTGCGGCGCGATTTCCTTCAGGGCAGCAAGCCAAGCAGCCTCTCCCCCTGCCCCTCTCCAAGTAGAGAGGGGGGCAATGCTTTCGAAAACTTCTTGTTCTGCCTTTGTCATTTTTAGAGGGGGCTGGGGGGAGGCTCTGAACACAATCGTCTGCACAATCACGTGCCCCCGAAACGCCTTCAGCTGCTCGACAACCTTCTTCACGTCGTAGCTTGGTGAAGTGGGTCTGTCCACGGCGCGAATGAAGTCCATGTCCACGGTGTCGAGCTTCTGGATGTTGTTATCGACGCGCAGCAGAGCCTCGAACACGTCGGGGCGGTGGAGCTGCGTGGCGTTGCTCAGCACCGAGACCTTCGCCTTGGGGCAATACTGGTTGCGCAGGCGAATCGTATCGTCGATGATGGCGGCGAAATGCGGATGCGTGGTCGGCTCGCCGTTGCCGGCAAAGGTGAGCACGTCGGGCAGCTGCCCCTCGTCGGCCATCTCGCGCAGCTTCTTTTCGAGTGCCTCGGCCACTTCCTCGCGCGTGGGTCGCGGCAGGGTGGGGCGGCGCTCGGCGTTGAGGCCGCACTCGCAATAGATGCAGTCGAAGGTGCAGACCTTTCCGTCTGCCGGCATCAGGTTGATTCCGAGCGAAATGCCGAGTCGGCGGCTTCGCACGGGTCCGAAGATCGGACTGGGAAATAGAATCGTACTCATATCGGCTGCAAATTTACAAAATAATTCTTAATTTATTTGGATTTCGCTCGTTTATGTTGTAATTTTGCAAGAAATTTGGTGTATTGTGTCTGTATGAAAAAGAGAAAACCCGATAAATCGCGTCGGCAACGTATTGGCTTGCAGTCGGTTACGTTGTGTATTTCGACGGCGATGGTCTTGATTCTGTTGGGCTTGGTGGTGCTTACGGGACTGGTGGGCACGAACTTGTCGTCGCGTGTGAAGGAGAACCTCGTGGTGACGATGATGCTCGACCAGGATATGACCGACACGGAGGCCGCCCAGCTGCAGAAAAAGCTGCGCCAGCGTCCGTATATCAACCAAATCAAGTACGTGAGCAAGGAGGCCGCACTGAAAGAGGGTGCCAAGGAACTGTGCAGTGACCCGTCGGAGTTTATCGGCGAGAATCCGTTTCTCTCGTCGATGGAGCTGACGCTGCAGGCCGACTATGCCAACAACGACTCGCTGCGCTGGATTGCGAAGGAGCTGAAAGCCGTGCCGAAGGTGAGCGAAATCGTCTATCAGAAGGACTTGGTGGAGGCCGTGAACACGAATCTGGCGAAGATTTCGCTGGTGTTGCTGGTGTTGGCGGTGCTGCTGATGATAGTGTCGTTCTCGCTCATCAACAACACGATTCGGCTGGGCATCTATGCGCGCCGCTTCTCGATTCACACGATGAAGCTCGTGGGCGCGTCGTGGGGCTTCATTCGCCGTCCGTTCGTGCGTCGGTCGATGGGGCTCGGCGTGCTGGCGGCGCTGATTGCCTGCGCCGTGCTGGGCGGATTCGTCTATGCGCTCTATCGCTACGAGCCGGAAATCGAAATGGTGCTGGGCTGGCAGGAGCTGGCGATTACGGCGGGTGCGGTGTTGCTCTTCGGCCTGCTGATGACGGCTGTCTGCGCCCATATTTCGGTGAACAAATTCCTGCGGATGAAAGCAGGGGAGCTGTATAGGATTTGATAGGGTTAAAGGGTTAAGGAGTTAAAGGGTTAAGGAGTTAAAGACTTAAATATGGACAGGAAGAATTTTGCATTCGACAAGGTCAACTATATGCTGTTGGCCATTGGTATGGTGGTAATCATCATTGGATTCGTGCTGATGAGTGGCGGAGAATCGACCACGTCGGCCTACGACCCGAGCATTTTCAGTGCCAGGCGCATCAAGGTGGCACCGGTGGTGTGTCTCGTGGGATTTTTGTCAATCATCTATGCCATCATCCGTAAACCGAAGGAGTAAGACATGGACTGGCTGCAAACTGTCATCATTGCCATCGTGGAGGGTCTCACGGAGTTTCTGCCCGTGTCATCGACCGGCCACATGATTATCACGCAAAACCTGCTGGGCATTGAACAGGGCGACCCTTTCGTCCATGCCTTCACGTTTATCATCCAGTTCGGAGCCATTCTCTCGGTGGTGGTTCTCTATTGGAAGCGTTTCTTCCGCCTCGACCACACGCCTGCACCTGAGGGTAGTACGGCTTTCGGACGGCTGAAACACAAGTATCGCTTCTACTGGCTGTTGCTGGTGGGCGTGTTGCCTGCCGTGATTGTGGGCCTCGCCGCGAAGAAGTCGGGACTGCTCGACTGGCTGCTCGACAGCGTCGAGGTGGTGGCCGTGATGCTCGTGGTGGGAGGTATCTTCATGCTCTACTGCGACAAGCTGTTCAATAAGGGCAGCGACGCCAACCAGATCAACGAGAAGCGTGCCTTTAAGATAGGACTCTATCAGTGCATCTCCGTCATTCCCGGCGTGTCGCGCTCCATGGCAACGATCGTAGGTGGCATGACACAAGGATTGACGCGCAAGAAGGCTGCCGAGTTCTCGTTCTTCCTCGCTGTGCCTACCATGGCAGGAGCAACGCTGCTCGACCTCCTGGACCTGCTGAAAGACGATACGGCATGGGCTACGAGTCACAACATCACCATGCTCATCCTGGGCTGTGTGGTGGCATTCATCGTCGCCCTGCTGGCCATGAAGTGGTTCGTGGCTTTCCTGTCGAAGTACGGCTTCAAGGCTTTCGGCTACTACCGCATCATCGTTGGCACCATCATCATCGTGTTGCTGCTGACAGGACATTCACTCGCAATGGTTGACTAAATGAACTTCACAGAAGGCGAATACATCTACATCAACAAGCCCTACGGCATGACGTCGTTCGGAGCCTTGGCATTTGTCAGGACACGCAT
>DFHC01000109.1:356-12506 GCA_002372575.1 bacterium UBA3734 | reverse complement strand
CTTCAAGGCCGACGTGAAGAAGCAGATGGCGAAGATGAAGGAGTATTTCGGACAGACGCCGAAGGTGCTCCGCAACTCCTCGCTCATCTACAGCGACGACATCGGCCACATCGCCTCGCAGATGGGCTTCAAGGGAATGCTCACCGAGGGCGCAAAGCACGTGCTCGGATGGAAGTCGCCGCACTACGTCTATCACTGTGCGCTGGCCCCGAGTCTGAAACTGCTGCTGCGCGACGTGAAACTCTCCGACGACATCTCGCTGCGCTTCAACAACCCCGAGTGGGAGGGCTATCCGCTCTTCGCCGACAACTACATCAACGAAATCGCCTCGCACCCCAAAGAGAGCCAAATCATCAATATTTTCATGGAACTCTCGGCGCTGGGCATCGCGCAGCCGCTCTCGTCGAACATCTTGGAGTTCCTGCGCGCCATTCCCGCCTGTGCCAAGGCGAAAAACATCACCTTCTCCACGCCCACGGAAATCTGCATGAAGACGAAGAGTGTGGGCGCACTGAACGTGCCCGACACGCTCAGCTGGGTCGATGAGGAGCGCGACGTGAGCAGCTGGCTCGGAAACCCGATGCAGCGCGAGGCTTTCAACAAGCTCTATGGCGTGGCCGACCGCGTGCGCATTGCCAACGACCCGAAAATCAACCTCGACTGGGACTATCTGCAGGCTGCCGACAATTTCCGCTTCATGACCACGAAACCCTCGCACGTGGGGCTCGACCGCGGCATCTACAGCTCGCCCTTCGACGCGTTCACGAACTATATGAACATCCTCGGCGACTTCCTGACGCGCGTCAATAACCTCTATCCCGAGGAAATCGACAACGAGCAGCTGGAGTCGCTGCTGACCACGATTCGCAACCAGAACGACGAAATTGAGCGAAAAGACAAGGAAATCACCCGCCTGAAGGCAATGCTCGACAAGCTCGACAGTGCGAAGAAGCCTGCCGCGGCGAGGAAAAAGCCTGCGACTAAGAAAGTTTAGTCGGCATTTAAATTTTTATTGATGTCGTCGATATAGTTCAAGACATCATCGCGTCCGATTCGTTTCTCGGCGCTCGTGATGAAGTGGGGGGGTAGTTCCTCCCACTCGTCTTTTAGCGCTTCCATCCACGCGGTGGCGTTGCTTTTCGCGCGCTCCGTACCCAGTTTGTCGGCCTTCGTGAAGACGATGCTGAAGGGAATGTTCGACTGCCCGAGCCACGTGATAAACTCGCGGTCGATGGCTTGCTGCTCGTGTCGGATGTCGATGAGCACAAACACGTTGACGAGCTGCTCGCGCTGCAGAATGTAGCCGCGAATCATGTTGTCGAGCTTCTGCCGCTCGGTTTTCGAGCGTTTGGCGAAGCCGTAGCCCGGCAAATCGACGATATACCATTCGTTATTGACGATGAAATGGTTGATGAGCAGCGTTTTCCCGGGCGTGGCCGACGTCTTGGCCAGTCCCTTGTGGTTACAGAGCATGTTGATGAGACTCGATTTTCCCACGTTCGAGCGTCCGATGAAGGCGTATTCCGGCTTGTTGTCTATCGGACAGAGACCGACGCGCGGCGACGAAAGTGTAAAGGCTGCTTTCTTGATGTCCATGGTCGTGATAAATAAAATCGGGAACCCGTCTGTTTGCGGCTATTCCCGATGGTTACTGATGAGGTGCGTAGCGGAGTCGAACCGCTCTATTTGGTTTTGCAGACCAACACATAACCGCTTTGTTAACGCACCAAATTTTTAAAATGCGACTGCAAAGGTAATAAAATAATTAATAATTGAAAATTAAAAATTAAAATTTTATTGTTACGAGAGGAAATTTTAACTATAATTTGCAATTTAAGGCCTCTCCCTGCCCCTCCAAAAGGAGGGGAGCCTTATTTACGATTTATTTGACGATTTCGCGATTTTGCAACTTGAACAAATTCCCCCCGATTCTGTTTCCCTTCCCTTTTGGGGAGGGGTTAGGGGAGAGGCTTTGCAACAATTCGCACACGGGTTATCGGAACTCTCCGCCGCCTTCCGCACACGATAGATGGCGTAGGCAACGGAGAGTGCGACAACAACTGCTATAATCGCATATTGAATCATCGATTAGTAGGCGAACAGCGGATAGTTCTTCATCGTTTCGTTCACACGCTGGCGAACCGAGGCAATCACCTGCTCGTTTTCGGGGGCGTTCAGCACTTCCTCGATGAGTTCGGCGATGAGCACCATCAGGTCTTCCTTTGCGCCGCGCGTGGTGATGGCGGGCGTGCCGAGGCGCAGACCCGAGGTCTGGAAGGCCGAGCGCGAGTCGAACGGCACCATGTTCTTGTTCACCGTGATGTCGGCGGCCACGAGGGCGTTTTCAGCCACTTTACCCGTCAAATCAGGATACTTCGTGCGCAGATCGACGAGCATCGAGTGGTTGTCGGTGCCTCCGCTCACGATGTGGAATCCGCGCTTCACCAGCTCGTCGGCCAGCACTGCGGCGTTTTTCTTCACCTGCTCGGCCCACTGCTTGAATTCGGGCTTCAGCGCCTCGCCGAAAGCCACGGCCTTGGCCGCGATGACGTGCTCGAGCGGACCACCCTGCTGTCCGGGGAAGACGGCGGAGTTGAGCAGCTGCGACATCATTTTCACCTGTCCCTTCGGCGTGGTGAGTCCCCACGGATTCTCGAAGTCCTTGCCCATCAAGATGATGCCGCCGCGCGGGCCGCGCAGCGTCTTGTGCGTCGTCGAGGTGACGATGTGGGCGTATTTCACGGGGTTGTCGAGCAGTCCAGCTGCGATGAGTCCGGCGGGGTGAGCCATGTCCACCATGAAGATGGCACCCACCTTGTCGGCGATTTCACGCATCCGCTTGTAGTCCCACTCGCGCGAGTAGGCCGAGCCGCCGCCGATGATGAGCTTCGGCTTGTGTTCGAGGGCGAGCTTCTCCATTTCGTCGTAATCCACACGACCCGTCTCGCGGTTCAGGTTGTAGCCCACGGGCTTGTAGAGAATACCGCTCGAATTCACGGGAGAGCCGTGCGAAAGGTGGCCGCCGTGGTCGAGGTTCATGCCCATGAACACGTCGCCCGGCTTCAGAATCGCCGAAAGCACGGCAGCATTGGCCTGGGCGCCGGAGTGCGGCTGCACGTTGGCATACTCGGCTCCGAACAGCTTGCAAACGCGGTCGATGGCGATTTGCTCCACCTGGTCAACCACCTGGCAGCCGCCGTAGTAGCGCTTGCCGGGGTAGCCTTCGGCGTATTTATTTGTGCACACGGAGCCCATGGCGGCCATTACCTGATCAGATACGTAGTTTTCAGATGCAATAAGTTCCAGGCCAGCGCTCTGGCGCTCCTGTTCCTTCTTGATAAGATCAAAAAGTTGAATGTCTTTTTTCATAGAGTGATTGGTTATTATATTATGCAAATATAATCATAATAATCTAAAAACCTTTATCTTTGTCCCCGTGAAAGACAGAAAACTACTCAACAGGGAACTTGGCCGCATTTCGGCCGAAGAATACCGCACCACAAGACCCTCCAGCGGTGTGGTCCTTGTGCTGGACAATGTCCGCAGCGCCCACAACGTTGGCAGCGCCTTCCGCACCTCGGATGCCTTTGGCGTGGACAAGGTGTATCTGTGCGGGATATGCCCCGTGCCGCCTTCCCCGGAGCTCCGCAAGGTGGCACTTGGCGCAGAGGAGGTTGTGCCCTCGGAGCACGTGGCAGACACCGTGGCGCTTGTCCGCAGCCTCCAGGCTTCCGGCTACACCGTAATTGCCGTGGAGCAAACGGTAAATTCCGTGAAACTGGATGAATATGTCCGTAGCAGGGTGCATCCTTCGGAGCATTTTGTCTGCGGAGAAGGATGTAGCCCTGCTACGGACAAAAAAATTGCGCTAGTTTTCGGCAATGAAGTAGATGGCGTCCAACAGTCCGTAGTGGATGCCTGCGACTTTTCCCTTGAGATTCCCCAGCGCGGTACCAAGCACTCCCTCAACGTCTCCGTTTCCGTGGGCGTAGTCCTTTGGGCCCTTTCCCAGGCGGCAGACTCTCACTGACGCCCACCTCCGCGCCCCGTTCCCACGGGCGTAGTCCTCAGGAATTGGGCCCTTGGATTAGGGATATTGGTAAGTGGCTGAATGTCAGGGTTTTGTGGGACTATGGTGTTCCGTGGGCGTCGATTATTGGCCACCCTTGAACTCGCTCTTTTTGCAACGTGCTGAAACTGAACACTTTATTGATGAAGACGTGCCATGGGGTTACAANNCCGCCGTAGTAGCGCTTGCCGGGATAGCCCTCGGCATACTTGTTCGTCAGCCACGAGCCCATGGCCTGCATCACCTCGTCGCTCACGAAATTCTCACTGGCAATCAGCTCCATGCCCTTCAGCTGGCGTTGGTGCTCTTGCTCGATTAACTCAAAAATCTGATTGTCTCTTTCCATGTTTTGTTTTATTGTTAGTTGTAGTAATAATTGTTGTCGAATCGGGGTTTGGACGATGAAATATCGTTTTGCGACCGCAAAGGTACTAAGAATAATTCGTAATCGCCGTTTTTCGGAAAGAAATTTTGCCTGATTACGCAAAAAAACGTATCTTTGCAGATGAAATTCCTACATGGTACAGCTCAGATGAAACTTTTCAGTCATGCTCTCGGATTCGTGCTATTGCTGCTGGCGGCGATGGGTTGTCGGCAGGGTAGGGTGGCGGTGACGGAGTTCGACGGCGATACGTTGCGCATGAAATACGCTGACAACATCGTCATCACGCGCGATTCCACCATGACGAGGGTCGAATTGCGCAATCCTTGGGGCGATGGCATTTTGCACAGATATTGGCTTGTGGCGAGAGATGCCGTAGGCGATTTCTCGCATCTCGAAGGCACTTTGGTTCGCGTTCCACTGCAGCGCAGCGTCGTGTTCAATACGGCTCATGCGTCACTCCTGCAGATGCTCGACAGGACTGATGCCATTGCTGGCGTGGCCGACCTGAAATATATGTTGTTGCCCGAAATTCACCGCCGCGTTGAGGCTCGCGAAATAAGCGATTGTGGCAATGCGATGGCTCCCGACGTAGAGCGAATCATTGCGTTAGAGGCAGATGGAATCCTGCTCTCGCCCTTTGAAAACAGCGGCGGCTACGGACGATTGGAGAAACTGGGCGTGCCCATCATCGAATGTGCTGAATACATGGAAACGTCGGCACTCGGACGGGCCGAATGGATGCGTTTCTATGGACTTCTTTTCGGCTGTGAAGAGCGGGCGGACTCGCTCTTCAACGTGGTGGAACGGGAGTATCTTTCGAGGAGTTCAGGGGTTCAGGATGAGGGGCTTTCCATGCTGACGGAGCGACTGACAGGCAACACGTGGTACGTGGCAGGTGGCCGGAGCAGTGTGGGGCGTCTGATTGCCGATGCTGGCGGACGCTACATCTGGGCTGACGACGGCCACAGTGGCAGCCTTCCTCTTTCGTTCGAGGCCGTGCTCGACAGGGCTGGTGATGCCGACGTGTGGGTGTTCAACCATACGGGTCCTATGCCACTCACCCGCGAAAAACTTGCTGCCGAGCATCATGGCTACGCGGCGTTCAAGGCTTTTCGAGAAGGCAATGTCTATTACGTCAATTCGCTTCAAGTGCCTTATTTCGAGGAGGTTTCCTTTCGCCCCGACTGGCTGCTGCGCGATTACATCATCATGTTGCATCCCGATTCAGACCCAGCGAAAGAGAAATTGAAATACTTTAGAAAAATCGAGCCATGAAAACTTTTCACTCCCCTTTTGCATCCGTTTCTTCCCTCCGTTTTTGCGGGGTGAGAGGGGCAGCTGTCCTTATTATTGTCACCCTGTTTCTCTTCATCCTGAACCTGTTTGTCGGCTCAGTTGAGATTCCTGCATCCGAGGTAATCAACATTCTGTTGGGAAAGGGTGCAACACGAGAGTCGTGGCGATTCATCGTCTTGGAGTCGCGACTGCCACAGGCCATCACCGCCGTACTCTGCGGGTCGGCCTTAGCCGTGTGCGGACTACTTTTGCAAACGGCTTTTCGCAATCCATTGGCTGGTCCTGGCATTTTCGGCATCACCTCGGGAGCCTCGCTCGCCGTTGCGGTGGTTATGCTTGCTCTCGGCGGCAGCATCGGCGCGGAAATTCTTCATTTCAGTGGATTCATAGCCATTCTTGCTGCTGCTTTTGCTGGCGCGATGGTTGTTACGGCCATTCTCTACGCTTTTTCGCGCATTGTGCAGAACCATGTCATGCTGTTGATTGTGGGCATCATGGTGGGGTATCTGTCGTCGTCGGCAGTTACGTTGCTCAACTTTTTTTCCACGGAAGAGGGTGTGCGCTCGTATGTGATGTGGGGAATGGGTTCTTTTGGAGCTGTTTCGATGGGTCATGTGCCGCTGTTTGCAGTGGGAGTCCTCGTCGGAATCACTGCGGTGGTGGTCTTGGTTAAGCCGCTCAATGCCATGCTTCTCGGCGACAATTACGCGGAGAGCCTCGGCATCAACACTCGCCGTTTGCGCACTCGCTTGCTTCTCGTCACGGGTCTGCTTTGCGCCGTGACAACGGCCTTCTGCGGTCCGGTTGCCTTCATCGGACTGGCTGTTCCTCATATGGCACGCCTCTTTTTGCGCCGTGAGAACCACCGCCAACTTATGCCTGCCACGCTGCTCTTGGGAGCCGTTGTGGCCTTGGCTTGTAACCTGATTTGTCAGTTGCCAACTTCGGGCACTACGATTCCGCTGAATGCCGTCACGCCGTTTTTCGGTGCTCCCGTCATCATCTACATGATTCTCAAGCGAAAATAATTCAGCGCCGCTTCACCTTGAAGAAGCCGAGTCGGTGGGTGGCGCCTTTTCGACCGAGTGAGCGAAGTTGGTAGAATCCCTCGGGCAAACGGCTGACATCAACGGATTGGCCGCGCCATGGTCGGGTGGCGATGAGCGAGCCTTGCAGGGTTTCGATGGCGAGCGTATTGGCATCGAGGATTTCAGGTTTTTCGGGCAAGGTCAGGGCTTTTCCGTCGCAGGCAAGGAGGGGGAGGGTTGATGGTTGAGGGTTGATGGTTTGATGGTTGATGGTTGATGGTTGATGACTTTGCAGCGGTTCGCTCTCGTTTCCATAGCGGTCGAGGGCGGTGATGGCAAAATATAAGGGAGTGAAAGGGGAGTGAAGGGGAGTGGAAGGGGAGTGAAGGGAATTTGAAAAGGTGATGTAGGGCTTGGTGAGGCGCGTGGCGATGAGGTTGCGCGGGTCGCTGATATCGACGGGGCAGACGGGACTGGCGTAAACATTATACAAAAGCCTCACCTCCGCCCCCTCTCCAGAAAGAGAGGGGAGATTTTTTGGGGCTTTCCACGAAATCGTTACCTCGCTCCTCGTTCCTCGTTCCTCGCTCCTCGCTCCTCGATTCGGTCCGAAGGCTCCCTCTCCCTTTGGAGAGGGCGCGGGGAGAGGCTTAAACTCCGTCGGCGCATCGGGTCGCGTCGCATTCATCCACGTCATCGGCGGAACGAGGGCCGGCGAGGCATTGAACTCTCGTTCAAAAGCGTAGATTCCCTTCGTGTTGTCGGTGAGGAAACGACTGCGGAAATGCGTGTGGCCGAGGCCCAACTGCCGCAGCACATTCATTTCTTGTGTTACGGTGGTCAGGGGCCAGTTGCCCTCGCTGCGGTGGAGCATGTAGGTGGCGAGGCCCGGCGCTACGATTTTCCCGTGCGACTGTTCCTGCCAGTCAATCGCAAAGGGATAGAAATTGTTGTCGCGGAAATACATCATCGGGAAGAGCGCATCCATCACGCCCGTGCGCAACCATTCCTGCGCATCTTGGCAGACCGTGGTGCGCGCATTCCAGCCGCGCGACGAATAGCGACGCAAATCGTCGTGCTTGCCGATGGGCGAACAGCTCATCATCACCCACGGCTTCAACTGTTTCACGCGTCGGGAAATCGCCTCGGCGATGCTCGTGATGTGGCGTCGCCCCTGCTGCCGGCTTACCTTGATTTTCCACGTTTCAGGATAGCGGATATAGTCGAGGTGGATGCCGTCGATGTCGTATTTTTTGACGATTTCCTCGCAGATGTCGGCCAGATAGGTTGCCGTCTGCGGTTTTTCGGGGTCGAGATAGCCCTCGTCGCCAATCTTCCTGACGAGGCTCGGATAGCGCTTCCGCAGTTTCGTGCAACCCGTCGAGTTCCATTTTCCGATGGGAATCGTCACCACCCACGCGTGCAGCTGCATTCCGCGCTCGTGACACTCGTCGATGGCGAATTGCAGCGGGTCGTAGCCCGGATTTCGCCCTGCCGTGCCGCTCAGACAGCCGTCCCACGGCTCCAAGTCCGAAGGATAGATTGTCGTGGAGCGCACGCGCGTCTGCAAGAGCACCACGTTGATGCCTGCGGCCTTGAGTTGGTCGAGAATCGCGGTGAGTTCCTGCTTCTGCCTTTCCACGCTGCTTGCCGACCCGTTGGCGAGCGTTTTCGGCCAGTCGAGTCCGTTGAGCGTTGTCAGCCAGACGGCTCGCATTTCGTATTTTGGTGACGCGGTGAGCACGGCAGGCTCGTGGGCACTGGTATTCAAAAGGCTGAGGGCGACGATGGTCGCAGCAAGTATGATTTTTTTCATCTCAATATTTTCGTGTAAATTGAGTAGCAAAAGTAATAATTTTTTGCCAAAATGCAAAGTCTTTTAGCAATTTTCACTAAATTTGCAGATTGAATGCAAAAAAATGAACGTATGAAACGACTTTTTTCGATATTTTTCTTGCTGACGATGGCTTTTTTGCCAATTTTCGCCGACAGTTTCGACACGTTGCGCGAGGCATTGGAAAAAAATGCCCAGGTGCAGGAAAAAGTGTATGTCCACACCGACAACACCTGCTATTTCGTGGGCGATACGCTCTGGTACAAGGCCTACGTGCTCCGCGCCGACAATCTCCAGCCGACCGACATGAGCAAGGTGCTCTACGTGGAACTGCTCTCGCCCGACGGCCTTGTGGTGGAGCGGCAACGCATCATCGTGAGCGGACGAGGACACACCTGCGGCCAGTTCGTGCTGAAAGATTCGCTCTATTCGGGCTACTACGAGCTGCGGGCCTACACGCGCTGGATGCTGAATTTCAACGTGTCGCACCGTCGCTATAGCCGCGACGACCGCCACCTTTTCTACAACAACCAGATGGCGGCAGACTTCTTTCGCGAGTGGGACGGCTTGTTTTCGCGCGTGTTGCCCGTCTACAGCAAACCCGAAAGCCAGGGCAATTTCGACGGAAAATACATGTACGCCCGACCGAAGCGCGAGGTGCGCCGCGAGCCGAAGGAACAACTCAAGTGCCGCTTCTATCCCGAGGGTGGCCACGTGGTGGAGGGATTGCCCTCGCGTGTGGCTTTTGAACTCGTCGATCAGCATGGAAAGGCGGTCGATTTGAGCGGCAGGCTCAGCGATGGAACGCCTATCGCCACTGACTACATGGGACGTGGCACATTCCAACTCGAAAGCGGAAAAACGAATCTGAAAGCGCAGTTCTCGTGGCAGGGAAAGGATTATTCGTTTAGCCTGCCGAAGGCCCGTAAACAGGGCATCACAATGATGTTGAATGATGAATCAGAGGGTGCAAAAACCACCGTTTTCCTCTTCGCAACTCCCGATTTTCAGGGGAAAACCGTGGCTGTGGCCGTGCTCTGCCGCGGTCGCCTCGCCCATTTCGAAAAAATTCATCTCGAAAATCCTTCAACCTTCAATCTTCAACCTTCCTCCTTCCCCACGGGCATCAACGAACTCCTCATTTTCGATGAAAACCGCAACATTCTGGCCTCGCGAATGTTTTTTGTCAATCAGCACGACGCGGCAGTTCCCGTGGCCGTTTCCACGGGTGGAAAAACCGATTTCGAGCCCTACGAACAGATACCTCTGCAGGTGAGTCTGAAAAAAGATGCCCTGCCAGCCGGCTCCACATTCTCGCTCGCCGTGCGCGATACCCGCACCGACGACGCCACCTATGGCAACGGCAACATGCTCACCGAAATGCTTCTGGCCTCCGATTTGAAGGGCTTCGTGGCCTATCCTGCCTACTATTTCGAGCGCGACGACGCAGAGCATCGGCGCCGCCTCGACCTGCTCATGATGGTGCAGGGATGGCGACGTTACCGACCCGTGAACACACTGCGCTACGAGCCCGAACAGACTTTCACCATCGAGGGCGCGGTCTATCCGATGCTCGATGTTCAGGGCATGGAGCGTGAACAGGTCGAGGGATTGAATAACATCGAGTCGGTGGTGTCGGAGCAGCGTCGCATGAACACCGAAAACTCGGGACTGCAGACGGGCGGCACGTTTACGGAAACTGAAACCTCCGACGATACGAAAAGTGCTGCCACGCGCGATGCCGAAGCAAAGGCCTCGTCTGTGGGTGAGGAACCCGATTTTTCGAGCTCCACCGATGCTCCGCACCTTGGTGTGAACCACGGACCGCTGAAACACGAGGTGCTTGTCGAGGCGGAACTCACGGCCAACGGACAAATCGTGGGCGCTGTGCAGCAAACGAAAAACGGTGGCCGATTCCTCTTTGAGCTGCCGCCTTATTACGGCCATGCCGTCCTCTTCATGAAGGCCTACGAGCAGAAGGATTCTGTAAAGAAATCGATGGAAAAAGGCAAGGACAAGCACCGTCTCGACGAAGACCGCTACGCTGATTTCTACGTGAAGCGCGACCTGTTCTATCCTGTTTTCGCCCGCGAATACAACTGGTACGAGAAAAATATGCCCGAATGGAATGCGATGATTGAGGACGAGGGCGATGAATTTCTGCAAGAGGAAAACTCGAAGCTTGACGGCGACCACACGCTCTCGCAGGTGAATGTCAAGGCGCGCCGGCGTGGACGCAGAGCTGTCGATTACACGAAGCCTGCCTACGTCGTTGATGCCTACGACCTCTACAACGAAGCCACCGACCGCGGCCTCTCGTGGGGACTCGTAAATATGGGTAGTTTCCCCTACACGGCCTGCTTCACACTCTATGGCAACATGGATCGACACGTTACGTACAATGTTCGCGCGCGGATAGCCGACGGTCACAAGCTCGACCGCCTTTACACGTTCTTCGCCAACTACCAAAGCGTCGATGAGTCTATCCAAAATCGCTCTGAAGCCGCCATTTTCAAGGATTTACACCTCAACCGACTGCAGAATTTCCGATTCTACACCGATTTCGAGCCGCGCAATCCTGATTCGCTCGCCACAACGGGACTGAATCGCGAAGACATCACCGTGGTCTATGAAACCATCCCTAACGATGCCAAGCAGGTCACCTATCGCGACCGACGCTACATACTGCCTGGATTCGCAGAACCCGAGGAATTCTATTCGCCCGACTACAGCCAGTCTGTACCCTCTGCGCCCACCGACTATCGCCGCACGCTCTACTGGAATCCCAACGCCCGATTCGACGGCAACGGCAGCTTCCAGAAAACACTCTTCAATAACAGTCGCGAGACGCGCATCCGCGTGAGTGTGGCAGGCGTAACACCCGATGGTAGATTCATCCTCGACGGCGACTGAAAAACCTAAAAAAAGTCGTGCCAGAATGTCAGTCTTGTCAGTTTGGCACGATTTTCGTTAAAACAAACGATGAAAAATATTCATTCACCAATAAAACAAACAAAAAACTATGAACATCAAACCATTGGCAGACCGCGTGCTGGTGCTACCCACGGCGGCTGAAGAGAAGGTCGGCGGAATCATCATCCCCGACACGGCAAAGGAAAAACCCCTTCGCGGCAAGATTGTTGCCGCAGGAAAGGGCACGAAAGACGAAGAAATGATTCTCAAAGAGGGCGACGAAGTGCTCTACGGCAAATACGCCGGCACGGAGCTGGAACTCGACGGTGAGAAGTATCTCATCATGCGCCAGAGCGACGTGCTCGCAATTATCAATTAACAATTAAAAATCAACAATTATGGCAAAGGAAATCGTATATACAACAGAAGCCCGCGACCTCTTGAAGAAGGGTGTCGATCAGCTGGCTAACGCAGTGAAGGTAACGCTCGGTCCGAAAGGCCGCAACGTAGTGATTGAAAAGAAGTTCGGCGCACCGCAGATTACGAAAGACGGCGTGACCGTGGCCAAGGAAGTGGAACTGGAAGACCACTTCGAGAACACTGGCGCACAGCTCGTGAAGAGCGT
>DFHC01000109.1:0-266 GCA_002372575.1 bacterium UBA3734 | reverse complement strand
GGCGACGGCACCACCACCGCCACGATTCTGGCCCAGGCCATCGTTACCGAGGGCTTGAAGAACGTCACGGCAGGTGCCAATCCGATGGACCTGAAGCGCGGTATCGACAAGGCTGTGAAGGCCGTTGTGGAGCACATCGCCTCGTCGGCTGAGAAGGTGAACGACAACTACGACAAAATTGAGCAGGTGGCCACTGTTTCGGCCAACAACGACCCTGAAATCGGCAAACTGCTGGCTGACGCCATGCGCAAGGTGTCGAAAGACGG
>DFHC01000105.1 GCA_002372575.1 bacterium UBA3734 | reverse complement strand
GCCGCCGAAGCGCACGGCATCGGTCGTGACGTAGCCGTTGTGGTCGCTTTGGTTCGATAGCACCACGCGATTGAACTCGCTGCTGCCCTTGTCGAACTCGAACGTACCGAGATAGACCCACGTGCCGTCGCCCATCTGTTGGTTCACGCGGAAAACCGTTTGCTGTCCCTTGTGAAACACCGTGTATTGGGCATCGGGAATACTGTTTTCCGTCGTCTGATAGCTCACATAGACGGCATATCGCCCGTCTTCGGGAAACATCGGCTGATAGGCCACGGTGCTCGCCCTTGAAGCCCTGCGCGTGGTTTGGGCCATTCGCGCAGTGCCTGCCTCGAAGGAATTTTCGCCGTCGAAATAGGCACCGGAGTGAAAGGCGAAGCCGGGTCGGGGCGCGGTCTGCCACTCGTTGCTCCCCGAGGCCTCCATATAGTAATAAGGTGTGACGTCGTCGTTATCTACGATAACTTCGTGCTTCTGCCAGTCGCGCTCGCGAGGCGTGAACACCACGGCTCCGGCGTTTTCGAGCATCGGAATGAGGTAGGGCACGACGATGGTTTGCGTGAAAAGGTCTTCGGTGGTGCCGAAGAGGAAGGGTCGCTGCCATTTCCAGCAGGCTTTCGTCTGGTCGTAGTAGTAGCCGTGGCTGGCCCAGATGGAGAGGTGACGGTTTTGCAGCCCGTGGGTGATTTCGTTGGGACGCGACAGGTTTTGCACCCAAGGGTCGCCGTCGTAGTCGATGTCGCCCCACGTGACTTGTGCCTGCGCTGTTGCGGCGATGAGCAGCAGCAGGCAGGCGAGCGTATGGAATTTAATCTTGTTCAATGTTTCCTGTGGTGAATTTTTCGGGGAATTTCCCTTTGAAGTCCTTGAAATAAAGCTTGATTTCGCGCATGTCGCGCTCCACGTCGCCCGTGGGACGCAGGGTTTTCGTACACTGGATGACTTTTCGCTCGTAGTCGAGTCCGTAGAGCAGAATCGGGAGTTCGGCCTTCTGCGCAATGAAATAGAAACCTTTTTTCCAGTCGGTGTTCAGCGAGCGCGTGCCCTCGGGCGTGATGCAGAGCTGGAAGCGGTCGCGGCGGCGGGCTTCTTCTGCCAGGTTGTCGGTCATGCTGCTCTTTTTCGTTCGCCAGACGGGAATGCCTCCGATGCGCTTGAAAAAGAGTCCCAACGGCCAAAAAAACCATTCTTTTTTCATCAGAAAATTGATACGCATCCCCTCGGAACGCATATACAGCTGCCCCACCAGAAAATCCCAGTTGCTGGTGTGGGGCGCCAGACAGATGATGAATTTCGCGGGATGGTCTTCTGTTACGTCAGTCCTCCATCCCATGCGTTTGTACAAGAGCCATTGGCAGAATTTTCTCATCATGAGTGCGAGGGGTTTTTAGGATGCGTTGTTGATGTGGTCGGCCATTTCGCTTGCCTCCTCGCTGAACTTGCGAATCAGTTGCTGGAAATAGGCCTTTGGCTCCATTCCCGGCTCGGGATGTGAAACGCGGTTGATGAAATCCTTGCGCATCTTCACCACCGACATGAGCAGCGACTCGGCGTTTTCCTTGTCGCTTGCCGTGCCGTAGAGCGATGCAGCCACACACTCTGCGAACAGCTCGTCGCAAATCGTGTTAATCGTTCGCTTTAAATCTCTTTTGTTCGTCATAATCGTATAAACTACTTTAACTCTTTAACTCTTTAACTCTTTAACTCTTTAATTCTTTAATTCTTTAATTCTTTAATTCTTTAATTCTTTAATTCTTTAACTCCAAATAAAGTCCAAAGGTAAGAAAAAAAATGGAAACTTCAAGGAATTTCGGGAAAAATTTTTTGAAAAAGTCGATTTTTGTCGATTTCTTTCCATATCTCGCCAAAAAATCGTAATTTTGCACGGAAAAAAGTAAACCTTTATAATTAGTTTTTCACATTTTAACAAAAGTTGTTGATCAAATGAAAAAAAGTCTTTTGCAACAGGAACGTGCAGCCTATCTTCCGAAGCTGCCGAAAGGATTGCAGGGTAGCGTCGCCGTGAAAGAGGGCGAGCCCACTGAGAGTGTTGGAAATCAGGAGGAAATCAAGAAACTTTTCCCGCACACCTACGGAATGCCGCTGGTGGAGTTCGTGCCGGGCGAGCAGCAGGCCTCGGCAAGGATGAACGTGGGCGTGATTCTGAGTGGCGGCCAGGCTCCTGGCGGCCACAACGTCATCACGGGACTGTTCGATGCCATCAAGAAAATGAACCCCGAGAACCGTCTTTATGGCTTCATTCTGGGTCCTGGCGGCCTGGTGGACCATAACTATATGGAAATCACGGCTGAAATTGCCGACGAATACCGCAATACGGGCGGTTTCGACATGATTGGCTCGGGTCGCACGAAACTCGAGAAAGAGGATCAGTTTGAGAAGGGCTTGGAGATTATCCGCCAGCTCGACATCAAGGCCATCGTCATCATCGGTGGCGACGACTCGAACACCAACGCCTGCGTCTTGGCCGAGTACTACGCCGCGAAGAACTATGGCGTGCAGGTCATCGGCTGCCCGAAAACCATCGACGGCGACCTGAAAAACGACCAAATCGAGACCTCTTTCGGCTTCGACACGGCTTGTAAGACCTACAGCGAGCTCATCGGCAACATCGAGCGCGACTGCAACTCGGC
>DFHC01000186.1 GCA_002372575.1 bacterium UBA3734 | reverse complement strand
CGACCCCAACGAGGCTTGGATTCTCGAGCTGATGGGTACTGGCAGCGACAAGGCTCTTCTCCAGAAGCACAAACTCAACAAGGTTGTCTGGGTGGCAATGCGCGTGCCCGACGAGGCCATCTGTGCCCATGCCAACCAGAGCCGTATCGGCAAGTTCTTCACGGGCAAGAAAATCAATCCGAAGGGCGTTTATCCGACTGAAAAAGACACGAAATCCGAGCTTTACTATTCAAAAGATGTGATTCGCTACGCGCGCGTGATGGGCTGGTACGAAGGCAGCGATGCCGACTTCTCGTGGAAATGGACGTATGCTGCGCCCGATTTCGGCGGTCGTCGCTACTGCGATGCCCGCGTCTGGGCGTTTTTCCGCCACTTCCAAGACGGATTTGCCGACCGCTACCTCGCGTGGGCACTCGGCGAAGACCCCAATGCCGAAGATATGCCGCTCTGGATTATACCGAATCGCAAGCTGAGCGTTCAGGATGTGGAAAAATGTATGCGTGACCACTACGAAGACTCACCGCTCGCCGTGGATTCGGCTACCGTTGGCGGTGGCATTTGGCAGATGCCGTATCGGCCGTCGCCGCTGTCGTTTGAGGTCGATGGCAAGAAATACTTCAACGAGCGACCCATCTCCACGCAGCAGTCGGGCTTCTCGTTTGTGAGCCAGATGCGCTCGTGGCTGCCGCGTCAGGTCGGAGGCTGCTTCTGGTTTGGCAACGACGACGGCAATATGATTGCCTACACCCCGATTTATTGCGGAAACACCGTGCAGCCCGAGTGCTACAACACGCCCGATGCCGACGCCTTCACCTTCTCGTTCAAGAACGCCTACTGGGTGTGCAACTGGGTGGCCAACATGGTTTATCCGCGCTATTCGCAGATGTTCCCCGCCCTCGAGGCCGTGCGCGACTCGCTCGAAAACAGCTATTTCGCCCAGCAGAAAGCCGTGGAGGCGAAGGCCGTGGAGCTGTGCAAGACCAACGAGGCAGCAGCCGTGAAGTTCCTCAACGACTATAGCAACGAAAAGGCGCAGCAGATGCTCGACCGCTGGAACGAGCTGGCGCTCTACCTCATCGTGAAGTACAACGACATGGTGGAGAGAACCGAGGAAAACGGAACCTACAAGCGCACGAAAGAGGGGCTGCCCGTCATCAAGCGTTCGGGTTACCCCACGCCCTTCGCCCGCCACTACGTGAAGCAGACGGGCAGCAGGTATGCCATGCCAAAGGAAAACTAATTAGCTGCTGAGAATTTTGACATATTCAACTCCACAATCAATCCTTCCGAATTTACCTTCGCCTCGACGTGGTATTTGGAAGGATTTTTTGTTTGCCCGTATGGGTCGCTGTGGATGGCGGTGAAGGTAACGTCGTATTCGGGCACTTCGGTTTCTGTGGGCTTCTTTTGAATCTGATAGTCGCCCATCACGTGCCATTTTTTCTCGTCCCGATTTGTTGCGCTCATGCGTGAAACCACACGGTCGGCACTCACGTTTTTCTCGCCCTGAAAGCTCTGTAGCACCTCGGCGAGTGTGGTGCGGAGCGTGGCATCGTCTTCGTTGTTCACGCTTTGGAAAAAACGGCGGAACAGGTTCTGTACAATCGTGATTTCATCGGGTTGCAGCTCCTTCATCCGCATATTTTTCAGGCTTTCCCCGGCATCTTCCACGTGTGCTCCATTAGGATGCTCCCTTGCGTATTCCTTGTAGGCCTCCTCGGTGTCGAGATGCTTGGCCTTCGCCCAGTCGATGGAGTCGATTTTGTTGAGAGCCTCGCCCTTGTGAGGTGAATTCGGATATTTCTCGAGATATTCTTGAATCATTGTTTTCGAGCGGCTTGCAGACGCGTCGTTCCAGTCTCTGGCGGCTTGCTGCACGGCTGCCAGACGAGTTTTGATGGAGTCGCGACGTGCATCGTCGGCATCGCGATAGGTGTCGAGAAAGCTTTGCAGCACCAGCGGGTCTTCACTGGTGATGGCATAGTTGTAGGCTTCGGTTTCTTTCTCGCTCTTGGCCGTGTAGTAGAAATAGTAGAACACACCGCAAATTGCGGCTGCGATGAGAAACGACACGAGCAGCAGAATCCAGTATTTTTTCTTCTTTTTCTTGACAGGCGGTGTGGGCTGAGACGTGATTTTCCCTGCGATTTCCACACCACACGATGGGCAGGTGGGAGCCTTGTCGCTGACTTGGTGTCCACATTCTGGACAATTGATGAGTGCCATTGTATTTCTGTTTTATTTTTGATGTTCAATAGTGTCGGAAACGGATTTCACGGAGTTTGTGGCGATTCATGAAGCGGCTCTTGTCAATGAATCCGTTGACGCCTCTGATTCTGCCCTTCGCCGTGTATTGCCACATCGTGATGTCGCGGTTGTCTTTCAGCCGAGGCTCATAGTCCGTGTATTGGGCAATCATAATAAGGTATCCGTCGAGTTTCCCTTGCAGGTGCTTGTCGTAGAAGTTCGCACCTGTGTAGATGAGTGGTTTTTGGTGGTATTCCTTCTCCACGAGTTCGAGAAACTTGAAGAGCGAGTCGCAGAACTGTTCGGTGGGGAGCTTGTTGGTGGTTTCCACGTCGATCATCGGAATCAGGTCTTGCTCCTCAGGCCGGCACTGCACTCGGAAATTGCGCAGCTGCGCCTCCTGGTTCGTGATGGGGCGATAGAAATGGTAGCAGCCCACTTTCAGCCCGTGGCGGTGGGCCAGGCGTATGTTCTGCTGGAACTTGTGGTCGATGCGGTCGCCGCCCTCTGTGGCCTTCAAATAAACGTAGGCATTGTGCTCGCTCTGCCCGACGGACTCCCAAAACACGTCGCCCTGATAGTGGCTCAGGTCGATGCCGTGGATGTGCTGGCAGGTGTCTTCACATTGCACGTAATTGATTTGGGCATGGGCGAAAATCGGGAAAAAAATCAGAAAATATAGTGTAGAGATATGTTTCATAGGTGCAAAGTTACAAAATTTTTGAGTATGCGTGAATCAAATTCAAGAATTATTTTGGAGGATTAGATTTTTTTTCGTAAATTTGCACGTCAAAATTGAATTTCGCCCTTTTTCTTGAATTTGCAGCATGGGAAATCGGGCGAGAGTCAACCAGATTCAAAACTAATAACTAAATTTACTAATCTGAATTGAAATGCTGCAAAAACACAAAAAACCGAAAAAGTTATGGGAAAAATGAAAGGATTTGCCATGCTTAAAATCGGCGAGGTGGGCTGGATTGAGAAAGACATTCCGACACCCGGACCGATGGATGCGATTTGCAAACCGCTCGCTATTGCGATTTGCACCTCTGACGTTCACACCGTATGGGAAGGTGCCGTGGGCGACCGCCACAACATGATTCTTGGCCACGAAGGTTGCGCCGAAGTGGTGGAAGTGGGTGAGTGCGTGAAGGATTTCAAACCTGGCGACAAGGTTCTGGTGCCGGCCATTACGCCCGACTGGAACTCGCTCGAGGCTCAGGCTGGCTACTCGATGCACTCGGGCGGCATGCTGGCCGGATGGAAGTTCTCGAACTTCAAGGACGGACTCGACTCCGAGTTCTTCCACGTGAACGACGCCGACGGCAACCTCGCTCACATGCCTGAAAACATCAACACGGTCGATGCCTGTATGCTTTCCGACATGGTGCCGACGGGCTTCCACGGCGTGGAACTTGCCGACGTGCAGTTTGGCGATACGGTTCTCGTCATCGGCATTGGCCCCGTGGGTCTGATGAGCGTGGCCGGTGCTTCTCTTCGCGGTGCGTCGCGCATCGTGGCTGTGGGCACGCGCCCCAACTGCATCGAAGCAGCCAAGAAATACGGCGCCGACGAGTTCATCAGC
>DFHC01000173.1:3862-5133 GCA_002372575.1 bacterium UBA3734 | reverse complement strand
GGGAGGGGGAAGCCCCACCCCAGCGCTCCCCAATAGGGAGGGGGACCTGCCGGGACAAGACTAACCAGGAAAACGCCCTGAAGGGGCAGCATCTCCTAGCCCAGGGTAACACCCTGGGTAACATGGCCACCGGGTAATCTCGGCCTGAAAGGCCAACATCTCCTAGCCCAGGGTAACACCCTGGGTCCGCATGCCGCCAGAGTAACAGCGCCCTCTATGGGCAAAACCATAACAAAATGCCCTGCCTCGTGGTCCCCTCCTCCGGGAATGGAGGGGTGCGGGGTGGTAGCGAAATAATATTCGACAACTTTACAAACAACCATAACCAATTAAACAACAAAAAAATGGAAACAATACTCTCTATCTCCGGCAAACCCGGTCTCTACCGACTTGTCAGCCGTGGCAAGATGAACCTCATTGTCGAATCACTCGATGAAGCCAAGAAGCGCATGCCCGCCTTCGGCACCGACCGCATCACAAGCCTCGGCGACATCGCCATGTTCACCGACAGCGAGGACATCCCGCTGTGGCAGGTGCTCGAAAACGTGGGCAAGAAAGAGGAGCTCAAGCCCTGCTCCATCAGCTACAAGAAGGCATCGTCGAGGGAGCTGCACACGTATTTCAGCGAGGTGCTGCCCGACTACGACCGCGACCGCGTTCACGATGGCGACATCAGAAAGCTGCTGCAGTGGTACGACATCCTCGTCAGATACGGCATCACGAACTTCAAGGAAACGCTTTCGCGCGACGAAGAGGACGAAAAGGAAGCCGAAACGGAATAGTTTCGGCTTCCTTTCTTTGAAAAACATGGTTTTTTAAACGCAGGTGTAGCCACCATCGACGGGAAGCGCCGTGCCATTGACATACGACGAAGCCTTCGATGCGAGGAAAATCGTGGCGGTGTCGAGCTCGCCCTCGTTGCCGTAGCGCTCCACGGGAATCGTGCCCTTGGCATACTCGGCAAACCAATCGGTTTCGAGCGTGTCTTTCGTCAGTGGCGTCCAGAAATAGCCCGGACAGATGGTGTTCACCGTGATGCCATACTTGCCCCACTCTGCTGCCAAGCCGCGCGAGAGGTTCACCACGCCGCCCTTTGCAGCGTGATAGGGCGAACAGGGCGCAATCTTGTTGCCCACGAGTCCGTACATCGATGCGATGTTGATGATTCTGCCGTATTTCGCGGGAATCATCGCAGCCTTGGCCACGGCTCGCGCCATTTTGAACGTGCCAAAGAGGTCGATCTGCATTTCGTTGTCGAACTGCTCGTCGGT
>DFHC01000173.1:0-3802 GCA_002372575.1 bacterium UBA3734 | reverse complement strand
CTCGTCGGTGATGTCCTCGGCAGGAGCCACGGCTCCCGTTCCGGCATTGTTGATGAGAATGTCGATGCGTCCGAAGCGTTCCATGGTCTGCTTCACCACGTCTTCAACCATGTCGGTCTGCGTGATGTCGCAGCGAATCGGCAGCACCTCTACGCCGAATTCCTCGCGCAGTTCCTTGGCCACTTCTTCCAGTTTCTCCATGCGTCGTGCGATGGGCACGATGTTACATCCTTGGTTGGCCAGGGCTTTCGCCATCTGCACGCCCAAGCCGCCAGAGCAACCCGTGACGATGGCCACTTGCCCCTTCAAATCAAAATAATTCTTCATACTCTTTTTGTTCTTGTTTGTTGTATTGATTATCACCGCAAAGGTAATAAGTTTTTTCCATTAATGCAAATTTTCGGGAACACTTTTCAGATTCTCGGAAATTTCGGCATCGCTGAGCTGATAGTTCACAAGGTCGCCGTTGAGATACTGGTCGTAGGCGGTCATGTCGATGAGTCCGTGACCCGAGAGGTTGAAGAGAATCACCTTCTCCTCGCCCGTCTGCTTGCATTTCAGAGCCTCGCGGATGGTGGCGGCGATGGCGTGGCTCGACTCAGGCGCAGGAATGATGCCCTCGGTGCGAGCGAAAAGCATTCCGGCCTCGAAGGTTTCGAGCTGCGGGATATCAACGCCGCGCATCAAGCCGTCTTTCAGCAGCTGCGACACAATCACTCCGGCACCGTGATAGCGCAGGCCGCCAGCGTGGATGTTGGCCGGCCTGAAGTCGTGGCCGAGCGTGAACATCGGCAGCAGCGGCGTGTAGCCGGCCTCGTCGCCGAAGTCGTAGCGGAACTCGCCGCGCGTGAGTTTCGGACAGCTCTCGGGCTCGGCAGCGATGAATTCGGTCTGCTTGCCGTGGTTCAGGTTGTGGCGCATGAAGGGGAAGGCGATGCCGCCGAAGTTCGAGCCGCCTCCGAAACAGGCAATCACCATGTCGGGATATTCGCCGGCCAGCTGCATCTGCTTCTCGGCCTCGAGTCCGATAATCGACTGGTGGATGGCCACGTGGTTGAGCACCGAGCCAAGCGTGTATTTGCAGCCGGGCGTGGTCGTGGCGAGCTCGATGGCTTCGGAAATGGCCGTGCCGAGCGAACCGGAATGGTGCGGATTAAGCGTGATGATGTCTTTTCCGGCACGGGTGGACATCGACGGCGACCCCGTCACGGCAGCACCAAACGTGCGCATAATCAGCGAGCGATAGGGCTTCTGCTGCATCGAAATCTTCACCTGATAGACGGCGGCCTCCAAGCCAAACACCGACGCGGCATACGACAGCGCGGCGCCCCACTGTCCGGCACCGGTCTCGGTGGTGACGTTGGTCGTGCCCTCCTGCTTGGCGTAGTAGCACTGCGGCAGGGCCGAGTTGATTTTGTGCGACCCGAGCGGATTCACCGACTCGTTCTTGAAATAGATGTGGGCCGGCGTGCCGAGAGCCTCCTCCAGCGCATAGGCGCGCACGAGCGGCGTCGAGCGATAGTAGCTGTACTTCTCGAGCACCTCCTCGGGAATGGGAATCCAGGCGTTCGTCTGGTCGAGCTCCTGCACGCAGCACTCGCGCGGAAAAATGTGGGCAAGGTCGTCCACGCCCAGCGGCTGTCGCGTGGCGGGATGGATTAGCGGCATCGGTTTCGTCTTCATGTCGGCCTGAATGTTGTACCATTCGCGGGGCAGTTCGCTCTCCTGGAGCATGAATCTTTTCTGTTTCATGGTTGTTTTTGGTTTTAAATGTGAATATTTTGTTGATTAAAAATTTGTTGATTAAAAAGATGTCGGAAAAAGAAAAAGGCCTGTCGTAAGAACGGCAGGCCTTTTCAGTTGGAGACGAGATTATTCCACACAGGCGAACGCTACTCACGACTTTTTGAATCTTGAGCTACGCCACCACCAATATGTTGAAGCAAATCTTGTCATTTTACTTACGATTTTTCGTTTTCACCTGCAAAATTACAACAATTTCTCAAATCACCAAACTTTTTTCCGAAAAAACAAATAAAATTCGTAACTTTTACTTCGTTCAAGTTACTCACGTTCGGAAAAATAACAAATAAATTTGCTTTTTCGCTCACTTAATCGTAACTTTGCACCCGACTATGACGGCAATACTCATTATTTTAGGCTACTTCGCGCTACTGATGCTCTTCAGCAGGCTCACGGCGCGACGCTCCTCGAACGACGTCTTCTTCCGAGGCGAGCGCAAGAGTCCGTGGTACATGGTGGCGTGGGGCATGATTGGCGCATCGATTTCGGGCGTCACCTTTGTCTCGGTGCCCGGGATGGTGCTGTGGCAGGACATGACGTATATGCAGACCTGCCTCGGTTTTATCCTCGGCTACGTCGTGGTGGCCTTCGTGCTGCTGCCAGTCTATTACAAACTGAACCTCACGACGATTTACTCCTTCCTCGGACAGCGACTCGGACGCGAGGCCTACAAGACGGGCGCAGCCTTTTTCCTGCTCTCGAAGATGACGGGCGCGGCAGCGCGGTTCTACGTGGTCTGCCTCATCGTGCAGCAGATACTCGGAACGCCGTTCCTGCCCACCGTCGTGGCGATGGTGGCGCTGATTTGGCTCTACACGCGGCGCGGCGGCATCAAGACGCTCGTTTGGACCGACAGCCTGCAAACGCTCTGTATGTTTGCGGCTTTGGGACTGATTATATATAAGGTGACGGGCGAGCTCGGCCTCACGATGGGCGAGGCAGTGCAGGCGATTGCCGCCGACAGCCATTCGCGGATGTTCGTGTGGGATGACTGGGTATCGCGACAGAATTTCTGGAAACAGTTCCTGAGCGGCGTGTTCATCGTGGTTGTGATGACGGGCCTCGACCAAGACATGATGCAGAAAAACCTCTCTTGCCGCAACTTGCGCGACGCGCAGAAGGATATGTGCAGCTACGGACTGGCCTTCGTACCGGCCAACCTGCTGTTTCTCTCGCTCGGCGTGCTGCTGGTGATGCTGGCGCAGAAACAGGGCGTGGCGCTGCCCACCGCAGCCGACCAACTCGTGCCGATGTTCGCTGCCACGGGCGCATTGGGCGAAGGCGTGCTCATTCTTTTCCTGCTCGGCATGGTGGCGGCCTCGTTTTCCAGTGCCGACTCCGCCCTGACGGCCCTCACCACGAGCTATTGCGTGGATATTCGCGAGCGTCCCGACGATGAACGCCTGCGCCGTCGCACGCATGTGGGAATGGCGGTCGTTTTCATCGTGGTCATCGTGCTGTTTCGCGCCGTCAACTCCACGAGCATCATCGATGCCATCTACGTGATGTGCGGCTACACCTATGGTCCGCTGCTCGGTCTTTTCGCCTTTGCCCTGCTCGCAAAGAGAAGGGACAGCGTTTTCTCGCTGTCCCTTGCCCCGTATGTTTGCGTGGCCGCCCCGCTGCTTTGCTTCGCCATCGACCAACTGACCGTGCACCATTTCAATTACCATTTCGGCTACGAATTGCTCATGCTCAATGGCCTGCTGACGTTCGCCGGGCTGTGGCTTTCATCGCGTGTTTGTTTCAATAGTTAGGCATTATATAGGGAAAATGCACTTTGCTAACATTCTGTTTATTAATTGCTTACCCATTCTTCGGACAAATTTAAAGTTGGACTTAAAATTTGGCCACAGGTACGAATTTTCTTCCAAACTTCCAAATATTTTGGGTGAAAACCACCGTTTTTATATGAATTTCGCACATTGAATGTCGAGATAGGATGTCGTCCCTAATTTTGTTCTTAAAAGATGTGGCAGCGTCGGCACAAAGGCCGACG
>DFHC01000019.1 GCA_002372575.1 bacterium UBA3734 | reverse complement strand
AGCAGCAGCGAGTTGCGCTCAATGTGGCGCAGGAAGCGCAGTCCGAGCCCGCGGCCCTCGCTGGCTCCTTCGATGATGCCCGGAATGTCGGCCATGACGAACGATTTCCCGTCGTGATAGGCCACGATGCCAAGGCTGGGCTCCATCGTGGTGAAGGGGTAGTTGGCGATTTTCGGACGCGCATTCGACAGGGCTGACACGAGCGTGGATTTTCCGGCATTGGGAAAGCCCACCAGACCGACGTCGGCCAGCAGTTTCAGTTCGAGGATTACGGTCATCTCCTGCATCGGCTCGCCGGGCTGGGCGAAGCGCGGGGCTTGGTTCGTGGCCGTGCGGAACTGGAAATTGCCCAGTCCGCCGCGTCCGCCCTTCAGCAGCGTGACTTCCTGTCCGTCGTAGTTCACGTCGCAGACGAACTTGCCCGTCTCGGCGTTGTAGGCGACGGTTCCGGGCGGCACGTCGATGTAGAGGTCTTTGCCGTCGGTGCCGTGGCACTTGTTTTTGCCGCCGTTGCCGCCGTGCTCGGCGAAGAGGTGTCGCTGGTAGCGCAGGTGGAGCAGCGTCCAGAAGTTGTGGTTGCCACGCAAGATGATGTCGCCGCCACGACCACCGTCGCCCCCGTCGGGACCGCCGTTGTAGTTGTATTTCACGTGCTTCAGGTGCATCGAGCCTCTGCCGCCCTTTCCCGAGCGGCACAGGATTTTCACGTAATCGACAAAGTTTGATTCAGGCATATTTTGAATTTTGAATGTTGAGTTTTGAGTTATCGGCTCCGCCGATGATGAATTATGAATGACGAATGTTGAGTTTTGAGTTTTGCCTGTGCTGCAATTCAAAATTTTTAATTCACAATCGCGACAGCGACAATTCAACATTCAAAATTCAACCTTCAACATTGTCCACGACACGGCAAATATCCCCGAAAATTCGGTCGAGCTCGCCCAGTCCGTCGATGTGGTGGCGGATGCCCTCACGCTCGTACCAGTCGATGAGCGGCGCGGTCTGGCTGTGATAGACGTCGAGGCGCTTGCGGATGGTTTCCTCGTTGTCGTCGCTGCGTCCGCTCTGCTGTCCGCGCAGCAAGAGTCGCTTCATCAGTTCGTCTTCGGGCACGTCGAGCTCAATCATCGCGGCCACCTTGTCGCCTCGCTCCGAGAGCATCGCCTTCAGCGCCTCGGCCTGCGGAATGGTACGCGGAAAACCGTCGAAAATCACGCCTTTGTGGTCGCGTCCGAACTCGTCATAGACCTTCGCAAGCATATCCACAATCAGCTGGTCGGGCACGAGTTGCCCCTGGTTGATGTACTCCTGAGCCGTTTTGCCCAGTTCCGAGCCTTTCTTGATTTCGCCGCGCAGCACGTCGCCCGTCGAAATATGCTCGAAGCCGAATTTCTCAATCATTTTGTCGCTCTGCGTTCCCTTGCCGGAACCGGGCGCACCGAAAATCACTATATTTTTCATAACGTTCATATTTTTTCAATGATATTTTTGGGAGTTCAGGAGTTCGGGAGTTGCAGGAGTTCAGACGATTGTCTATCAGTCAGGAGACATTTCTCGTACCACCGTACCTCCGTACCCTCGTATATCCCTCCTCCTTCACTCCCCTTTCACTCCTCCTTCACTCCCCTTTCACTCCCCTTTTATTCAACAATCGTATAAATATCGCGGAGATTGCGCCCCTGCTGGTCGTAGTCGAGGCCGTAGCCCACGATGAAGTCGTTGGGAATCTCCAGCGCGGCATACTCGATGTTCAGGTCTACCTCCAGTTTATCGGGCTTCACCAGCAGCGTGCAGATGTGAATCGAGGCCGGATTGCGTGTGCCGAGCGACTCTATCATGCGCTGCATGGTGCGACCCGTGTCCACGATGTCTTCCACGATGATGACGGTGCGCCCCGTCAGGTCTTCGTTGATGCCGAGCACCTCCTTGATTTTACCCGTCGAGCTGGTGCCCTCGTACGACGCCAGCTTCACGAACGAAATCTCACTGGGAATCGTGATTTCGCGAATCAGGTCGGCAGCGAAGATGAACGAGCCGTTCAGCACGGCCAGCAACAGCGGGTTCTTGCCCGCCATGTCGTGGTTAATACGCTCTGCCACGGCCTTTACGCGCTGCAGAATCTCACTCTCGGGAATCGACGTGCGGAACGTCTTGTCCAAAATTCTTACGGTACTCATTAAAATAGTTTTTGCCTCGTATTTTTAAAAAATCTATGCATGGTATGCGAAATTTATGCTTCAATATTCCGCTCGCAGAGTTATCTGGGTGCAAAGATACGAATTTTTCAGTTATATTCCTCAAAAAATGACCGCTTTCTTTTTTTATTTGAGCCGATTATCTTGACAGCGGGACGTTGTAGCCACTGACCTCGACCTCGGCCTGCCGGCCTCGGGCATCGCGCTCGTTCCACTCGATACTGACGGTTTGCTGTTCGCCGGGCATGAGGTGGAAATAGTTGTCGGAGTAGATGGCGGGCAGGATTTGCTCGCCGTCGTCGGCCTTGAGGTTCAGGCGGAGCATGAGCGCGGGATGCGGACTGTCGTTTCTGAGGGTCACGAGGAATTTCGTGGGCGAGAGCGCCGTTTTCTCGACCTTCAGCGTGGCCTGCGGAAGCGATTTCAGTGCTTGGTAATTGCCCGTTTCGGAGCCGCAAACGTAGGTGTTTTCCGACAAGACGGCGTTGCCCTCGGAATTCGTCAGGCGAAGGCGCAGGAAGCCTACTTTTTCATCGGTGAGCAGGCGCGAAAGGCTCGGAATGGGCAGCGCGGCGAGGGTTTCGTCGGGTTTCACGCTGACGATGTGGTCTTCGCACGTCATCTCGCGCCCGTTCTTATTGAATAGCTGCACCTCTACAACGAGATTCCTCTGTTCGGCAGCCGTGCGGTTCATAATTTCCACGCTGTCGGTGAGCGCGTTCCACTGTACGTGGAGCGGCTCGCAGGCTTTTTTCACGCCGAAATAGGCCGCCGTGGGCTCGAAATAGTAGTCGTAGGTCTGCCACACCATCGACGGCCATGCCGAGTGGCTCATCCAGATGAGCAGTCCCTGACGGTCGTGGTTGGTGCTTTCGTACATGGCGCGATAGCCGTCGAAATTCTGCCACTGGGCGAGCGTGGTGAACTCGCGGGCATCCTGCGGCTCGCCGAATCCTTTGGAAATCAGCGCATTAAACGACGCTCCACGCTGTGCACCCTGTTGCGTGAAATCGTGCTGTCCCCAGTATTCGTTCTGCGGCCAGAGGTGTTCGGGGCGAAGCGTGCGCGAAAGTCCCTCGTAGGTCATGATGTTCGGCATTCCGCGCTCAGTGTGGAGTTTTCCGGTCTGTCGCTCGAAATATTCCCGCGCTGGAATGGCCCAATAGGGGCCATGGCCGCTCACGCCGTCGTCGGCAGAGGAGGAGATGTAGAGGAGGGGTGATGGGTGGTGGGTGGTGGG
>DFHC01000152.1 GCA_002372575.1 bacterium UBA3734 | reverse complement strand
TGCTTGTTTGCGGATGCAAAGGTAATCATATTTTCTGATTCCACCAAATTTTATCGGCATTTTTTTAGAAAAAAAATTGCATGAGCCGGACATCGTGGTAGCTTTTTCCGTCGAAAAGCCAGTCTTTAAGCCGTGTACCCTCTTGAAAACCAGACTGTTGGAACAATTTTAGTGCTTCGTGGTTTCCGGCATCGACCAACACATAAACTTGATGCAGATGCAACACGTGCTGCGCATAGTGCAGGAGTCGCTCCACGGCAAGCCGACCGTAGCCCATGCGCCGAAACGCCTGCTTGACGACGATGCCAAACTCCGCACGGCGGTGCTGCGGGTCGAAATTAACGAGATCGACGATACCCACAAGCTGCTTTTCGTCGTTTTCCACGATGAGTCGCACCTGCCTGTCGGCGTAGATGTCGGCCTGCTGGTGGGCGATGTAGTCGTGGAGCGCATAGCGCGAATACGGCACGTTCGTATGGCCCACGTTCCACACTTCGCGGTCGTTTTCTATTGTGTAGAGCTCGTCTAAATCTTCCGGCTCCATCGCTCTCAGGTTCACTTTCGGGTCGTTCATTTCAGGATTTCTTCGGCGGTGATAATGGTTTTACTTTGCGGCAGATAGGTTCCGATGATGACATTTCTGGCCGTGCTGCGCGAGAAAAGCTCAAGAATGTCGGCGAAGTGGTAGGCCTCGGTGTCATAGACAGCACAGACGCGGCTGTCGGCGGGAATTTCCGCGTTCAGATGGCCGTCGGGCAGGGTTTCAGCGTCGCCCTCGAAGTATTTCGCCTGCAGTCCCTTGCTCTGCACCAACTGACGACAGGATTCAAGGCCGTCGGCACGTCCGAAAAAGAGGTAGAACGGCTCCGACTTCTTGACATCGACGAACCCAAGGTAGCGACGCAGCTTCCAAAGTTGTATTTTCAGAAGCGTCGTGAAGGCCTTTCCGCAGATGGTGAGTTGGATGGGCAGGCTCAGCAGCAGGCTCATCTGCGAATAGTGCTTTCGGAAGAAGATGAGCATGGCCTTGTAGAAGACGTGGACGTAGCGAAACGACGATTTCTGCGTGCTTTCGCCCTTGTAATGAAGGATTTTCACTGGCAGATACCAGTTTTCGTAGCCGCTTTTCAGCAGTCGATACGAAAGGTCGATGTCCTCGCCATACATGAAGAAATCTTCGTCGAGCAGGCCGACTTTCTCCAACGCTTCGCGACGCAACAGGCAGTAGGCTCCGCTAATGACCTCAATTCGGGCGGCCTCGTCCCACGGGAGATAGCCCATGTAATATTGCCCGAAACGACGATGTTTGGGATGTCGGGCGCAGAGTCCGACCATTTTGTAGAATGCCACCATAGGCGTGGGCAGTCCGCGTCGCGACTCAAGGGCATCGCTGCCGTCGGCCTTCAGCATTCTCACGCCCAAACCGCCTGCCTGCGGGTGCTTGTCCATGAAGTCGAGGCTCTCGCGGATGGCTTGTTCGCCCACAAAAGTATCGGGATTCAGCAAGAGGACGTACTCGCTCTCAGTCTGGCGGATGGCGATGTTGTTCGCGCGCGCGAAACCTTGATTATGATTGCTCGCGATGAGCCTCACCTCGGGGAAATTCTCGCGCAGGAAGGCAACGGTGTCGTCGTCGGAATGGTTATCGACCACGCAAATCTCGGCGTCGAGGCCGCTGAGCGCGCGCCGCAGTGAGAGAAGACACTGCTGCAAGTAGTCTCTCACGTTGTAGCTGACGATGACGACACTGAGCTTTTTCATACTTCCAACTCCGCCCTGCAGCGACTTTTACTCGGATAGACGAACACCAAGCAGCAACACAAGATGAGAGCCATGATGCCGAAAGAGTTGTTCGCGAAAAAATAATACAACGCGACGTTCAGAAACAGCGGAAAAAGTAGCATGTCGAGGCGGCAGATGCCCCATTTCAACAGAGCCTGATCGCGCTTTTCGTGCAGTTCCTGCTTCACTTTTTTAAATTTGAATAGCCTCAGGGCCAGCGGAATCATGGCGAGGGTCAGCAATTCCATCGCTGTGAGGACCACGAACTCCATTTCTGCATTGCCCTGGAATGCGCCAACGGGAATCCAGTTCAGTTCGCCAGCCAATGCTGTGGCTACCGAAAGCACAACTCCAATCCAGAAGGCTGTCATCAGTATTTTTTGTACTCGATCCATCTAATTAAATTAAAAATTAATAATTAATAATTAATAATTATGATTTGACTATTTTGCGGTTTTGACTTTTAAAGTCCGGGCTACAACGCTCCCCGTCTCTATTTGGAGAGGGGGTTGGGGGTGAGGCCCTCATCCTCCCATCGGCGTCCTGTTCAGAATTGAGCGTCCCAACGTCACCTCATCGGTGTATTCCAACTCGTCGCCCACGCTGATTCCACGCGCAATCACGCTCATTTTCACGCCCGTGTGCGCCAGCCGTCGCGAGATGTAGAAATTCGTGGTGTCGCCCTCCATCGTCGAGCTCAGCGCCATGATTACTTCGCTTACGCCGCCCTGCTCCACCCGACTGACGAGCGAGTCGATTTCCAAATCAGCAGGCCCCAGCCCGTCCATCGGCGAGATGATGCCACCCAGCACGTGGTAGAGCCCGTTGTATTGCTGCGTATTCTCCACGGCCATCACGTCCTGAATGTTCTCCACCACGCAGATTTGCGACGCATCGCGCCGCTGGTCGCTGCAAATCGGACACACCTCGCCGTCGCTGATGTTGTGGCACATACGACAGTATTTCACCTCGCGCTTCAGCCTCACCACAGCGTCGCCAAACGCATCCACGTCGGCCTCCTGCTGCCTGAGCAGGTGGAGCGACAAGCGCAAGGCCGTCTTCCGACCGATTCCGGGCAGCTTCGCGAATTCCGTCACGGCCCGTTCCAAGAGTATCGAGGGGTATTGTTGTTCCATTTTCAAAACTTTCGTGCAAAGTTACGAAAATTTCGCATAAGCGAGTAAAAAGAAGGCAATTTCTTTTTACGAACGATAGAAATTCATGCAATTAGCGAGCAAAAACAAATTTTCAGGAAATATCACCTACAACCAACACCCCACCATCGACACGGAAATGCACATCGCGACCGGCGAAGGGCATTCCATAGACCTTTTGCGGGTCGTTTTGGTAGTGCGGACGAGGGTCGAGGGCGAGCGTCTGGCGCAACACGTCGATTTCTTCCTTCGAGAAAAATTTTTCGATAGAATCAGGGAAAACGACCTCCAATTTCGGCCATTTGCGCTCATCAACGAAGCCGCAGCGGGCATCGGCGTGGCTGTCGGCATAAGAAATGTATGGCTTGATGTCGAAAATGGGCGTTCCGTCCATCAAGTCGGCACCCAAAACGTGCACCACCGGGCCAAGTTTCGGCTCGATTTCGATGCATTCCAAACGTACCGACGACAAGCCCAAAGCATTCGGACGAAAGGGCGAACGCGTCGCAAAAACACCCATTTTCTCGTTGCCACCGAGCACGGGCGGTCGCACCACCGGACTCGCCGCCTCGTGGCGATTGGCCGAGAATCCCCAAATGAGCCACACATAGTCGAACGCCTCCAAACCTCTGACGAAATCGGGATTTCTATACGCTGGCTCAAAGACAATTTGCCCTTTCAAATCGGCCACGAGGCCGCTCTGTTTGGGAATGCCGAACTTCGAAGTGAAGGGTGAACGAAAATATGCTATCGGATTGATAGTCATGCGAATACGGAATAGACAAGGAAAACAACAATAATGACAGAACCGACGAGAATCGGTATGTAGGAATCTTTCACTTCTGCGGGCGGACTGGCTTTCGTGATGCGCAGAAAGAGGAAATAGACCGCCGTGGCGCTCAGGAAGGCGAGGAGCATCCCAGCCATCAAGTCGCCCGGATAATGAACGCCCAGATAGAGGCGCGAATAGCATTGCAGCGTGGCCCAAAACGCCAAAAACAGCGTGAGTACGGGCTTTCTAATCAGCCACGCCATGAAGAACACCAAACCCCACGAGTTGCTCGAATGGGCCGACGGAAAGCCGTAGGAGCCGCCGCGATAGCCATCGACGACGTGAACCATCGCACTCACGGGATTTTCGAGGTTGCTCGGGCGCAGTCGGGCCACTGCCGGACGCAGAATCTGCGAGTTGAAAGCATCTGTCAGCAAGAATATCGCCGCCATCGCCAAGAGCGCGGCCAAGACAACTTTCCAGTGGAAATTGCGAAGGAGCACATAAACGAGGGCGAGATACATCGGAATCCACTCGAATTTCCGGCTGACGAGCCACATAAACGTGTCGAAATAGCCGGAGTGCAGCCCGTTCACGGCCAGGAGCAGGTCGGTGTCGAGCTCGGTGAGTTGGGCTACGAGGTCTGAAGTCAAGAGAATATCTGTCATCTGCTCATTGTTGATAGGCCGAGCTGCGCACGCGACTGAGCGTCTCAGGCGTCATCTGCAGGTAGTTGGCGATATAGACGAGCGGGGCGCGGAGCACGACCTGCGGATAGAGGTTGCACATCTTCATGTAGCGGTCTTGAGCCGTCTCGAAGCGCATCAGGTCGGCGTGAATTTGCGAGATGATGAGCGATTCCTCAAGGATTTTTCGATACATCATCTGGATGTTCACGCTGTGTAGCGCCACGACTTCGAGCTTGCTCTTCGGTATGGCATAGACGATGGTTTGCTCCAGAGCCTCGACCTGCAGGCGTGTGGGTTCCTCGCGGAAAAGACTCTCGATACACATGAAAATCGTGTGGTCGTCACCCAGATGCTCGGTCAGTTCCTTGCCGTTTTTATAGTAGAACTGGCGGATGAGGCCGCGGTCGATGAAATAGATGTTGCGGCAGACCTCGCCCTCGCGGAGAATCATCTCGCCCTTGCGATATTTGAGTGGAATCAGGATTTCCTCGAGCAGGTCGAGTTCCTCATGGGTCATCGTGCTGTAGCGGCGTGCCAGCTCACGGGCAATGTCGCGCGGTTTGTTAATAGGTCCTCTCATCGGTTTTTATTTTTAGGTATTATTGGTTTAGGAGTTCAGGAGTTACAGGAGTT
>DFHC01000151.1 GCA_002372575.1 bacterium UBA3734 | reverse complement strand
GCACCACCCGACTGCTTCTTGTGGCGATAGTCGGCGCGAGCCATCTTCGTGATGGTTTCGCGATAGGGAATCTTCGGCTCCACGTATTCCACCTGAATCTTCTCGTTGTTTTCCAGGCGCCACTTCAGCGTGCGCAGGTGGAACTCGCCCTGTCCGTGGATGATGGTCTGCTTCAGCTCTTTCGACTGCTCCACGACCCACGTCGGGTCTTCCTGGCGCATCTTCAGCACGGCGGCCATGAGTTTTTCCATTTCCGAGGAGTTCACGGCCTTGATGGCACGCGAATATTTCGAATTGGGATATTTGATGAAGTTGAAGCTCCAGTCCACGTCCTTGGCGTTGAGCGTGTTGCCCGTCTTCACGTCTTTGAGCTTCACGGTGCAGCCGATGTCGCCGGCCTTCAGCTCATCCACGGCCACGCGGTTGGCACCGGCGCAGGCATAGAGCTGTCCCATGCGCTCCTTCGAGCCGCGATCCACGTTGGTGAGGTCGTCGCCGGCCTTCACCGAACCGCTCATCACCTTGAAATACGACACTTCGCCGATGTGCGGCTCCATGCCGGTCTTGAAGAAGAAGAGCGAGGTGGGGCCGTTGCTGTCGGGAGCGATTTCCTCGCCAGCGGCGTTTTTCACCTTCGGCATGTCGCTCACGAAGGGCACCACGTTGCCGAGGAATTCCATCAGTCGGCGCACGCCCATGTCCTTGCCTGCGCAGACGCAGAAGACGGGGAAGATGCTGCGCGTGACGAGGCCCTTGCGGATGCCTTCGCGCAGTTCGTCTTCGGTGAGGCTCATCGTCTCGAAGAATTTCTCCATCAGTGCATCGTCGTTGCCTGCGGCGGCCTCCACGAGTGCGTCGTGCATCTCCTGAGCCTTGTCCATCTGGTCGGCGGGGATGTCTTCGATGGTGGGAGCGCCTCCCTCGGGCTTCCACGAATATTTCTTCATCAGCAGCACGTCGATAACGGCGTTGAAGCCCGGGCCCGTGGCAATGGGATACTGCACGGGAACCACCTTCGGGCCGTAAATCTCTTTCATGTTGGCCAGAATGCGGTCGAAGTCGCAGTTATCCTTGTCGAGTTGGTTCAGGAGGAAGATGACCGGTTTCTGCAGTTTCTCGGTCGTGCGGAAGGCGTTCATCGTACCCACCTCGGGGCCGTAGGTTCCATTGACGAGAATCAGCGCCTGGTCGGTCACGTTCAGTGCCGTGATGGCACCGCCCACGAAGTCGTCGGAGCCCGGACAGTCGATGATGTTGAGTTTTTTTCCGTTCCACTCGGTGTGGAGCACGGTCGAGAACACGGAATAGCCATATTCCTGCTCCACGGGGAAGTAGTCACTCACCGTGTTTTTCTGCTCCACGGAGCCACGGCGCTTGATGATACCGCTTTCGAAAAGCATAGCTTCGGCAAGGGTTGTCTTGCCGGAACCCGCACTGCCAATGAGCGCGATGTTCTTGATTTCGTTTGTCTGATAGACTTTCATTGTTTTAAGTTTTTTAGGTTATTGAGTTTCAATTTGTCGTTTTTGAAAATTTGCCGTCGAAATTACATAAAAATCATCAAATAGCCAAAAGATTTCAAAAAAACATTCATTCTTTTATGACTTATTAGTAATTTTGTAACAAATTTCGGGGATTTTTCCACCTTTTGACAGCCATTTTTCACATGACAGGCCTCTACATTCACATTCCGTTTTGTAAAAGTCGCTGCATCTATTGCGGTTTTTACTCCACGACGCGCCTCGACCGGCAGAATCGCTACGTGGAGGCCGTTTGTCGGGAGATGGAATTGAGGAAAAGCGAGGTCGATGCCGTCGGCTCGGTTTACCTCGGAGGAGGCACGCCGAGCGTGCTCACAGAGGAACAACTCTGTCGGATTTTTGAAAGCATTGAGCGAAACTACATATATAATAATGTGTATTCACTCCCCTCCCTGCAAAGCGGGGGCGGGTCAGAAATCACCCTTGAATGTAATCCCGACGACGTGACCGACGAGTTTTGCGCAACGCTGCGCCAGCTTCCCGTAAACCGCATTTCGATGGGTGCGCAGACCTTCGACGATGCCCGACTGAAATTCCTGCGCCGTCGGCACAATTCGCGGCAAATCGCCGAGGCCGTCGGCAAGTTGCGACACGCGGGAATCGAGAATATCAGCATCGATCTGATGTTCGGTTTCCCGGGTGAGACGCTCGAAGACTGGGAAAAAGACATCGAATGCGCCCTCGGGCTCAACGTGGAGCACATTTCGGCCTATGCGCTGATGTACGAAGAGGAAACAGCGCTTTTCGAGCTGTGGAAAAGCGGAAAAATCGCCAAAATCGACGAGGAACTGATGCGAAAAATGTACTACCGGCTCATCGACCGCCTCGAAAACGCCGGATTCGAGCACTATGAAATCTCGAACTTCGCCAAGCGCGGCTTCCGCTCGCGCCACAACAGCAGCTACTGGAACGAAACGCCCTACGTCGGACTCGGCGCGGCGGCCCACAGCTACGACGGGAAAACCCGCTCGTGGAACGTAAGCGACATCGAGGCCTACATCGCAGCCATCGAGCGAGGCGAATTGCCCTCGGAAAGCGAGGAAATCGACATCGACACGCGCTACAACGACCTCATCACCTCGGCCCTGCGCACGCGCGAGGGCATCCACCTGCCGTCGCTCAGCGAAAAACATCGGAATTACCTGCTCGAAAACGCCCAAAACGCCCTCAGAAACGGCTTCCTCGCCATCGACGGCGACCGCATCCACCTGAGTCGAAGCGGACTCTTCATCAGCGACAGCATTTTGAGCGACCTCATCCTTGTGTAGTCCGAAATAAATCCCTCACATTCCTAAAAATCCGTAATTTTTACGCCAAACGCCACATATTAGAAAAAAAAGACGTAACTTTGCAAAAACTAAGAAAAAACCTCGAAAAAGAGGCCAAAAACATGGAATTTACAGCACAACAGATTGCACAGATGATTGGCGGGCGCATCGAAGGCGACCCGAACGCCGTCATCAACGCTTTTGCCAAAATTGAAGAGGGAAAGCCCGGAGCCATCTCCTTCCTCTCGAACGAAAAATATACCCACTACATCTACGATACGCAGTCGTCGGTGGTGCTCATCAACGACGATGTAAAGCTCGACCGCGAGGTGTCTGCCACGCTCATCCGCGTGAAAAACGCCTACGAGGCCGTGGCCCAACTGCTGCAGGCCTACGAGTCGATGAAGCCCCGAAAGAAGGGCATCGACCCGCTCGCCTTCATTGCGCCGACCGCAACGGTGGGCGACGACTGCTACGTCGGGGCCTTCGCCTACATTGGCGAGGGTGCGAAAATCGGCAAAAACTGCCAGATTGAGCCTCATGCCGTCATCGGTGAGCGCGTGACGGTGGGCGACGACTGCATCGTCTATTCGAACGCCGTCGTTTACCACGACTGCCGCATCGGGTCACGCGTGACGCTCCACGCCGGCAGCGTCATCGGTGCCGACGGCTTCGGCTTCGCGCCCACGGAGCACGGCTACGACAAGATTCCGCAAATTGGCAACGTGGTGATTGAAGACGACGTGGAAATCGGGGCAAACAGCTGCGTGGACCGCTCCACGATGGGCAGCACATACGTCAGAAAAGGCGTGAAAATCGACAATCTCGTGCAGATTGCCCACAACACCGACATCGGCCAAAACACGGTGATGTCGGCACAGGTGGGCGTGGCCGGCTCGACGAAAATCGGCGAGTGGTGTATGTTTGGCGGGCAAGTGGGCATCGCAGGGCATATCACCATCGGAAATCGCGTCAATCTCGGTGCCCAGTCGGGTGCGCCGGGCAGCATCAAGGACAACCAGACGCTCCTCGGAACACCGCCGATGGACACGCGCGCATTCTTCAGGTCGCAGGTCATCTACCAGCGGCTGCCGCAGCTCTACAAGGAGTTTGAGGCGCTGAAGGAGGAAGTTGAGGAACTGAAGAAAACAGCCTCTCCCCAACCCCCTCTCCAAATAGAGAGGGGGAGCAAGCCTCTCCCAGCCCCTCCAAAGGGAGGGGACATAAGAACTGAAATCGTCAAATCGTAAAATTGTCAAATCGTAAAATAAAATAATGGAGACAATCAAACAGAAAACACTTAAAAGCAGCTTTTCGCTGTCGGGAAAAGGCCTTCACACGGGTCTGGAACTGACCGTGACGTTCAACCCCGCGCCCGAAAACACGGGCTATCGCATTCAGCGCACCGACCTTGAGGGGCAACCCACCATCGAGGCCATCGCCGAGAAGGTCGTCGATACGCAGCGCGGCACGGTTTTGGCGCAGGGCGACGCGCGCGTCTCAACCGTGGAGCACGGACTGGCCGCCCTCTACGCCCTCGGCATCGACAACTGCCTGATTCAGGTCGATGGTCCCGAGTTTCCCATTCTCGACGGCTCGTCGGTCATGTATGTCGAGAAAATTCAGGAAGTGGGCATCGAAGAGCAGGCTGCCACGAAAGAATGGTTCATCATCCGCAAGAAAATCGAGATTCGCGACGAGGAATCGGGCTCGTGCATCACGATTCTGCCCGACGACCAGTTCTCAATCACGGCCATGTGCTCGTTTGAGTCGAAATTCATCAACAGCCAGTTCGCCACGCTCCATAACATCGAAGATTTCCCCACCGAGGTGGCTCCGGCTCGCACGTTTGTGTTCGTGCGCGACATCATGCCACTGCTCGACGCCAACCTCATCAAGGGTGGCGATTTGGAGAATGCCATCGTCATCTACGAGCGGCAAGTCACGCAGCAACAGCTCGACAACCTCGCCGACCTGCTGAAAGTGCCGCACATGGACGCGACGAAAATCGGCTACATCCAGCCGAAACCCATTCAGTGGGAAAACGAGTGTACGCGCCACAAACTGCTCGACCTCGTGGGCGACATGGCCCTCATCGGACGTCCCATCAAGGGTCGCGTCGTTGCCACGCGTCCGGGACATACGCTCAACAACAAATTCGCACGCCTGATGCGCAAGGAAATCAAGAAAAACGAGGTGCAGGCACCCGTTTACGACCCCAACGAAACGCCCGTGATGGACAACATACGCATTCGGGAACTGCTACCCCACCGCTATCCGATGCAGCTCGTCGATAAGGTCATTGCGATGGGCGCCACGAGCATCGTAGGCGTGAAAAACGTCACGGCCAACGAGCC
>DFHC01000131.1:257-7612 GCA_002372575.1 bacterium UBA3734 | reverse complement strand
CTACATGGACATCATCAACTATGCCGTGTTCGGGTGTATAAAATTAAGAAACTAAGCGAATAAAGGGATAAAATTGGGAAAATCTACAGTCAAAAGCATTCTGGTGAACGTCTGCCGCCTTGTTCTGGCCGTCACCTTTATTTTCTCGGGCTACGTCAAGGCCATCGACCCTCTGGGTACCCAATACAAGCTGCACGACTATGCCGGAGCCTTGGGCGTTTCGGCGTGGGTTCCCGACTGGCTCACGCTGGCCTCGTCGGTTGGACTTTCGGCCTTGGAATTTTGTCTGGGAATCTTTCTGCTTTTCGCTATCCATCGCCGTTTGGCATCGCGACTGACGCTCGTTTTCATGGTCGTGATGACGCTTGTCACGCTCTGGCTCTTCGTGGCCAACCCCATCGAAGACTGCGGCTGCTTTGGCGACGCGCTGAAGCTCACCAACGGGCAGACCTTTGCCAAAAACCTCGTGCTGCTTGCTTGTGCAGCCGTCGTGGCGTGGCAGCCGCTACGCATGATGCGTTTCATTTCTGAGTCGAGCCAGTGGATAGTCGTCAACTACAGCATTCTTTTCATTGTGGTGTCGAGCCTGTGGAGCCTCTACACGCTGCCCACCTTCGATTTTCGTCCCTACCACGTCGGGGCCGACATCCGCAAAGGCATGGAAATTCCCGAAGATGCGCCGCAGCCACAGTTTGAGACCACTTTCATCATGGAGAAAGACGGCGTCCGGCAGGAATTTTCGCTCGACAACTACCCCGACTCCACGTGGACTTTCATCGACTCGAAAACCATCCAGACCGAGAAGGGCTACGTGCCGCCCATCCACGATTTCTCCATTACGCTTCGCGAGTCGGACGAGGACATCACCGACCAGGTGCTCAGTCGTGCGGGCTATACGCTCCTGCTCATCGCACCGCATTTGGAACGTGCCGACGACACAAATTTCGGTGAAATCAACCAACTCCATGAATACGCCATTGAGCACGACATCCCGTTCTATTGCCTCACGGCCAGCACCGACAAGCCCATCAGGCGCTGGATAGAACTCACGGGAGCCGAGTATCCTTTCTGCACCACCGACGAAACCACGCTGAAGACCATGATTCGCTCGAATCCAGGGCTGATGCTGCTGCGCGACGGCGTAGTGGCAGCGAAATGGAGCCACAATCAGCTGCCCACAGTAGAGCGCTTGCTCTCGCCTGCAACGTCATCGACGCCTGGCAAAATCGTCGAGATTTTGCTTTGGTTCGTGCTGCCGCTCACGCTTCTCACACTGGCCGACCGCACGTGGGCATGGACGAAATGGATTCGCCGGAAACGCAACAAAAGCAAGAAAAATGACGAAAAATGACGAAATTTCCGTTTTTTTTCGTACCTTTGCCGCGTTTTACGCAAATAAGTCATTAAATTCAAAAAAACATGAGAAAAAAGATTGTAGCAGGTAACTGGAAAATGAACATGAATCTGCCCGAAGGCATCGCCTTGGCGCAGGAACTCAACGACATGCTGAAGGCCGACAAGCCGCAGTGCGACGTGGTGATTTGCACGCCGTTCATCCATCTGGCAAAGATTGCCGACTTCCTCGACCAAAACGTCATCGGACTGGGTGCCGAGAACTGCGCCGACAAGGAAAAAGGCGCATTCACGGGCGAGGTGAGTGCAGAAATGGTGAAATCGACGGGTGCGCAGTACGTGATTCTGGGCCACTCCGAGCGTCGCGAATATTACAAGGAAACGCCCGAAATCCTGAGGGAAAAGGTGCTGCTGGCACAGAAAAACGGTTTGAAAGTGATTTTCTGCATTGGTGAGTCGCTCGAGGAGCGTGAGGCCGGCAAACAAAACGAGGTGGTGAAGGCCGAGCTGGAAGGCTCCGTGTTCAACCTCCCGGAAGAGGATTTCCGCAAAATCATCATCGCCTACGAACCCATTTGGGCCATTGGCACGGGCAAGACCGCCACAGCCGAGCAGGCCGAGGAAATCCACGCCTACATCCGCTCCATCATCGCCGAGAAATACGGTCAGGCCGTGGCCGACGACACCTCGATTCTCTACGGTGGCTCGTGTAAGGCATCGAACGCTCCCGAGTTGTTTGCCAAGCCCGACATCGACGGCGGACTCATCGGTGGAGCATCGCTTAAAGCCGCTGATTTCAAAGGAATTATCGACGCTTGGAAAGGGCTAAAGGGTTAAAAGTTAAAGGGATAAAAAGTTAAAGAGTTATGGAGAAAAGACATCAAATCATCAAACGGGTATTGAGCGTTTTGCCTCTTTACCTCTTTACCTTTTTGCCTTTGTCGGCCCAGAGCTATCTGGAGCACTTGCAACAGAAGAAGCAGGGGCTGGGAGTCGTGTCGGTGCATCAGAGCAAGGACATCGACAATCTTGTGAACGGAGCGATTACGACCACACGGCCCACCCCCAAGCCCACCACTACGACTACACAGCCCACCACGACAACCGCCGACGAAAAAAACACTAAGGAAGAGTCGAAAGAGGAGCCTAAAGAGCGCGTTGCGCTGAAACCTGACATGCCCAAAATCGACGCCGAGGGATCAGCCGAACCCGAGGTGGACATGAGCAAAAAGGTGATGCGTAACAGCTATAAGGTGACTGGCTTCCGCGTGCAGGCCTTTGCTGGCGGCAACACGCGCGAGGACAAGCGCAAGGCCGAGGCTGCACGCGACAAAATCAAGCGAGCCTATCCCTCGGAACCCGTCTATGTGCATTTCTATTCGCCGCGCTGGATTTGTCGCGTCGGTAACTATCGCACGCAGGAAGAGGCCAACCGAATGCTCCGGAATATCAGGAATTTGGGCTATCGTCAGGCAGTGGTCGTCAAGGGTAAGATTACGGTACAATACTAGTATGTTAGAAACAGATATTTACGTCCGCGAGGGAGTCGATGAGCTCGCCGCCCACTATCGTGCGGCCATTCAGCTTCTGGGTGAAGACCCCACGCGCGAGGGACTGCAGAAAACCCCCATGCGCATGGCCAAAGCCATGCACGTGCTCACGCGAGGCTACTCCGAGGACCCGCACGAGGTGCTCACCGCCGCACTTTTCGCCGAGAAATACAACCAGATGGTCATCGTGAAAGACATCGACGTGTTTTCGCTATGCGAACACCACATGCTGCCCTTCTACGGCAAGGCACACGTGGCCTACATCCCCAACGGCCATATCACGGGCCTGTCGAAAATTGCCCGCGTAGTCGATATCTACAGCCATCGCCTGCAAGTGCAAGAACGCCTCACGCAGCAAATCAAAGACTGCATCCAGCAGACGCTCAAGCCGCTCGGCGTGATGGTGGTCATCGAGGCGAAGCACATGTGCATGCAGATGCGCGGCGTGGAGAAACAGAATGCCATTACCACCACGAGCGATTTCAGCGGAGCCTTCAATCAGGCGAAAACGCGGGAAGAATTCATGAATCTTTTGAGATAAAAAGGGGAGTGAAAGGGGAGTGAAAGGAATATGATTAGATTAGTTTCTTGGAACGTAAACGGCCTGCGCGCCTGTGTCGGAAAGGGATTTGCCGACATTTTCGAACAATTGGATGCCGATTTCTTCTGTCTGCAGGAAACGAAAATGCAGGCCGGACAGCTCGATTTGCAGTTTCTTGGCTTCCAGTCGTACTGGTACTACGCCGACAAGAAAGGCTACTCCGGAACTGCCATCTACACGCGCCACACACCGCTCTCCGTTGCTTACGGCATCGGTATCGACGCACACGACCACGAAGGCCGCGTCATCACGCTCGAAATGGCCAACTTTTACCTTGTTTGCTGCTATACTCCGAACTCGCAAGACGGTTTGAAGCGCCTCGACTACCGCATGACGTGGGAAGACGATTTCCGCGCCTATCTGATGCGGCTCGACGAAAAGAAGCCCGTCATTCTCTGCGGCGATTTGAACGTGGCGCACGAGGAAATCGACCTGAAGAATCCGAAAACCAACCACCAAAACGCCGGTTTCACCGACGAGGAGCGCGGGAAAATGACGCAGCTGCTCGGTAGTGGTTTCACGGACACGTTCCGCTTTAAATATCCCGAAGAAGTGAGGTATTCGTGGTGGTCGTACCGTGCACAGGCTCGCGCGAAGAACGTGGGCTGGCGCATCGACTATTTCATCGTGTCCGACCGCCTGCGCGACCGCATCGCCGATGCGAAAATCCACACCGACATCCTCGGCAGCGACCACTGCCCCGTGGAACTCGAACTTAAATAAGGAAAATGTCGTTTAGCGAAGTTCCGAAGGTGAACGAGTCTAAATTGACATCGAAAATAATCCCCGGAATGTCGCCCTCTCTGGTTCTTCGCCACATGTAGAAGAACTTTGAGTTCACCTCAGGCTGGCTTTCGCTTGCGTCCATGATGAAAAGCGGCATATCTTCGAAACGTGGATAAAGTCGTTTTTCATAGAATTCTTGCGACGTCTTGATGATGGGGAAGCTGCCGTAGAAATCGTTTACCAACCAGGTAAACAACGCCAAACTGTCTTGAATCTGCTGCTGAGTCCAGCCTTTGGTGCTGCGCTCGTCGATTTCCACCATCGGAAGCAATTGCTGCGCACCGTGATCCACGTTTTTGTTGAAATTGAAAAACTGGTTCACGATGCTGGATTCTGCCGTGAGGCGATGGAAAGAACCTACGAGAAATCCGAAATTATAGGCTGCGCGAACATTGGCCATATAGCGAGAGTCCACGTGAGAATCTCCCTCCGTGGCCTTCAGATAGACGAAATCAATCAGGTGGTCCATCGCCACCGACTGCCAATCAACGTAGCCTTGCTCTTGTGAGATGTCCATGCCGTTGTAGGGCAGTGCCGACGCATTCTGGATGAATCCCTGCTCGCTGGCCCATGGGTCTTCGGCTGGCGGGCGCTCCTGCCACACCACCTGATAGATGATGAACACAACAAACAGTGCCTCTACCACTGCCATGAGTCCGTTTATGGTATTCTCCCACTTCATTTCAAATCACTAATTCTCCCGTGTAGTCCATGGTGTCACGATTGTCGCTGCGCACCATGAGAGAGACTCTGCCGTTATCGAAGATCTCAAACCGATAAATGAGCGTTTCCATACTCCGCCGAACCGACAATTCCACGACATAGTGCCCTTTTTTGGTCATTCCAGACTGATAATGCACAATCTTGTCCTTGAAGTTCAGCCCTGTCTGCTCGCCGAACTCCGGACGGAAAACCTGACCGAAAAATGGCAGGTAGCTGTCGATTTCCTTTCCCTCCCTAACGATTACGCGATAACCGGCAGTCAGTGCGCGCGGCTGCATTCGTTGCGGACTGATATAGTTGACTTCCACGGTGAAGGATTTTGCGTTGAGCGAGTCCTCCACGGACTGTGCTGTCCGCTCGAGTCGGATTTGTTTCTCTGCCTTGGCAGCCTCAGAAATGGCACACCCCGTTAAGCTCGCCGACAGTCCGAAAAATGCCGCTGCGACGGTCAAAAAATACAATTTTCGCATCATCATTTGATTTTATCACGCAAAATTACAAATAAAATTCGAGATAAGATGATATTTTTCAAATTTTTTATATACCTTTGCCGCAAATAACCCAAAAATATCCTTTCGTCCATGAATAAAATGCTCGACAAATGGCGCAAATCGTTCCAGACGAAATCGACGCTGATTATCATCTTCACAGCTGCGGTGCTGATTGAGACCACATCGCTGGTGCAGTATTTCTACGCCCGTGAAGGCATTCGCGAGGGTGTGCAGCAGCGTGCTGAGGGCGAGTTGGCGGTTCGCAACCTGAAAATCAACAATGTGATGAACGCTGTCGAGGTGGCAGTCCAGAATATGGCGTGGATTGTGGAGTTGAGCCTCAATCGGCCTGACACGATGTACGCCGTGACGCGCAAAATGCTCGCTTGCAACGATATCATCGTGGGCAGCGCCGTGGCCTTTGAACCGAACTACTATCCCCAAAAAGGCAGGCAATTTTCGCCATACTCATACAAGACCGCCGACGGTACCATCCGCAGCAAGCAACTTGGCACCGACAGCTACGATTATCACCGGATGGAATGGTACACCGTGCCGTTCCAGAACGACCGTCCGCGTTGGAGCGAGCCGTACTACGACGAGGGCGGCGGCGAGATGATGATGTCAACCTACTCAATGCCCATCCACGATGCCGAGGGCCGCACGGTGGGCATTTTCACAGCCGACGTGTCGCTCGACTGGCTGAGCGGCGTCATCAACACGAATCCCATCTATCCCTCGTCCTATAACCTGCTGATTTCTCGCGCAGGCCAGATTATGGCCTGTCCTGTGGAAAGCCTGGTCTTGAACTCCAACATCCAGGATATCAATAAGAGAGTTGAAGACACTACGGTGAACTACATCAACCGGCAGATTTTGTCAGGAAACAGTGGCCAGGCCAGTGTCATCAACGAACAGGGCGAGAAGGACTACGTCTTCTACTCGCCAGTGGAGGGCGGCACGGGATGGTCGATGGTCGTCGTATGCAGCGATAGCGACGTCTATGGCGGTCTGCGCAGGGTTTCTATCAACCTGTTCCTGCTGATGTTGGTCGGATTGGCTCTGCTGACGTATATCCTCTTCCGCACCGTGCGCGGCTACAAACGACTTCAGGAAGTCAATGCCGAGAAAGAGCGCATTGGCAGCGAGTTGCACATTGCCAGTGCCATTCAGATGGGAATGTTGCCGAAGATTTTCCCACCTTATCCCGAGCGCGACGACGTGGAAATCTTTGCCACGCTCGTGCCTGCGAAGGAAGTGGGTGGTGACCTCTACGACTTCTACATTCGCGACGAAAAACTCTTCTTCTGCATCGGCGACGTCTCGGGAAAAGGCGTTCCGGCATCGCTCGTGATGGCCGTGACGCGCAGTCTGTTCCGCACCGTCTCGGCCCACGAGGCATCTCCAAGCCGCATCCTCACCCTGATGAACGACTCGATGGCCGACATGAACCAGACAAATATGTTCGTGACGCTCTTCGTGGGCGTGCTTGACCTGCCGACAGGTCGTCTTCACTACAGCAACGCCGGCCATGAAGCCCCGCTGCTCGTAGGCGACGGCATGGGTTCGCTCCCCATTGATTCAAATATCCCTATCGGCATTATGACCGACTGGAAATTCACGGGGCAAGACACGTTTATCCTGCCGCAGACATGCATCTTCCTCTACACCGACGGCCTGACTGAGGCTGAGGCCATCGACCACGAGCAGTTCGGCAAGCAGCGCGTCCTCGACACGGCTCGCGAGCTGTATATCAAGAAAGAGTGTACGACGGAAATGCTCATCAACAACATGACAGAGGCCGTCCACACCTTCGTGGACGAGGCTGAGCAGAGCGACGACCTGACGATG
>DFHC01000131.1:0-197 GCA_002372575.1 bacterium UBA3734 | reverse complement strand
TGACGATGCTCGCCATCCAATACACCAAGCAGGAACTGGCCGTGCGACTGAAGCGGAACATCACGCTGGCCAACGATGTGCAGGAGATTCCGCAGTTGGCGTCGTTTGTCGATGAAGTGTGCGAGGAACTCGAAATCAGCGCGGCAGAAACCATGCAGTTGAACCTCGCCCTTGAAGAGGCCGTGGTGAACGTGATG
>DFHC01000121.1 GCA_002372575.1 bacterium UBA3734 | reverse complement strand
CCAGTGCGAGGGGAACTCGCCCAGCTTCTCCTTCTCCACGGGGTCGTCGAAGATGATCTCGTCGCCGGGGACGAAATCGCTCTTGGAGTAGTTGGTCTCCTGTCCGTTAGCCGTCATACTGGCCAACAGCAGTATGGCTGCCGCGAATAATGTCTTTTTCATATTGTATAGTCGCTTAAAGTTTGTCAATCAAGATTGTCCGCTTTCTCTAGCGTAATGATATTCTCCATTACGGATGCATAGGGCTGGGTGGTGCAGACAGCGCTGCAGCTGGCTACATAAAAAAAGCCATTGTAGGTGTAGCTGTCGGCCCAGTTGGCGTTGACTATCATATGTTCCGACATTGCCCGCAGGTCGGTGACAAAGCTCTCGAGAGCATCAGCACCGGGGTAGGGAATTTCGTCGCCATCATACTGGCCTGATGACGTTATGTCGTTCCAGGAGATGAGACCGCCACAGCCGGCGTCGTAGCGTGCCATATCGGCTAGCACCTGCCGCTCGTCATTGATGAAGAAAACATCATTTTCGACACAAACGGCTTGGGTCGACGAGTTCATATGGTGCTCATGCATCACCACGGCGCCCACAAGGTTGTCCACCTCGGGGAAGTCGCAACGCAGGTAGCAGGCGTAGTAATCGCCCATAATGCTGCCCTTGATAAAGGCGCGCACATTCTCAGGCTCTTCTTCGTCAAACTCTTCGGGGTCGATTTCGGTGAACCCCATCGCCAGTACGCGGTTGCAGGCCTCGTCCCAGTCGATGTCGACCAGCGAGCGCATCAGGGTGTAGTTCATCAGGGTGGTATCCGTCTGTACGGGAGTGTCACCGCCGGGATTCTCGCCACCGGGGTTGCCGCCGGGCGTAGAGGGTGTTGCCGGTTCCTCTTCGCAGGCAATCATCGCCGTCAACGCGAAGGCGACCATCAGGATTGAAAATACTTTCTTCATAATGATAAAGTTTTAGGAATTAATAATTGAATTAAAATGGGTTTGCAAACACAAAGCCCCGGACGGATGCCGTGGGTTCCGAACGCGACCGAAGTGAAGCGAACGGAACACAGGAAATCGTCCGAGGCCATTAATTCTTTTCGCAAAGCTCCCGCTCTCCCTACCTGTGCTGCATTTTGGGGGGGGATTGTTGTTGGCTTATGAGCGGAGCAGTTCATATTGTACTTTGTCAGCGGTCCGTTGGCTTGCAATCGTCATCGGGTCAATGCCCGAAAAGAAGTAAAGTTAGTGGAATAGTGTAGTTTAAGTATGCGTTAGTGACTGTTTTCAGTACCGTTTCTGACTGCAAAGATAAAAAGAATAATCATTATGCAAAAAAATATTTTCGTTTTAGATATGAAAACAAAAGGCACCGCACACTCAGGGTGTTGCGGTGCCAGAGAGGATGTGATTAGGAACTAATACGTGCTTGCTGTGGAGTAGGTGAACTGCCAGCGACCGTCCTGTTTGCGGAGTTTGAAGGTGAGCTGCAGGCGCCAGGTGTGTTTGCCGCCACCGTAGACGGCTGCCAGCACACGGCTGCGGCCTGTGAGGGTGGCGCTGTCGCCGTCGATGTTCACCTCCAGCTGCTCGGTCTGGCAGCTGTAGTAGTTAAGTGTGCCGTCGGCGATGGCATCCAGATACTGCTGGCGGTTTTGCCGCGTGCCCGTCATGTGGACAAGGTAGAAGTCGTCGGCAAACATAGGCCGCAGGGCGGCGGTGTCTTTCTCTATCATCGCGCGGTACATACGCTCATAGAGCGCAGTTATCTGAGCCTTGCTGTCCATCGTGTCAGCGAATAAAGTTGGTGTTGATGCGCTCAGGCTCCTCGGCGGGCAGGCCACCAGCGTCGCGCTCAGCGGCAATGGCGCGGACAAGGAAAGCCATATTGCGGCCCAGCACACGCATAATCTGAAGACCTTCTTCATCTTGCATCACTTGTTCGGGTGTGTTGCCGTGTACCATATTCCAGTAGCGGCTGCTGGCAATAGGCATTTCGGCTATGGTGAAATACTTGTTCAGGCGGTCGAGTGCTGCTGTGGTGCCGCCTCGACGAGCCGAGCATACGGCTGCGCCGACCTTCATACGCATTGAGTAGCTGGCGCTGAAGAAGAGGCGGTCCAGCAGGTTGGTCAGCGTGCCGTTGGGACCTGCATAGTATACCGGCGAGCCCACCACCAGGCCGTCGGCAGCCTCCAGCTTGGGGGCAATCTCGTTCACCAAATCGTCAAAGACGCAATGGCCCAGCTCTTGGCATTTGCCGCAGGCGATGCAGCCACGGATGTCCTTGTGGCCCACGTGGATAATCTCGGTTTCGATGCCGCCTTCGTTGATGGTCTTGACCACCTCGCTGAGGGCGGTGTAGGTGCAGCCCTTCGCGTTGGGACTGCCGTTAAGTAGTAGTATCTTCATTTTCTTTAAAACAGGAATTACCATATATAAACAGGAATTACCATAAATTATTGTTTTCAGCTCTTATTTCCACAAATAACACATGCGCAAAACACGGCATTTGTTTCACTTTTTTTCAACCATCTATTGCATTAAAGCATATACTTCCACACGAATTACCATATAATTAGTCATATAATTAATGGTCAATTACATGGCAATTACATGTGAACACTACATTGATTGTCGGCAAAAAATAAATTTTGCCAAACCAAAT
>DFHC01000048.1:5312-8225 GCA_002372575.1 bacterium UBA3734 | reverse complement strand
CTACGTGCTCCACACCCACGCCTATGCCATCGAAAACCTGCAGTGCTACGCCCCCACGCTGCGAGGCGTGTGCGTGGCCGTGACGCTCAACGACCGTCAGATTTTCGACATCGCCGAATATCTGCGCGAGTATTCGCAGGCCATTTTCCCGCTGTTCGTGTGGAGCATCTGGTACTATCGGCAAGACGTCTATAAGAATTTCTCCATCAGCGACTTCAACACTGTCATCGAAACGGGCAATTTCACGATTCAAAAAGCGCCGGAAATCCTGCATCGCGTGCGTCGGAAAGTGGGAACGCGCATCGCACAGCTGCAACGCGAGCATCCCGATGCCAAGGCATCGTATCTGCAAGTGAAAGAGTCGCTCAGGGAACTCGGCGTGACGCCCGACACCACCTATCTCTACATTCAGGGCCACCACCTGTTCGACAGCGTGGTGCTACCCATGCTCAAAAAAGTGTGCGGCCAACTCGTGAGCGAGCGGCAGAACGAAATCCGCCGCCAGAGCCAGCACAGCACACAGCGTCGCAACGAGCTCTCGTGCTACACGAAAAGCGTGGGCGACATCGCAGGAACGCTCAAGAAGAACCTCGGCTACGTGCTCTCCGAGCCTTTCCAGCGCATTCTCCGCGATGCAGAGCGGGTGTTCAATACTCCTCCTTCAGATAAAGCAACTACAGCAACTTAAATACGAGTTTTCCACGATGAACCCGAGACAAATTCTTTTGCCCTGTATTGGCCTCGCAGGCGGGGCCATGGCACAAGCCGACCAGCGTCCGAACGTGATTTTCCTGATGGCCGACGACCTCGGCTACGGCGACCTGTCTTGCTACGGGGCGACGCGCGTGAGCACCCCGAAGATTGACAGCATCGCACGGCATGGCGTTCGCTTCACCGACTGCCACGCCGTGGCCTCGACGAGCACGCCCTCGCGCTACTCGGTGCTGACGGGCGAATACTGCTTCCGCCGCTCGGACACGAACATTGCAGCGGGAAATGCTGCTATGATTATCAAGCCCGAGCAATACACGTTGGCCGACGTGTTCCAAAGCGCGGGCTACACCACGGCGGCCATCGGCAAATGGCACCTCGGGCTGGGCAGCGCCACCGGACAGCAGGACTGGAACGCCGAACTCGACTGGACACCGCGCGACATCGGCTTCGACTACCACTACCTGATGGCGGCCACTGCCGACCGCGTGCCCTGCGTGTTCATCGAGCAGGGAAAGGTGGAAAACCACGACCCCGAGGCTCCGATTTTCGTGTCATATAGCCAGAATTTCGAGGGTGAACCGACGGGCAGGGACAATCCCGAACTGCTCACGAAGCTGAAGCACAGCCACGGCCACGACATGAGCATCGTGAACGGCATCGGGCGCATCGGCTGGATGAAGGGCGGCGGAAAAGCCCTGTGGCGCGACGAAGACATCGCCGACTCGATTATCTCGAAATCCATCAAATTTATGGCCGAAAACCGAGAGAAGCCATTCTTTATGTATCTGTGTACCAACGACATACACGTTCCCCGCTATCCTGCCGACCGATTCCGCGGAAAGAGCCCGATGGGACTGCGCGGCGACGCGATTCTGCAGTTCGACTACACCGTCGGTCGCATCGCTGAAGCCCTCGACAGCCTCGGCATTGCCGACAACACGCTGCTCGTGATTACGAGCGACAACGGCCCCGTGCTCGACGACGGCTATCAAGACCAGGCCGCCACGCTCGTCGGCTCGCACAAGCCCGGCGGTCCGTGGCGCGGCGGAAAATACAGCGCCTTCGAGGCCGGAACAGCCGTGCCGTTCATCGTGAATTGGCCGGCTCGCATCAAAAACGGCAAAGTTTCCGAGGCGCTCGTCTCGCTCATCGACAACGTCGGCACGTTTGCCGCGCTCGTGGGCGTGGAGGTGCCTGCGGGTACGGCGGCCCACGACAGCCAAAACCACCTCTCGACGTGGCTCGGCGAGGACGAGCAAGACCGCGATTTCGTCGTGGAAATGGCGCAGGCACGCGGTCTGTCGTATCGCACAAAGGACTGGAAATACATCGAGCCGATGAACGGTGCGCCCGTGCAACGGCTCACGGGCATTGAAACGGGCTATTCCCCTACCCCGCAACTCTACAACATCGCCGACTCAAAATTTGAAGGCACCAATGTCTATGAATCGCACAAAGCAGTGGCCGCTCAGCTGAAGGAAAAGCTGGAAGAGGTTCGTCTGATGAAATCGAGTAAGTCGCGATAGAGCGGGTCTTGCCGCAGCGTGGGCTCGTGGCCGGTGATAATCATGCGGCAACGGGCGCGGGTGAGGGCGACGTTCAGCTTGCGGTCGATGACGAGGCCGTCTTCCTCGAACGTGTTGGCGCAGAGGAAGTCGAGCTGGTAGCGATGCGTGACGGTGGTGCTGTAGATGATGACGTCGCGCTGTGAGCCTTGATAGCGCTCCACGGTGTCGATGCTGGCGTGGAGCAGTTCGGGAATCGCCAACGCCTCGATTTCGCGCCGAATCATACTGATTTGATTGCGATACGGCACGATGACGCCGACGGTTTTGTCAGCATCGAATTTTTCTCCGTATTCTTCGAACACTTTTTTGAGTTCACGGGCCACAATTCGTGCCTCGGCAGGGTTGACTTTGTCGGATAAAGCCCCCTCCCGGCCATTCCCAAGAAGGGAAGGAGTGTTCGTAGTGGAATGATCTGGCGTTTCCAATGATTCGGAGTTTTGGAAGGGATTGGCAGGAATAAACACGAGGCGAGGCTCGTTACTCTGCTCCTCCTGATGCGGCAGCGGCACGGGTAGCAACTGTTCGCGACGATAGAACATCCGATTCGGCCATGCGGCGATGTCGGGGTGCATACGGCCTTGGCGGCGGAGAATGCCGATGGTGTGGAGTGTGGAGTGAGGAGTGTGGAGTG
>DFHC01000048.1:0-5188 GCA_002372575.1 bacterium UBA3734 | reverse complement strand
GAGTGAGGAGTGAGGAGTGTGGAGATTCAGCAGCCTTTCAAAGAGCGAATTTCGGCAATTTGTCAGCCCGATTTCGCGGAGTTTTTCGTCAATCACCTCCGATTCCGCCTCGCTCTGCTGCACGACGGCAGGCAGTTGCTTGTGGTCGCCGATGAGAATGAATTTCGGCACCTGACAGAGCAATCCAACCAACTGAGGCTCAAGAATTTGCGAAGCCTCATCGACAATCACCATCGAAAACGACTTCATGGCGAAAAGCGAGGGCTGCGCCTGCAACGACGTGGTGGTTCCCACGACCACGCGCACATCGAGCAATCGCTGGCGGATGGCGTCGAGCTGTGGCTGATCTTCAATCAGCTGTTGCAAGAGATGGCTGCGGAAACGTGGGGCGCACGAGAAGCGTTTACCAATGCGCAGATAGTCGATGCCCGCCGACGAAAGCATGTCGCAAATCTCATCGACGGCGCGGTTGGTATAGGCGGTGAGAAGGATGGACGATGGGTGGTGGGTAATGGGTGATGGGTGGTGGGTGGTGGGTGGTGAAGTTAAGGCTTCTTCCACGAGAAATCGCAGCGCCATCGAGGTTTTTCCCGTGCCCGGAGGGCCGATGAGCAGGAAATAGTCCAACGCCTGTTTTGCTCGAAGCAAAACCTCGTCGTAGGCAGGATGATAGCTGCGCGAGAGCCCCAGCGATGCATCGAAACGCGGCGGTCGCTGTCCGAGCAGCAGCGCACGACACTCTTCCGTGGCCGAGGCAAACGCCGCCATCGCCTTCATCGGTGCGCTGCCCCCGATTTCACAGTGTTCCACGGCATATTTTTGCGTGGAAACCAAAATGTTCGGGTTTTTCTGGCCGTCGCGCAGGGCCACCGTAATCTGCTGCGAACTCATCTCCGTGAGCGTAGCCTTAAACAATAGGCTCTTGCGCACGTCGGGTTCTTCGTCGGCTTTGTAGGCGTAGAGATAGACGCTGTCGCCGGCACGGAAATTGGGCAGGAAATTCTCGCCCTGGTCAGGAACGGCGAGCGTGATGATGTCGTAGCCGCGGTCGGGGTCGTTTTTCACCTTATTGATAATCTGGAGGTCGGTGTAGATGTTGCCGAGCTCCTTTTTTTCGGCAAGCGGCAAGTTCCAAAGGTCGGCCACGCCTCCGCCGGGCTTTTGCCGGTTGCCTAAGCGCGAGGCCAGCTGCTCGCGATAGCAGAACGTCAGCATGCGGCAGACATACGCCTTTTCGAGCGGCGAAAGGCGGTGGATGGGCGCAGTGACGGCCTCGGTCTGCGGTTTGATATACTGCTCGAAGAGTTTGCTCGAAAGTTGTTTTTCGTTGAGCGTGTCGGCATTCAGTTGGTCGAGAATCGAGTCGAAGCCCTCGGTGGCAATGCGGAAATCGACATCGACGATGCGATTTCGCAGCGCGATGGCCTCGTGGAAGAGTTTTTGGTAGAAATTCACGGCCACGAGCCCGCCCGGAAGCGGATATTTCGAGTAGAGCAGTCGCGCGTCGATATTTTTCGTGGAGAAATGAAAATTCTGGAGCAGAATGCCGTAGTAGAGCAGCAGCTGCACGTAGTGTTCCTCCTTCTGATAGCTGCCAAATTCGTTGGGTCGGCCTCGCTCGATGTTGAAATTCTTGCCCGATTTCTGCTCCACGAGCAGGCGGAAGTCGGTGGTCATTAGATCGACGCGCCCCTGCAGGCCGAGTTTTTCACAGACGAACGAGGGTTCGAGGATGGAGTTTTGAATGTTGAATGTTGAGTGTTGAATGTTGAATAGTTCGCGGACGATTCCCTCGATATTGGCTGCCTGCAGCGCCGCCGCCTGCTTGAAATCCTCGTTGCGGTTCAGGTCGTCGCAGGTGCAGAAGTCCAGCGCCTGCTTGCGGAAATGGGCTCGTAACGTCTGTCGCCAGTCGTAGTGGCCGTCGCTGTTGATGACGTCGTCGAGGGCACGACCGGCGAAATTACCGAGCAACAGAGCTTGCGAGTTGGCGTTGGGTGCGAGATAGCGCACGACGTAACTCAGCGGATGGTGGCCGATGGGCTGAAAACACGCCGCCACGGAACTGATGTCAAGCAGATAGTCGGGCTCCACGACGATGAGTTTCGGCACGAGCACGTCCGCCTTGTCCTGCTCTCGGCTCACGTCGAGGAGGTTCAGCTGCATATCGCGACGCAAAATCGGCTGCAAATGGCGCAGGTGCTCAGCGGAATAATCCACCGTAATCGGGCTCTCGCTGCCGTCTTCGTCGATGGTTGCCAGAATCGTCGTCTCGTCGAAATCATCGACAATGCAGCGCAGATAGGCCGCGTGGGGGAGCATCGTAGAGGCAATCGGCCTGTTCACGGGCGGAATCCTGCCCACCAGCTCCGACGGAATGGCCACTCCAAACACCGCAGAAATGAACATCGACAGTGCCCTGCAGCCATAAAGCACGTCCTCGGCGGCCATCGGCGCACGGCGGTTGCTGTCGCGACGCATTTTCTGAATCGCCGTCACGTCGCCCATACGCACGCGGTGTCGCTTGCAGAGGAAATCGACCTGCGAAAACAGGTTGCCAAAGGCGATTTTCTCCGTGCGCAGCGCCTCCGAGCAGCAGAGCACCAGCGTTTCGTGCATCAGGCGGTTCACCGCCCTACCCTCGGGCAGGTTCAGGATGTCTTCCACACGCGCAAACAAATCGTCGGCAGTGATGTAGGTTCCCGTCTTCTTTTTCATCGCGACTATATTAATGATTTGCAAATTTACAGATTTTTCCTCTGAAATCCTCTAAAATGATGCGTTTTCACGGCCTATAATCGAGGTCGAGCGCGCGGCTGCCGTCGGGAGTCGTGAAAATGAACGAAAACATCCATTTGTTGAGTCGGATTTTCGGCGTTTCCGCGTAGGGAAGCACCATCCGCACCGTGTTCCAGCCTTTGTTCAGGTGCAGGACGATGGGCGGGCGAGCCGTCAGGTTTTCGTCGGCCAGAGGCGTTTCGAGCGGCACTTTTTTGCCGTGGTTGCGCCAGAGCGGCGCGATGATTTCCACGTCGTTGAGCCACACGCGCGAGCCACGGAAATCCCAGCGGCCGTATTCGGGCACGGTGTCGGCGTCGGAGCGCGAATAGTTCTGAAACTCGATGAGTGCGCCCACTTTTTGTTCTTCGGGCGAGAACACGCGCGTCGAAACATAGGCCGTGTCGCCTTTTTGCGCCAGTGGAAGCAGCCCCTCGACGTGCTGTCGCCACGTGTGGTTCAGATAGACCGTCGCGCCCCAAGCTTCGTGCGTTTTCCCTTTGAAATCGACCTTCCAGCGCAGGTGCGACTGGCGGACGTAGGGAATCGGCTCGTCGCGCAGCGAGTGGGTTTTATGGAAGAGGAATTTTTGTTCCCATGTGTCGAGGAGTCTTATTTCGAGGAGTGAATTTTCGGGCGACCCTTCCCACGCACGGGACGTTGAAGAAATGACACCAGCATAAAACCCATTCTGCCGCACGATGTCGGCAACCGAGGGCAGGACGTGGTCGTTCCACGTGCAGGCGATGGTTCCAGCCATCTCTTCGGAGCCTTGCGAGGCGTTGAAAATCGGACGGAGATAGTTCGCCGCGATGTCGGAAAACGTGTCGAAATGGTTCAGGTAGTTCAGTCGGCAGTCGATGTTCGGGCGCCCGCGAACCAGCTGCCCCGTGCGATGCCACACCTGCACGAGGTCGGCCTGCCGCGCATCGCCACCCGAGGGATTCCAAACCACCACTTTCCGCCCGAGCGAGCGCGTCCACGCCATCATCGTGGGCAGGAATTCGGGCATCGTGATTTTCACCTCGTCGGCGCCGAGGTGGATGTAGGGAGCCATCGGAAACGCCCCGACCAACTCCGCGAGAATCGTTTTCAGCTCGCGCAGCCCCTGCGCCGTCTGCATCGCGTGGCCCATTGCCCGCTCGAAGGCCGCGCTGTGGCCCGGCATATCGATTTCGGGAATCACCATGACGCCGTATTGCCGCGCGTAGGCTTCGAGTTCGCGACACTGCTCCTGCGTGTAGAATTGTCCGGCGTGGCGCGTCATCGAAGAGGCGGCGGTCAGCTGCGGATAGCTTTTCACCTCGAAGCGCCAAGCCTGATTCTCCGTCAGATGCCAGTGGAAAGTGTTGATTTTGAAGCGCGAGAGCAGGCGGATGTGGCGTTTCAGGTCGTCGATAGGAATGAACGAGCGACCGCAGTCGTGCATGAAACCGCGCAGCTTGAAAGCCGGCCAGTCTGTGATGGCCACAGCCTCCACGGCGGCTCCATTCTGATAGCCCTCGGCCAGTTGCTGCAGCGTCTGTGCGGCGCGAATCACGCCCGTCGGCGTCGCGGCCTCGATGCGAATCTCATTTTCCGTGACGTTAAGCCGATAAGCCTCGTTTTCGTAGCCGTGGAGCCGATAGTCGTGGGCCTCAGGAATCGCGCCGACGAGTCGTACCTCCACCCTGCTCTTTGACTTCTCCACGAGTTCGCAGCCGTTTTCCTCGAGCACGCGACGCAGCAGCCAACAGCCCGACGGATCGTCGAGCACCACTTTCCGACCCATCAGAAACGCCTTTTCCGAGGCTTTCTCGCTCAGCAACTGAGGTTTTGGAAGAAGGTGAGGCACACGAGCAGCCGCCAATGTATAGAAACACCAGAGTAATAGCCCGAGTAAGACCCGCGGCCCCACCTGTTTTATTTCACGATTTTGCAATTTTACGATATCTGTCGGCACCTTCATTTTCCCTGCAAAGTTAATTTATTTCTATGAAATGGCAAAAAAATATTCCATTTTCGCGCGATTTTCGATTTTTTTTCATAATTTTGCACGCTGAAAACAATCAAATTCACTAAACAAACATCATTATGGACGATTATCCGGCGGACAGTTACAAACGAAGAGCCCGGGGATAAAGCCACCGAAAAGGCTGATCCTCAGGGCATTTGCCAATCAATTGTCAATGAAGAATTGCCAATTTTAAACAAAGAGGATTAGCACAATGAAGACTTACTGGAACACAAACGGCAAGCTCTCCCACGTCAGCGAGTGGGAGCCGAATTGTTGGATACAGGTGACGTGTCCGACAGAGGAAGACCAGCGCGAACTCGAGGAGCGCTTTCAGATTCCCGACTATTTCATCGACGACATCAGCGACACCGACGAGCGCGCCCGCTACGAGTACGACGACGGCTGGATGCTCAT
>DFHC01000069.1 GCA_002372575.1 bacterium UBA3734 | reverse complement strand
CGTCGTTCATGTCGCCCATCACGAACACATGGCGATTAGGCTCCTCGGCCAGCAGCTTATCGACCACGGCCCGCGCCTGTCGGGCACCCAGTTCGCGGTAGTAGCTGGTTGAAAAACGGCTCGGCAGGTGACACACGATGACGGCCACGGGCTCGCCCGCCAGACGTCCTTTCGTGGTGAGGAATCCGCGCGTGGCACGCCCCTTGTCGATGTCTTCCTGAAGCTCATAGACGTAGGGATGGAGCGTCACGTCTTCCACCTCGAAGAAGTTCGGGTTGTAGAGCATGGCACAGTCCACGCCGCGCTGGTCGGGACCTTCTATGTGCACATATTTATATCCGCGTGCGGCAAGTGCCGGCTGGGCCACGAGGTCGTCGAGGCAGTGGGCATTCTCCACCTCGCTCACGCCAATGACGGCGCATCCCACGCCTGGCAGCACGTCGGTGCCCATTTCCGAGAGCACGCGCGCCATGTTGTACAGTTTGTGGCTGTATTTCAGTTCGTTCCAGCGATAAGTGCCCTCGGGCAGGAATTCGTAGTCGTTTTTACCTTCGTCGTGGGTGATGTCGAATAGGTTTTCAATGTTGTAGAATCCGATGCCGTAGGCTGCGAATTTCTTTTGTGCAGAAACCGCGACGGAAACCAGTAAGGAAACTAGTAGAATAGATATTTTTTTCATGTCTGTCAGGTTTAATGATATGATTTGCAAATGTCGGAAAAAAAAACGAGATGCCCAAAAAAATTCGGAAAATATCCCTTTTTTAAGTTTTATTAATCTTTAAATGTTTAATTTTTTTCAATTTTTTTTGTATCTTTGCAGCCAAAGGTTTTCAGGAATCCATATTTTAACTTAATCCATATGCATTATTATTAACTAAAAAACCAAAACAACATGAGAAAAAAGACCATGATCTTCGCTTGTGCGTTGATGCTTGCAGCGATTGCACGAGCCCAGTGGAGTGGCCTCGAGGTGAAAACCATCGGAACGACGCCAGCAACCACGCTGAACAGTGGCTACTATGCCCTCTTCCAAAACGGACACAAAGGCTTTGCTTTTCTCTCTGAAACGATGCTGAATCTGTGGGGAACGAACTACAACCTGGCCAAGAACAGGATTAACGCCAATGCCCCCGGAATTTCAGCATTTGCTGACTTAAACCAGAACATCGCCAGCGGTCCGGCACCCAACGACCGCAAGTGGTACGTGTTCAAGATTACGAACAACGGCAACGGCACCTGCACCATCCAATGTCCCGACGGCACGTACATTCCGGCCTTCGGCAACCGTGTGAAGCTGGTGTCGTCGGCCACGCCAGGCGTTTTCACCTTCCACAATCATGGAAACTATTTCTCGTTCGTGAACAACGGACAGGGGCTGAACGGCGACAACTACCAGGCAGGATACGATAATGTCTCGACCTTGGCCTCGTGGGACTACACTACGCCCGCAGCCAACGGAAACGCCGCGTGGACGCTGTATCCTGTGGAAATGACGGCTCCCATCAACACCAGCAAGCACTATCTGCTGAAGCATGTTCAGACGGGACTTTATCTCTATCTGCACGACAATTATCAAGAAACCCGCCACGTCGATGCAACGACCCTGCGTGAGGTGGGAACGCCCTTCATTTTCACAAAAAATGGAACAGGCTATACCCTCACGCAAGTGGGCACAACGAAAACCTTAGGCTGCTCCAATGGCACGTGGGCTGCATGGAACACAGCGAACAACGTGGCTACCCAGTGGCAGTTTACCCTAACGGGCGACGGTAATGACACCTACTATATATCCTCTGAAAAAGGCCTTCTTTCGGCCAATCGAAACGAGGCTACCAACGGAGCGTTCGTCTATACCAACCATCCGCAGCAAACCGAAGCAAAATGGCAACTCGTTGAGGCAGGAACCGTCATTGGCAACCCGCTTCCAGACAAGGTGTTTGCACTATACAATGCCTGCACCAACGGCGATTATCCCGTGATTGGTAATCCTGGAATTGCTACGAGTACCACGGCAGCGCCGCAGCTCTACGTGCTCCGCGCCGCAGGAGCCGACCCGAAGGGCACGAGCCTCTTCCGCCTGCAAAAGGCCGGCATGGATGGCAAATACCTGACATGGACGAACAACTCGCCCACCAGCGTCACCCACAGCGAGGGAATCTCGAAGTTCCTCTTTGTCAACAATACAAAGTCGGGTTACGCATGGAACAGTGGCACGGCTCCTGTTGCACCGCTTTATAACTTCGTTGGCTATGCCGACAACAACTACACCGTGTTCTGCGACAAGAAGAGCACTTCCAACACGGGCTTCGACGGCTATTCACGTCGCACGGCTTCCACGCTGCTCAACAACGCACAGGGCAATCGCGGTTCCGTCTATAACACCACGTGGCGACTCTATCAGCAGCCTTATGAGGTGTACAATGTCGTCATTAAAGGAAACGCTGCGTCCACAACGCCAACGCTGACCTACTCCCATCCCCTTGACAACGCGATTACGCATACACCGCAGAAGAATGGCGGTAGTTTCGTCATCTCTTACGATGCTTTGAGCACGCTCACGGTAGAGAATTTCACTCCGCAGCAGTTGGAAGAGCACACCTGCAAAGTCGAACTCAATGGAAACACCGTGACCGTCACCTATAAAAATAAGGTGAACGTGACTTACGTCTATATGCAAGGAGACTATGAAATTAAGCGGGAGTCCTTCACGACCTATTCAGGCTCGCCTTATCCCGACATCCAGAATGCTCCGGCTAACACGCGATTCACTACCATTCCGCTCGGAAATGTGGAAGACGACACGACCTTTGTTGTCAATACCAAGTTCTTGCCGGCGTGGCGCATCACCCCGTCTTCAACCTACGAAGATGCTAACTGGGTATATCTGAGCATGGGCGAGACGGACAAGAAATTCCTCTATTACGATGCAGCCAATCCGTCATATATTCCTGCTTCTGCCGCTCCGCAGAACAGCGATGCCTACAAGTGGGCATTCATCGTGAACCCGTTTACCGGCGCACATAAGATTATCAACAAGGCTGCAGGCGACGGCAAGATTCTTTCCTCGCCAAGCATGTGGGACGGCAACAACGGCAACAGCACCTTCCCGCACATGGTCGAAGATAGCGACAGCTTGGAAAATACGGGAATGAACCGCTATTGGACGTTCGGTTCGAAATTCGCTGCCCTCTTGATGGCTCGCAAGGGTAACAGCCAATACTGCAACATCGTCAATAACAAGCTTGCTTTCAGAAACAACAGCATCAACGGCAACAGTTATTTCTACATCGTTCCCATCGTCGATGCTGCACCCGTCTCCGGACTGGAAAACCTGAAAGACAACTACGGAAACCCCGTACAGGCAGATAAGACCTATCGTCTCGTAAACCGTGAATCGGGCAACGTCATCCAAGATGCCCTTGCTTGGAACAAAGGCACTCACTATGAGAAAATGAATGGTCGAAAAGATGAGAACACACAGAAATGGACGATCGACGTAAAAGACGACGGCTTCAAGGTGAGGAACAAAAACAGCAACCTCTACATGACAGCCGATCCCAAGACCGACGATATCCATTATTACAGCGAAGGATGGCAATACTGGCTGCCCGTCGGACACCTGAGAGAAGCCGAGTACAAGATCAATTTCTACGAGGCTGACGTGGTGGATGGCAAGCAATACTACTACATCACCGGTGCTTCTGCACTCAGCTCGGCGAACAACAGCGTTCGCTCGGTTCTTGGCTGTGACCATAGCAACGTATTCCCCAATAGTACGGGCGACGTGAATGGACAATGGCTGATTGAGTGTACGACGGCACCTGCCTCCACGCAGCCGACAGCGACCTTCACAGACAATATTATCAGTGGCGGTCATTATAGGCTGATTAACAATTACTATTCTGGACAAGCCATGACCGACGACAACGGCAACTTGACCACAACCGGCAGAAACAACAAAAACTATGCTCAGGTTTGGCAGATTACCGGAAGTAATGGCAATTACACGTTCAAGAATCTGCTCACGGGCAGGTATATCAAGCAATGGTCTGGTGGAAGCCAACAATGGAAGACTGTAGATGCGAATTCTGCAGGGAAGTTCTATAGCAGCAAAAATGGAGAGGGCGAGAATGCTACCTTCTGGTTTGCAGCACAAAACAACACCAACTCTTCTAGTTCGCTGCACTCATCACCGAGCAATACGGTGGTTGAATGGGCTGCCAGCGCAGAGGCTTCGATTTGGAAGGTGCTGCCCGTGGAAGTCACAGAGGCTGACATTGCAGCTGCAGCCGACCAGAATAAAACGGTCAGCAACGACTTCACCAACCAGCTGGCGGCTTTCTTCACCGACGCTGCCTGCACACAGCTCAAGAGCAACTATGCCTCGATGAGCGATGCACAGCTCCGCAATGCTATGAGCGCGCTGCCCACCGCCCTGCAAGACGAGGCAATCCACGTGAAGAATAACAAGTGGAACGCTGACCCGTCGTGGAACTATCATGAAAAGAAATTCCGCATCCATGACTACCGTATCTACACCAATTCCAACAGGTGGACTGGAATACTCGGAACAGGTCCTTACGGACACATTACCCAGCCCACGGGTATTAGGCTCAAGGCAGGGGAAATCGCCTATCTGCTCGTTGAGAATAACGTGACTGATGGCGATGCACAGCTCCTTGTGGAACAAATCGCTGGCACGAACTTCTCAGGCACGCAGAAAGCCCTGAAGAAAGGCTACAACTACGTGCTTGCCGGAAGCGATTGCGAGCTCTTCATCACCTATCAGAGCATGAACCCCAACAAGATGCTCTCGCTCTATCCCGATATCAAGATTCACATCGCTGGCGGTACCTGCAACGGTGCGTTCGACATGAATCGCGGACACACCAACAACGACTGGAAGTGGTTGAACAACAATATGTTCAAGAACCAGTACCTGCACCTCCGCTCCAATCATCATGTGCTCTGTGCCTATCACAGCAAACTGAAGGGAGCGGGCAAGGTCGTTGATGGACTCAAGACCTGGGACTTCGTGTTCGAGACAGAAGAGAAGCTGACCAACACCTATTTCGGCGGCGACAAATATCGCCCGACAATGGTGGCCTATGACAACGACTGGTCAACCTCGCCGAACTGGAACAGCGGCTTGGGTCGCGTGGCTATCCCCAACATCAACACCGAGGCAGTTGACATCAACACGTTCCTCAACAGCAACGGCGGGCAGCTGTGGCTCTGGTCGCACGAAGAGGGACACGCCCACCAGAGTCCGATCATGATTGCCGGAACAGCCGAGATTAGCAATAATGGCTATGCAAACATCGTGAACTTCCTTTGGGGTATGAGCACGGCGAGAGGAACCGCTCTTCCCGCACGTGGCGGCAGGTTTAACCAAGGTCAGGGATGGTTCGATATCTCCAGAGATGCCGGACTCGCCCACAAAATGTGGTTCCAACTCTGGCTCTACTTCCATCAGAAGGGAGACGATGGCTTCTTCGCCCGCTGGATTCAGAAGATTCGTGCGCGAGGCGGTCTCCAAAGAGGCAGTAGCTCCAACCCCGTCAATATCGACAAGGACTATATGCTCCTCGCATTGGCAGCTTGCGAAGCCTCGCAGACCGACCTCTATGAATTCTTCAAGAGCTGGGGATTCTTCACCTATGCCGAGGACATGGGATTCTGGGCAAACAGCAACAAGGACGGTCGCTACAACACGTCTGAGTACATCTTCCATCACTATTTCAAGATTCCGCGCAAGTCCGTGCCTGCTGAAGTGGCTCTGATGGAGGGGTGGAAAGCTGAAATGCAAAGTTATCCCAATAAGGCTCCTGGTGCGATGTTCATCAACGATACAGGTGAACTTGGTACTATTAGCGAAGGTGCAGAGTGTCTGAAATACAGGCCGTCTTTGCTCGGACGTGCAAAGGTTTATGCCGACGACGCTGCTAAAAATGGAGCAGGAAGCACGGGACATTACCTGCACTTCGGTGTAAACGAGGCCGATAATCTTGGCTTTACCCTTGACGGAACGACGGTGAACATCACCGGTTCGGGTGCTGTGGGTTACAAGATTTATGACGACACTGGCGAACTCATTTGGATTAGCTTCTGGAATAGCTTCAATACGAACGAGGCCATCGCCAACGGCATCGCCAACGGCACCTACTCGCTCGTGGCTTCGCTCGGCGACGACACCGACCTGCTGCTCTCGGGCCCGGGCACGATGTACACGGGCTATGCCAACAACGCTAAGTCGCTCAACGACGGCGCGATTACCGACGTGAAGTCCATCGAGACCAACGACAACACCGGTGAGACGAAGATCTACGACCTGCAGGGTCGCCAGTTGAAGTCGCTCCAGAAGGGCATCAACATCGTCAATGGCAAGAAGGTGATTGTGAAGTAAAAAATGGAATCGTAAGTTCGCTTACGTTTTCCCCCGCGAAAAGAGTCGTTTTCACTCCCGAATGGAGTTGGAAACGGCTTTTTTTGTTATTTTAAGAATAAAGTTTTACGTATTTCCTTGCGCAGTCAAATAAAATTCGTACTTTTGCAACATCATTCATAACAAAAAAAGTAATTATGCAAAAAAGACTAAAACTTGCATTGATGACGCTCTGCATCGCGCTGACGGCAGCGGCCCAGACCGACACGACACAGGTGCAGGAGACCAACATCATCGACGAGTCGGCCTTCACCTTCAGCGAGTCGCAGTTGGGCGAAGACGACAACGTGGCGCACGAGGTCACGATTCTCGGCTCCAACACCAGTGCCTACGCGAACGAAGTGGGCTACCGATGGAGCCCGGTGCGTTTCAAGTTCCGCGCCTTCAACTCGAAGTACAACGACATCTACATCAACGGCAATCTGGCCAACGATGCCGAGCGCGGCGAGTTCCGCTACTCGATGGTGGGCGGACTGAACAACCAGACGCGCGGTGCCGAGGCCTCGCTGCCCTTCGAGGACAACAACTTCGGCATGTCGGCCATGGGCGGCTCGAACAACTACAATTTCCGTCCGAGTGCGCTGCCCACGGGCCATCGCCTCTCGCTGGCCGGAGCCAACCGCAACTACGTGTTCCGCGGTATGTATAGCTTCAATTCGGGCTTCAATCCGAAGGGCTGGGCCTATTCGCTCGGACTGACCTATCGCTACGCCGGCGAGGGCTACGTTGAGGGCACGTTCTACAACGCGCTGTCGTATTTCCTTGGCATTGAAAAAATGTTCTCGCCGCAGCACAGCGTGTCGCTCGTCACGTGGGGCAATCCCACGGAGCGTGGCGCACAGGCCGCCTCGACCGACGAGATGTATTGGATTGCCAACAACCGCTTCTATAACCCCAACTGGGGCTATCAGAACGGCAAGAAACGCAATTCGCGCATCATCCACGACTGGGCACCCTCGGCCTTGCTCACCTGGGACTGGACAATGGACGACAACACGAAGCTCACCACTTCGCTGCTCGGAAAATACGCCATGTACAGCAGTTCGCGACTGAGCTACAACAACTCCACGAACCCCTCGCCCGACTACTACAGCGTGATGCCCTCCTATAATTATAATGTGTGGGATCCGACCGACGTGGAAAACCGCACGGAAGAGAACCGGGCCGCGTGGCAGGCTTCCTACGACTATCTGAGCGCTTCGAAGGCCAATCGCCAAATCAACTGGGACCAGATTTACTTCTCGAACCGCGCAGTTTCGGCACAGGGCGCAGACGCCATGTACTATTTGCAGGCCTACCACGACGACCAGCTCTCGTTCAGCCTTGCCTCGACGCTGAAAAAGCAACTCTCGAAGACGCAGACGCTGAACGCCGGCCTTGCGCTCTCGACGAACAAGGGCATGCACTACCAGACGCTTGAAGACCTGCTCGGTGCCAAGTCGTTCCACAACATCAACACTTACGTCGTGGGAACCTATCTCAGCAGCGACATGCAGGCCATGTACGACGCCGACAATCCCGGCAAGGAAATCAAGGAGGGCGAGCGCTTCGCCTACGACTACAACATCTACGTGAACAAGGCGCAGCTCTGGGCAACCTACGCCGAGAACTTCGGCCCGCTGCACTATTCGGTTTCGGGACGTTTGGGCGCCCAGACACTGCAACGCGAAGGCAAGATGCGCAACGGACTCGCCCTCGACAACTCCAAAGGCAAGGGAAAAACGTCGAAATTCATCGACGGAGGCGTGAAATTCGGCTCGTCGCTCAACCTCGGACGCGGAAACACCATCTCGCTCGGCCTCGGCTATGAGAAGAAGGCGCCCGCTGCCCGCACGGCCTTCGCCGCGCCACAAATCAACAACGATTTCGTGAAAGACCTCAAAAACGAAGACGTTTATTCGGCTGAACTCGGCTATCAGCTCAACTCCTCGTGGCTGCATGCCAACATCAACGGCTTCTACAGCTATCTGAACAACGTGGCCGAATACAGCATGTACTACGACGACTCGCAAAACTCGTTCTCCTACGTGCCGGTGAACGGCATTCGCAAGCGTTACTACGGCGTTGAGGCCGGCCTGAACTTCAAGCTTTCGTCGGCGTTCAACATCAAGATGCTCGGCACCATCAGCGAAGCCGAATACATCAACGACGCCAAGGCCACCTACACGCTCTCGCAAGACGGCAAGCAATACTCCGACATCGTGCTCAGCAAGGGCATGAGGGAAGGCTGCACGCCGCTCACCGCCGGAAGCATCGACCTGAGCTATCACGCCGGAGGCTGGTTCATCGACCTCATCGGCAACTACTACGACCGCATCTATCTCTACTACACGCCCGTGACGCGCTACGCCAGCGAAAACGAGATGACCAACGCGCAGGGCAATCCCGACTACAACCGCTACGCGCAGGCCAAGGGCAACGGCGGATTCATGCTCGACGCCAGCGTCGGCCACACCATCAGGCTGCGTCGCGCAGGTCAGCTTTCTTTCAACCTCATGCTCACGAACATCCTCAACAACACGAACATCGTGACTGGCGGCATGGAGCAGAACCGAAAAGACAGCAAACAGTATGGAGAAGACGACATCCGAACCTACAAATTCCAGCGCAATCCGAAGAAATTCTATGCCAACGGTATCAACGGAATGTTCATCGTCACCTATAAGTTCTGATTTCTTTCGAGGAAAGAGTAACGAGAAACGAATTTTTTAAACATGAATTGATATGAGAACAATAAAATATTTATTCCTGACGGCAGTGACGGCGATGTTCGCGCTGACCTCGTGTCTCGATGGCGACGAGTCGCTGCTGAACGACAAATGGAAAGAACCGTCGCTTAGTGAGGCTCCCTTCGGCAACAACAGCATCACCGAAGAAGGCATCATCAGCATCGCCGACCTGAAGGCACACCCCAAATACAAGGATGCTATCAAGAACAGCAGCAGCAAGCTCGTCGAGGACGACATCAAGCTGCGCGTGCGCGTGTCGGGCAACGACATCGGCGGCAATCTCTACAAGCAGTTCGCCGTGCAAGACGTGACGGGCGGCCTCATCGTCGCCGTGAATCAGGGCGGCCTCAACGGCTATCTGGCTGAAGGTCAGGAACTGATCATCGCCCTGAAAGGGCTCTACGTGGGCGGCTACGGCAACCAGCTCGAGCTCGGCGCACCCTACAACGGCCAAATCGGACGAATGTCGAAAGACATTTGGAACACCCATTTCAAGCTCGTGGGCGGCATCCCGTCTGAAGGCCTGCAGCCCATCGAATTTACGAATGAGGTGATGAACAACATCGACACCTACAGCGGAATGCTCGTCAGACTCTCGAATGTCACCTTCAAGAACGCTAACGGCAAGGCCAAACTCATCGACGGCACAGCCTCGGGTGGTAACTATTTCAATCAGCCCATCGACGGCTATGCCGCGAGCAAGCTCGTCGTCCGCACGAGTTCCTATGCCGATTTCGCGGCCACCGTGCTGCCCTTCGACAGCATCTCAAAACAGAAGAAACCATGCGACATCATCGGCGTGGCCACGCAGTATCGCGGCACGTGGCAAATCATGATGCGCAAGACCAGCGACCTAAAATATTGAACATAAATAAATAAAATGAATATGAAAAAGCTAATTTATTCGATGTTTGCTCTGGCCATCATGGCTATGACATTCAACAGTTGCGAAGACGTGCCCGCACCCTATGCTCTCCCGGGCGACGACGACCCCGTTGTGATTGAACCCACAGGCGACGGTACGCTCGAAAATCCGTTCAACGTGGCGGCAGCACTGGCCTATGTTGAAGACCTCGCTTCCGATGTGGAAACCACTCAGGACATCTACGTCAAGGGAAAAGTATCGACCATCAACACCAACTACGACCAGTCGGACCCGCAGTTTGGTAACGCCGTGTTCTACATCTCCGACGACGGCACGACCACGAAGCAGTTCTACGTTTATCGTGCGCTCTATCTCGGCAATAAGAAATACACCTCGGGCACGACCCTGCAGAATGGCGACGAAGTCATCATCTGCGGCAAACTCGTAAACTATCGCGGCACAACGCCCGAAACCGTGCAGAACAAGGCCTTCCTCTACTCGCTCAATGGCGTGACCGAGGGCGGTGGCGAAGGCGGTGGCGAAGGAAAGGGTAGTGGTACGCTCGACGACCCGTACGACGCACTTGGTGCAGCGAATGCCGTGAAAAACCTCACGTGGACGAGCAACACCGAGTATGAGAAGACAGGCGATGTCTATGTGAAGGGCAAGATTTCGCGAATTGCAGACAAAGGCACCTTTGGCGAAAGCGGCACTTTTGGCAATGCTACGTTCTACATCTCCGAAGATGGCGCAGAAAACGACGAATTCTACTGCTTCCGCGTTTTGTATCTTGGAAACAAGAAATATACCTCTGGCACGGACATCAAGGTTGGCGACGAAGTGATTGTCTGCGGCAAGCTGATGAACTATCGTGGCAATACGCCTGAGACTGTGGCTGGAGAAGCCTATCTCTACTCGCTCAACGGCGTGACCGATGGCGGCTCTGGCGGCGGTGGTGAAGACGAAGGTGGCAACGGCGAAGCTAAGGGTAACGGCTCAAAGGACAACCCCTACAACGCTGTGGCAGCAGCCAATGCCGTGAAAAACCTCTCGTGGACGAGCAACACGGAATACGATAAGACCGACGACGTCTATGTGAAGGGTAAAATCTCGCGCATTGCCAACAACGGAACGTTTACCGCAGGTGGGACCTATGGCAACGCTTCGTTCTATATCTCCGAAGACGGTTCGCAGACCGATGAATTCTACTGCTTCCGCATCCTCTATTTCGGCAACAAGAAATTTGAGTCGGGGCAGACCGACATCAAGGTTGGCGACGAGGTCGTAATTTATGGTAAACTGATGAACTATCGTGGCAATACGCCCGAAACCGTGGCTAACGAGGCATATCTCATCTCGCTCAATGGCGCAACAGATGGTGGCTCCGGCTCTGGCGGCGAAGGCGGTGGCGATGAAGGCGGTGATGACGACAGCTCGGACGGCAACTCTGTTTCCTTCGCTACGAACTCCGGTTCCCAGACTTGGGCAGCTGCGACGGACGATACCTACGGCTCAGGTTTCCGCACCACGACACAGGGGCTGAACATCGGCTACTACAAGCATACGTCTTCTTCAAACCCGGTGTCCCCAAATGATAACCATGTGCGCGTGTATAAGAATTCTGCGCTCATTATCGCCTCGACGGATGGAAAGAAGATTAAGAAGATTGTCATCGGCTGCGCTCCCAACGCAGGTTCTACGTCCTATTGCTCTGACATGACAGGTCTGGAAGGCGGTGCCAATGCAACGGCTGACAAATCGGCCCTGACCGTGACTTGGAATGGCTCTGCCAGCAAGGTGGTTCTTCACGCGAACAACACTCAGGTTCGTATGGAAAAGCTCACCGTCGTATTTGAATAAGGCCAGATGATTGTGCGTACAAATCGCATTAAATAGAAAATAATCCTTAAAATATTTGGCAGGGTGCAAGATTCTTTGTAATTTTGCACCCTGCTAAGCGAAACATAGCGAAATATAACAATCAAAACAACATAGAAACGATGAAAAAAGGTATCCATCCCGAAAACTATCGCCCCGTGGTGTTCCGCGACATGTCTAACGGCGATATGTTCCTGACGAAGTCAACCGCAAAGACGAACGACACCATCGAGTTCGAAGGCGAGACCTATCCCGTGGTGAAAGTCGAAATCTCTAACACCTCGCACCCCTTCTATACGGGTAAGAGCACGCTCGTAGATACGGCTGGTCGCGTTGACCGCTTCATGAACCGCTACGGCAAGATCAAGAAGTGAACAGAGTTTTCCGCTTCCTCATTCTTTCGGTTCTTATCCTCTCCCTGCCGTCGTGCGGCAACGATGTTGCCTCCAACGAGGAAGGCGGCTCGGGTGGGGGAAACTCTTCGGCCAATGTTAATCGGAACAACGTGGCCGCGAATCCCGTTTTTGGCCGCTTGGAATTTCCTCGGCTCAAAGGCGGGAATAACAATATTGTACTCATCCATCAGGCCTCGTTCGGCGTGAACTACTGCGTGGAGTGGGATACCGACCTGCGTCCCACGGGCTGGGATTGGTCGAACGACGGCGGCACGCTGCGCTCGCAACGCTGGTCGTGCTACCAGATGCACGCTGGCAACAGCAGCAACCGAACCGACCGGAAACCTCGCGAAACGGGCGATTTCGCCGAGTATCCCAACGACCCCGAGCTGCCCCAGCAATACCATTTCAGCGCCGACCCCTATTGGAACACGGGTTACGATCACGGCCATATCTTCCCCTCTGCCGACCGAGCCTATTCCTACAACGCGGCGGCCAATCGCCAGACGTTCTACCTGACCAACATGCAGCCGCAGGCAGGCGGTTTCAACTCATACGTCTGGGCCGAAATGGAGAAGCAGGTGCGCAAATGGAACAGTGCCACCCTGCGCGACACGCTTTATATCGTGAAGGGCGGCACCATCGACAATGCCGACAACATCATCAAGACCATCGGCTCGGGCAAGAACCGCATTCCCGTGCCCAAATATTTCTACATGGCTGTGCTCCGCTACAAGAAAGGCACGTTCAACGGGGGCTATCAGGCCATGGGCTTTTGGATTCGCCACCAGTCGAACATGGCCGACAATCCCGACTTGAAGCCCTACGTGTATTCGATTCGCGAACTGGAACGGCTCACGGGCATTGATTTCTTCTGCAACCTGCCCGACAACATTGAGAATGCTGCCGAAACCCGCTCGCGCGAAAATATTCTTCGCGATTGGCTCCTGAACTGAAAATTTTCCCGTATAGATTTGGTCGTAACAGATAATTTGTCTATCTTTGCAGTGAGTTAAGGTAACAAATTGTCGAATTTTTAATACCGAATCAACATGAAAAAGTACATTTGCGACGTCTGCGCCTATGAGTACGACCCTGCTGTGGGCGATCCCGAGAACGGCATCCCCGCAGGAACAGCGTTTGAAGACCTGCCCGACGACTGGGTGTGCCCGCTTTGCGGCGTAGGAAAAGACGAATTTAGTGCTGCCGAGTAATCGACGGCACTTTTTTTTGCCTCAAAGTCCGCTCAAAGTCCGCGAGCCTTGTAAATCTTGTCCTTCGCGTCGTTGATTTCCTGGAATTTCTTCTCGGCAGCACGTTTCACGTCGTCGCCGAGGGTGGAAACGCGGTCGGGATGGTGCTTGAGAGCCATCTGGCGATAGGCGGCCTTCACCTCGTCGTCGGTGGCCGAGGGACTGATGCCCAGCACTTTATAGGCGGCTTCGAGGTCGTTTTTCGAGCCGCGCAAGTTGAGCAACGACTCCACGTCGGCGGCTGAGATGCCGAGACTGGCGGCGACATCGCGCAGGGCGGTGATTTCCGCCTGCACGACCGAGCCGTCGGCCTGCGCAATCATCACGAGGAAACTCACGAGTTGCAGCCGCTGCGAGTAGTCCATGTTCGCGGCAATCTGCTGGCAGGCGCTGCGAATCGTCATGCGATAGCCGACACCCTCTTGCTTTTGCCGTTCAAATAGCTTCCTGACGATGTCTTCACCTTGGCTGACGGCCTGCTCGCCGAAATTTTGCCGCAAAAAATTGCGCAGCACATTCATTTCGGAGTGCATCACGCGTCCGTCGGCACGGATGATGTAGGCCGCGAGCACCAGCAGCGAGAAAAGGAACGAGTTGCGCTGTCCCTCGTAGCTTTGCTGCTCGCGATAGCGTTGGTAGCGCGCGTAGGCATCGTTGTCGTCGTATTCTCGATTGTTGTAGTTATCGGGACCGTTCACCGCGTCGAGTCCGCCCTCGAACAGCGACCCCAGCACGATGCCGACCAGTGCTCCTAATGGGCCGCCGGTGATGAAACCTAGGAAGCCTCCTATCCATTTTGCAAATGCCATTTTTCTTTAGTTGAAAGTTGAGAGTTGACAGTTGAAAGTTTTGATGCAAAGGTAGTGAGTTTCCTTGTAATTGCAAAATTTTTACTGAAATATGTGGATTCCTTTTGCTTTTCATATGTTTTTTTGTAACTTTGTGGGCGAGAATTTTCTAAAACCTAAAAATAACGACAAATGAAAAATTACCCGAAAATTGGTATCCGCCCCACCATTGACGGCCGTCAGGGTGGCGTGCGCGAGAGTTTGGAAGAGAAGACCATGGCCCTGGCCAAGGCAGTGAAAAACCTGATTGAAAGCAATGTGCGCAACGGCGACGGAAGTCCTGTGGAGTGCGTGATTGCCGACTCGACGATTGGCCGTGTGGCTGAGAGTGCCGCCTGCGCCGAGAAGTTCGAGCGCGAGGGCGTCGGCTCGACGATTACTGTGACGTCGTGCTGGTGCTACGGCTCGGAAACGATGGATATGAATCCGCATTATCCGAAGGCCGTCTGGGGCTTCAACGGAACGGAGCGTCCGGGTGCCGTCTATCTGGCTGCTGTGCTCGCTGCCCACGCACAAAAGGGCTTGCCCGCTTTCGGCATCTATGGTCACGACGTGCAAGACCTCGACGACAACTCGATTCCTGAGGATGTCGCCGAGAAAATTCTTCGTTTCGCCCGTGCAGCGCAGGCTGTGGCGGTGATGCGCGGAAAGTCGTATTTGAGCCTTGGCAACACGTGTATGGGCATCGCCGGCTCGATTGTCGATGCCGATTTCTTCCAAGACTACCTCGGAATGCGTACGGAATATGCCGATTTGGTCGAAATTCTGCGTCGCGTCGAGTTGGAAATCTACGACAAGGACGAATACGAGAAGGCGATGGCCTGGACGAAGAAATACTGTATGCCGAACGAAGGTCGCGACTACAACGTGGAGAAGGGCAAGGCCAAGTCGCGCGAAGAGAAAGACCAAGACTGGGATTTCACGGTGAAGAACATGCTGATTATCCGCGATTTGATGCACGGCAACCCGAGGTTGCGCGAAATGGGCTTCAAGGAAGAGGCCCTCGGCCATAATGCGCTGCTCGCAGGTGTGCAGGGACAGCGTCAGTGGACCGACCACTGGCCGAATTTCGACTTCCCCGAGTCGCTGATGTGTACGTCGTTCGACTGGAACGGCATTCGCGAAGCCGAGGTTTTGGCGACCGAAAACGACGCGCTGAACGGCGTTTCGATGCTCTTCGGCCACTTGCTGACGAATCGCGGTGTGATGTTCTCTGACATCCGCACTTATTGGAGTCCCGAGGCGGTGGAGCGCGTGTCGGGCAAGAAGCCCGAGGGAATGGCCGCAGGCGGTTTCATCCACTTGATTAACAGCGGCGCGACGACGCTCGACGCAACGGGTGCGATGAGCGACAAGGACGGAAATCCCGTGATGAAGCATCATTGGGAGATGACGCAGGAAGACGTGGAGGCTTGTCTGAAGGCCACAACGTGGTATCCTGCCGACCGCGACTATTTCCGTGGCGGTGGTTTCTCGTCGAACTTCCTGACACGCGGCGGAATGCCGATGACGATGATGCGCCTGAACCGCGTGAAAGGGCTTGGCCCCGTGTTGCAGATGGCCGAGGGATGGAGCGTCGATCTCGACCCCGAAATCCACGACATCCTGAACCGTCGCACCGACAAGACGTGGCCCACGACGTGGTTCGTGCCGCGCCT
>DFHC01000053.1:178-35064 GCA_002372575.1 bacterium UBA3734 | reverse complement strand
CCTTCCACCATCATGATGTTCTCTGCCGAGGCACCCACCATGATGTCCATGTCGGCCTCTTTCATCTGCTGGAAAGTGGGGTTGATGACATACTCGCCGTTCACGCGGGCCACGCGGACCTCGCTGATGGGACATTCAAACGGAATATCGGAACATGCCAGTGCTGCCGAGGCTGCAAAGCCTGCGAGCGCATCGGGCTGGTCAACTCCGTCGGCCGAGAGAAGCATCACGTTCACATACACCTCGGCGTGGTAGTTGCTCGGGAAGAGCGGGCGCAACACGCGATCCACGAGTCGGCTCGTCAGAATCTCGTTGTCGCCGGGCTTACCCTCGCGCTTCGTAAAGCCGCCGGGGAATCGTCCGGCAGCGCTGTACTGCTCGCGGTAATCAACCTGCAAAGGCATGAAATCTGTTCCTGGTACTGCATCTTTTGCGGCGCAGACAGTGGCGAGGAGCACGGTGTTGTTCATACGGAGAACAACGCTTCCGTCGGCCTGTTTTGCCACTTTTCCGGTTTCAATTGTGATGGTTCTTCCATCGGCCAATTGAACACTTTTCGTAATTACGTTCATCTAAAAATTACTTTACTTTTTCTTAAAAAAACATCTAAAAATACTATCAAGACTATGCCTTTTCCGCATAATCGGGCGCAAAGGTACACAAAAAAGGCCAAACCGCAAAGGTTTAACCCGCTTAATTATTGTTTTTTATGATTTTCCGATTGGGAGCTTGGCAGCATCGATTTAAAGAAAAACAGCTCGAAAATCGTTTTGTCGGAGGTCTTGAATTTGGCGGAAAAATATCGTCTCCATATGCTATAACAGTTTAAATCTTATTGTTCCAACGATATTTCGTGGTCGAAGCCGACTCGTCGAGGTAAAGATGTCGAGGCCGCTGTAATTGACGCGGGTGTAGGTGCGCTGGTCGAAAAGATTGTTCAGTTGCAGTTCCAAGTCGATGTGTTTCAATTTGAGTTTTGCCATCGCATCGCCGAACCAAGCGTGGCGGTTTTCGTCTGTCAGGTTGTTGTAGTTGTCCTCGACGGTGGCCGTCAGGGTGAGTTGTTTGGTCACGAAGACACTGATTTTCAGCCGTTGGGTGGCCGAGCGGATTGTTCGCACAAGGTCGTCGTGTTCCCTGTCGGTTTGGCTCTTGTTCCAACTGAATCCGCTGCTGAGCACGAGATTCAGCCACGGCAAGGGGGTGATGGTTCCACCTGCCCCGAAACTGACGGTGCGCGAGTGGTAGGGGTAGAGGATGCCGCCGATGAGTTGTTCGCTTTGGGAATATTGATAGCCGCAGAAAGCTCTCAAAGTGGCTTGCAGCCAATCAAAGCCCTTGCTGCCGTCGGCCCCGAAGCCATAATTGTCGGATGATGTCTTTTGGCTGACGGCCTGCACGACACTTGTTGCTCCGTGATAGTCGTAGTCGTAAATCTGATTGTTTCGAGTGTGTCCGTAATTGGCATTTAGGCGGATGAACGTGGCCGTGAGCGCACTGCGATAGGCCATGCTTGCACCTGCTCCGAAGCGGCTTGTTTCGGAAAGTTGCTCCACGTAAGAGCGTTGGAACGAGCGGTAGTTGTTCATGATGTAGCCGCTGTAGATTCCGCCGGGGTCGCCCACCGTTTTGGAATAGCTGGCATTGACGCTTCCGCTCCAGTCGCGCCATTCGTAGCCTGCGGAGAACGACGGTGTGACGAGCAGGTGGGTATAGCTGTGCTTGTCGTTGCGGATGCGGTCGTCGAGTGTCTGCGTGTAAAGGTTCAGTGGACAGCCCAGGGAAATCCGCCAACCGCCTTCCTCGAATTTATAGTTCTGCCCAAACACCAGTTCATAGGTGTTGTACCACAAGTCGTTCTGGGCAGAATGGCCTTGTGTGTCGAAACCGTCGAGGTCGGTCTTGATGCCGTGCATACTGGCGTGGGCGACAATGCCGTAGTTCAGCGAAAACGAGCCGAGACGGAAGCTGTAGTTCGTGTGGAAGTTGCCCGTGATATGGTGTGAGCGGACTTCCTGCTCATAAGTTTTCGATGTGCCTTGCAGCAGTGAGTCGATACCGACGGAAAGGGTGTTGGGACGATGGGCATAGCCTGCCGAGAAATGCAGGTCGAGCGTATGCTTGCCGAAGTTTCGGATGGTGTTGAAAGTGTTGCTGATGGACAGTTGTGGACGGTCAAAATGCTGCCTGACGCGCTCATCTCCATAGTTAATGGGACTTGCCCCGGACGATTTCGAAGAAAGGGAACTCTCAACATGGTCTGCATTCCAGTTGGCATCGAATTTCAATACATTCGCCAGAAAACCGTTCGCCGCATTCCAATTGTATCGGGTCTGTATGTTCAAGTTGTTGATTTTCGTTTCGCTGGACAATGTCTCTTTTGTCAGCAGGCGTTGGTCTTCGCTCACGAAGCGGTCGCCCTCCGCCGTTCCCTCACGGTGGACTCGGTCGTTGTGAAAGGCGATGTTCAGCCCGATTTCCGCATCCTTGTTGAGTTTTTCCAGATGATTCATCGTCACGATGTGGGAATGGTTGTCAAAAGTGCGCTCTTGGGGCAGGCCCGAGCCAGACGGCATCACTGCGCCGGAAGGACAGAAAGGATAGAGTCGCACACTGTTGATGCCAGAATAATGTTGTGTCAGTTCCTTGGAAACATCGCCCCCCGTGTTGTTGCCTTTATACAGGGTCATATTCTGCCGTCGTTTGGCAAAATACATCCCGACGAGTTCTGCCGTCCAAAGGGGATTTTTCCCGATGGTCTGCACCTGTTGCAATCCGCCGCCCAACATCGTGTTGACGGCCACCGTTCCCTTGGCCGAGTTTTTCAATTTCAGGTTGATGGCGACGTCGTCGCTCAGCGTCTTCCCCTGCAGCGTCTTGACGGGCTGATGGTTTTCCAGCACCTGCACGGTGGAAACATCCTGCGCATTGATGTTGTTCGTGGCGATGCCGTAGCGGCCTTGCAGCAGGTCCATGTCCTCCACATAGAACTTGCTGATGCTCTTCCCGTTGAACTTGATGCTTCCATTGCCCGACACCTCAATGCCCGGCATCCGTTTCAGCACATCGCCGATGACGCGGTCGCCCTGCTGTTGGTAGGCGCCGACGAGGTAGTTCAGCGTGTCGCCGCTTTGCCTGATTTTCTGGGCTTTCACCGTCACTTCCTTGATTTGTATGCTTTGCTCACTGACTCGGAAGTCAAGCTTCTGGCTGCGATTCGGCACGGTTTTCACTTGGTTGCCGATGGTCAGTCCCGATGCCGTCACCAAAATGGTGTCTGCCGAAGAATTGAATTCCAGTTTGTAGTGGCCTTTCGCGTCGGTATCGGCAAAGTTCAGGATGGTTCCCGTTCCTTTCGGCGCAACGGTCACATACGCTTCTACAGGCTTGTCCCGTGCGTCGAGCACAGTGCCCTCAATCACGGTTTGGGCATTCAGCGACCTGCATAGGACGGCTAAAACGACGATGGCTATAACTCTTTTCGGCATCATTGTAACTTTATTCTAATTCAATTGGTTCGTAAGGATAGAATTTTGAGATGATATTTCCTTCCATATCCTTCCATCCCAATAGCTTTCCGGGATTCTCGTTGATTTTCCGCTCGAATTTCAACACGGTCTCACGTTTGATGGGACGACGGCGACTGTATTTGCTTTTGACCATAGGCCGATGGACACGCTCCACTTTTGTACACTCGAAAGTGTAGTAATGGTCGGCGTCATAGACCTTGACGATAAGGCCAGGCAAACCGCCGAACTTCCATGGACCGAATTTCAACGGGACATCAGTCGTGAACCATGCCTCGAAATCGCGTCCGCGGAAATGGCATGTCGCTTTTTGGCAATGGTAGCCACTGACGGTGGCGGTATCCGGCGTGAGCGTCCATTGCTGATTTGGATATGGCTCGTCATAATATCCCTCGTATTGCGGCAGACGCTCACGGTTGTATGTCCTAATCTTTCCGTTTTCTGCTATCAGCACATGATATTGCAGCTCGTTCCAATGCCCTTTCCCGTTGCGACCTCGGGGAAGCAACTTGTTAGAAAAACTACCAGAGCGATTAGTCCTGTAATCGACGGTTCTAAGCGAATCCGACTCCCACACGAAGTAGCTGTAATACTTGTTGCTGTACTTGCCTACCTCAAGAATCTGCCAGTCGATATAGGAGTTCTCGTCGTTGATGTCAAGGGCATTCAATGCATACCAGACACGGACGGTTGCCGTGTCGAACACCACGTAGTTGTCGGTATTCGACATGGCAACATAGCCTATGCGACTTTGCTTGTTCTGGGCAAATGCCATCGCATTCGCCAACAATAGGGTTATTATGATAAAATTTTTCATACAAAAGAATATCAATTTAAATTGTTAGGGGGAAGATGAGGAGTTCGCATCTTCCCCTAAGAAACGATTAAACAGAAAATGAGCCACCTGGTTGACCTGCAAAAAGACATCCACAACCACAAGTGTCACCTCCAACAATGGAACTCAATTCTTTCCGCTGAAGGGTTTCCGCAGAAAGTGCATTCAATTTAAATCGTTTAATTTTCATTTTTGTAAAGTTTTTTAGTTAATAAATTAGTTAATAAAAAAAGGTTATTCCTTCTCTAAAGGCTCATACGGTGTATATTTAGAAATTGCCTCACCGGGAATGGCATGTCCTTTTGCGTCGAAAGAAACTTTACGCAGACCTGCGGCTTTAGGATAGTTCTCATTGAAAGATTTTTGCATTTTCCAGACTTTTTCGCGTGTGGAAGAATGGTAGTTCTTAAAATCATATTTGTGGATGGGAAATGGCTTCGACGAAATCTGTACGGCTTCAAAACGATACAGCCCGTCCGTATCTTGCAATTTCAGTATCAGCCCCGGCAATCCGCCAAACTTCCACGGGCCCGCTTTCACGGGAATGCTTGAAGTGAACCACGCCACGAAATCGCGACCGCGCCAACGGCAGGTGGCTTTCTGGCATTGGTAACCGAGAATCGTCTGGGTTTCTGTCCCGATTTTCCATTGTTGCAGCGGATAAGGTTCTGTATAATAGGAATTATATTTTTCCAACGACGACGGCATAGAAGCATACTCCGTCAGTTTTCCTTTGGTAATAAAAATATCAGAGTATTCATATTCACTCCATCTGTCTTTGTTCTTTCCACCATTTCCAAGAAATCTCGGCATACTATTCGCTCTCGGATTTTTCTTTTTCCACACGGCAATCAGTGAGTCGGAGCGAAAAAGGAACTCGCTATAATACTTGATTACACGTTTCCCGACGTCCAAACGCTGACAGTCTATATACGTGTCCTCATTTTTGATATCATCTGCATTGAAAGCATACCACGCCCGAATGCGAGTCGTATCAACCACAGACATATTGCCCGCTTTCCTATTACTTGGAGCCGTACAATGTGCATTTTTAGGCTGTGCAAACAGATTCAAGCAAGTTGCACAAAAAATGATGCAAAAAATAATTTTCTTTTTCATAAAATTTCATTGACAATTACTCTTTTTCTAACTGTTCGTATTTCTGTTTCTTCTGTCTGCTTCCATCTATCCATTCCACACCGAGAGCATCCCAATAATCCTCAACATAACGTCGTTGGAGTTTCCAGATGCGTTCTCGTTTGGTTACCGGGTATAGTTTTTCAGGATACTGTGTGATTTTGAACGTACCGCGTTCGATGGCGATAGCTTCCCAGACATAGTTTCTATCTACATCATAAACTTTTAAAATACATCCGGGCAAGCCGCCGAATTTCCACGGCCCTCCCTTGATAGGCACATCGGGGGCGAACCACGCCACAAAGTCGCGGCCACGAAAGCGGCACAGTGCTTTCTGACAGCGATATCCGAGAATTGTCTGGTGCTGACTACCTAACGTCCACCGCATCAGTGGCCACGATTCCGTGTAGCGTCCATTATCTTTTTCGGCAAATAGAGGCATACATGCCCATTCCGTTAGTCCATTTCCCCGTATGAAGTAATCAGAGAAAGCCAACTCGCTCCAGTATTCATGATTCCTTCCATTTATCCAAAAACTTTTGGGAACTCTACCTTTATATTTCTTCTCTTTCTTCCACTTAATGGCTTTTTGGTCTGAGAGGAAAATGAACTCGCTGCTGTACTTCCATACTCGTTTGCCCACCTCTAACTTGGCGAGGTCGATGTAAGTGCTTTCATCCTTGATGTTTTTTGCATTAAGGGCATAAAGTACACGCACGTTAGCCGTGTCAATGACTTTCCGTTGGTCGTAACCACGCTTTTCTCTAATAGGTACACGAGCTCCGATTTTTGGCTGCGCCATCATACAATTGTTATAGGTGCCAAAGATGAGCAAAAAAACAAAAATAGTGGATTTATACATTTTTTCGACATTAAAAAAGGGTTATTTTTGATTTGCCAGTTCGTAATTCGTGATACCTTTTTCCTGCATCAATTTTTTGATGCGGTTGATATGCTCTTGGGAAACGCCTCGGCAGACATTCACGCGCACGTGGTGGTCTTTGCGGATGGCGACTTCTTCCAACTGCATACCGATGTTTTCTATTTCAGAAGTCCACGAAGTATATAAGTAGTTCTTCCAGTTGAAATTATCGTGGATGCCTTGTTGGGTGTATATTGATGTACGCATTATCGCACCTTTCGGCGGTTTTCCTGTCAGCAGAATCGTCAGTTCGGGATTGATGTTGCCTTTCACGTTAGTGGGGACTAACGTGGGCGAGGTGATGAGATAGACTAACAGACGGTCTTCTTTACGTATGATTTCCATCTTTTTCAGTGCCGAGGCAGGCAAATTCGGCAGGTTGTGGATGTCGAGTTTCTGGCCGTCGAGCATTACGGTGGAAGTTTTTACGGAAAACGAATAGCCATATTTATTGGTCGGAAATTCTTCTACAAAAGAATTTTCGCCGTTCTGCACCCAAGTTCCTTTGGTCCAATTGACAATGATGGCATCGCCATGATTCTTAATGAATTTCTTTTTTTCGTTGGGCGACACGAAATGGGCTCTCAACATTCTCTGTTCTTCTTTTTCTGTCGTTTTTTGAGGCGACAAGACGCGGATGGTGGCGTAGGCGATGCCTGAAAGGAAGATGGCACCGACAATAATGGCAGCCACTTTATAAAAAGTAGTAGATTTTCTTGCATTAGACGTGATTTTCTCACGTTTCAAGACGGGTGAATGTCGGGGACGCAGAAGTTCCGCTGTCGTCAGCAGATCTTCGTAATATTCCCTGCACTCGGCGCACTGGCAGATGTGCTTTTCGCACTCGGCCTTCACATTCGGGGCGACTTCCTTGTCAAAAAGGTCGGCCACTGTGTTTTTGAAATCCTTGCAGTCCATAGTTGTTCGTTTTTGGAGTTATACAGAATGAGGGGCGCGCATCCCTCGTTTGATTTTCTCTAAACCGTAAGCGAAGCGTGACTTGGCGGTGGTAAGCGGAATGCCGAGGATGTCGGCAATTTCCTGAAAACTCTTGTCGCCGTAGAATCGCAGTCGGATGACCTCGGCCTGTTCGTCGGGAATTTCCGACAACAATCGATTGACGAGGCGGAATTCCTGTTCGAAATTTTCTGGTTCGAGCGCCATCGGCTCTGGCACTCCTTCGAGGGGAACGGTCGGCGTGAGTTTCGTTTTCCGTCGATGGCTGACGCAAAGGTTTGCCAACATTCGATAGAGATAGGCCGGCAGATTCTTGATTTCCTCACCGCCTTCGCTCAGCCGCTGGTGGAGTTTGACGAAAACATCCTGCACGGCATCCTCCGCATCGTGGAGGTTTCCCAGTCGATAGCAGGCGTATTGCAATAGTCCGTGTCGTTCAGCCGTTATTTGCTCCGTATTTTTGAATTTATTGAATAGTTTCATCACATAGCCTTTTAATTGAATGACGCAAAATTAACGAAAAAGACTTAAATGGCTAAAAGTTTTTTCAAAAAAATCGGCAACAGCGCTGCTGCTAACTGTTGCCGACCATTCTATTCACGAGCGAATCAGCGTTTGGGCTGAAGCCCTACTTCTATCCGTGCATTGAATCTTCCTTTCTCCACTTCTTTATCGGGTGTGATTTCCGCCCATTCAGTTTTATAGCCCTCGACTTCAATCTTCAAGATATAGCGGTCGTGAGGCTGAAGCCAACAGCCGTGGCGGTAAATATCGCGACCCAAATGGGCCACCAAATAATCTTTTGTTTCGATGACAGTTTTTCTGTCTGGTTTCATAAATGTCAGTTTCGCATCTTTGATGGTTTTATTCGTCGCTTCGTCGATGACATAAACTGCGATGGCCATCAGGCTGTCGTATTCACTTTCTTGATTTTTATCCCAAAAAGTTCTTCCCCACGGTATGGCAAATAGCCCGGGCTCTTCGCTGGTGGCGTGGAAGAAATAGGAGATGCCGTCTTCGTGGGTGACTCCGAACATTTCTGACTGTCCGTCTGGTTTCGTGCGTGAGGCATAGTAATAATGGCAACTATCCGCTCTCAATGCTTTGTTGGTCAAAACGCCATAGGTTGAACCGTCTTCTTTTCCGGCCAGTTCGAGGAGGTCTTTTGTGCTTTCGAATTCCCATTTGCTTGAGTCGTTGGTTTGTAGAAATTGCCATATCACTTCACTTCCCTGTTTTGGTTCGGGTGTAGTGATGAAAAAATGGTCTTCATCGTTTTTGTTTAAATTCACGATGTGCCATTTCATTTGTACGTTTCGATCAACATTAGAGCCTAATCCGTAGAATTCTTTTCTCAGTTTTTTCCAGAGCGACAATTCGTCTTCTTTCCAACTTCTGTTTGTGTTACGCGGATTCGCCGAAATGTCTATGGCCCTGTCTGTCAGAAGTTTCACGATAATTGCATTTCGGTCGTACTTCGTGAAAATATATGCGGTTGTGTCCTCACCTTCTGGACGCAGTTTCAGAATCAAGCGTCCGCGCAACTCGTTGCCATCGTCGATTCGTTCGCTATAGGTTTGAAGGGTGTTTAAAGACGACAAACGATTCACTATGTGTGAAGTTACTTCTCTAAGTTTTTCATCGCTTCCTTTTACGGGAGCCGTCACTTCGTTGATGGCGTATGATTGTGTGTGCATTCCACCATACTTTTTTAAGATATAGGTGGAAAGACTATCTACGCAAGCGCGATAGATTGTCCCGGTCCAAGGCAGCGAAGCCCGTTCTTTCATCATTTGGTCCACTCTCGGAGTTTGTGCGATAGTTGTGAGCGATGCCGTCAAGGCAAATGCAATCACTAAGAAGATTCTTTTCATATTTTTAAAAATTTTATTCTGATAATAATTGTTGTTCGAACCCATCGATACAGGCGATTAAATCGGATATTTCCTCGGCGATGTCCACCTCGATTTTTTCCGCCGACACCTCCTTTTCAGGTGTTTTTGGTGTTTGGCGAGGCGAAGGTTTTGATTTCCGAGTCCCCACAGGATGGGAAGGCTTTTCGACTGGTGTTTCCACTTGAATGATTTCTTTTTGCTTCGGAATCGGCTCCACTTTTGCTACGACTGGTTGAGGAAGTTGGTTTTGTCGTTCGTTCGATTGCGTGAGTTTGGCGATGCCTGCGATGCCGACGATGAAGACAAGGCAGGCGGCAACGGCAATCCATCGGCGTATCGTTTTTTCGCGTTTCCGCTTACCGACGATGCGGTCGAAGGCTTCGCTTTCGTCTTCCTCCATCCATTTTTTCAACGGATAATCTTTCTTGATTAGTGACGACGGCAACTGGTCGAATTTTTGTTCTGTGTATTCATTCATCATAAAATTCCTCCTTTCTTTAATTGTTCTACGATTTTGCGACGTGCCACGCTGACCACCTGACTGACAGAACGCGGCAGCAAGCCCGTGACGGCAGCAATTTGCGGAATGTCCATCTCCAACTCGTGGCGCATACGGAAAAGTTGTTGCTCCGTTGGTGTCAGCGACTGGATGGCAGAGGCAAGTTGTCGGGCGTTGTCGTCGTCGGCCATCGGCTGCATTTCCTCGGCGAGAACATTGTCCGTTTCCAAAGAGGGCAGAAATCCCATTTTTTGTTTCCGTCGCCACTCGCTGACGCAGACATTTTTTGTCATACGAATCAATAGTGCCTCGGCGTGGTTGGTGTCCGCGACCTGTTCACGCAAGAGCCAGAGCCGTAACAATGCTTCCTGAGCGGCATCGGCAGCCAATTCCTCATCGGAGAAAAACGAGAACCCCAATTTTAATAATTGTGGCCTCATTCGGCGTACTATTTGTTCGTATTCGTGGCTTGTCATCTTGCCTTATAAACGAACTAATCGCCTTGATGTTGATGAAAACAAAGGGATATTTAACAATTATTAATAAAAACTTTTTTACGCCCCAATTGTCAGCCGAAGGATGTTTTTCGTGTCGGGTGCGACGCGGAATCGGTTGTCGGGCCGCGCGACGGCCTGTTGGTAGCAGTCGAGCGCCTGCGGAGCTTCACCGAGGTCGTGGTGGACGCGCCCTTTCAGGTAGAGGGCCGTCATGCGCTCGTTCCTGGTGCCGTGGCTGCGGAAATAGTCGGCCAGCGAATCGACCGTGGGCAGCCACCGCGCCGAGAACACCGTGTCGGCCTTGTTGCAGGCGGCCACGTACTGCATCCGCTCCCGCATCTGCTTTCCGCGCGAGCAGGCGGACAGCAGGGCAAGGAGCACGATGGCAACGATGAAAGGTGACTTTACAAGGCATTTCATATTGCAAAGGTATAGAAAATATTTTATATCGCACACGACCTAATGTTAAATCGTCTTAAAATTTCGAGTAAATCGCTTGCGATATAATTTTCTTTTCGTAATTTTGCATCGTAAACGATATAAAATCGTCATTATCATACAAAAAATGGCCTATACAGAACTACAACTCAGCAACCAAATCTGCTTCCGACTCTACACGGCAGCACGACTGGTGACGCAGACCTACACGCCCATCCTGAGCAAGCTGGGCATCACCTATCCGCAGTATCTGGTGCTGCTGGTGCTGTGGGAAAGCGACGCGATGCCCGTGAACGACATTGCCCGCCGGCTGCACCTCGAAACCAACACGGTGACACCGCTGCTGCAGCGCATGGAGAAGCTGGGCATCGTGGACCGGAAGCGCGGCTCGAAAGACAAGCGGCAGCAAATCGTCTCACTCACCGAACGTGGGCGGGCCATGGAGAAGCAGGCCTACGCCGTGATTCCCACGGGCATGGCCGAGGAGCTGAAATCGTGTCCTCTGCAGCTCGGCGACTACAACCGCCTGGCCAACGACCTCGACACCATCATCGAGGCATTGAGAAAATGACACGTATTCATCAACATTATTCACAAAAAATTCAAGAATTATGACCAAACAAGAAGCTTTGAAACAGTTTGCCGAACTCGGCGCTGTGTGGTTTGGAAACAGTAACATTCTAACCAAATTATCTTGAAAAATGAAAGAAAAAGTATTGAAAGCCATGCGCGAGGCCGGCAAACCCGTCTCGGCTGGCGACGTGACAAAGGCGCTGGGTGCCGACCGCAAGGAAGTAGATAAGGCTTTCGCCGAGTTGAAGAAAGAAGGCGCGATTGTGTCGCCCGTGCGCTGCAAGTGGGAACCAGCCCAGTAACGTATGACACTATTCATAGGACTATTCATCCCCCTGTTGGGAACCATGCTCGGGGCGGCTTTCGTCTTTTTCATGAAAGGTGATATGTCGCCCCGCGTTCAGAAAACCCTGCTCGGCTTCGCCTCGGGCGTGATGGTGGCCGCATCGGTGTGGTCGCTGCTGATTCCCGCGATGGAGATGAGTGCCCCCTCCCAACCTCCCCCCGTAGGGGAGGCTTTGATGTCGGTGTTTCCTGCCGCCGTGGGATTTCTGCTCGGCATCGGCTTTCTGCTGCTGCTCGACGAGGCAACGCCCCACCTGCACCTCGGAACCGACAAGCCCGAAGGCCCGCACTCGCGCCTCTCGCGAACAGCGATGCTCGCCCTGGCCGTCACCATCCACAATCTGCCCGAGGGCATGGCCGTGGGCGTGGTGTTTGCCGGTGCCGAACAGGGTATTTCAAACATTTCGCTGGCCTCGGCGGTGGCCGTGTCGCTGGGTATCGCCATACAGAACATCCCCGAGGGCGCCATCATTTCGATGCCGATGCGTGCCGAGGGCAATTCGCGCTGGCGTTCGTTCCTGCTGGGTAGCCTGAGCGGAGCCGTGGAGCCGATTGGTGCCCTGGCCGTGGTGCTGCTCGCCTCGGTGCTCACGCCCGTTTTGCCCTATATGCTGGCCTTCGCCGCCGGTGCGATGTTCTACGTCGTGGTCGAGGAGCTCATTCCCGAGGCCTCCACGGGCAAGCACACCAACCTGAGCACCATTGGTTTCGCCGTCGGATTCGTGCTGATGATGGTGTTCGACGTCGTGATGGCGTAGGTTCTACTCGCCAGATTCACAAAAAAACGGTGAAACGGCGCGATTTTTCGCGGAAAATTCGTATCTTTGCAAGCGTAGAACTCAAAAAACAAAAAGATTATGTTAGGAAATTTCATTTATTCCAACCCAACGAAACTGTATTTCGGCGACGAATCGCTGAAATACCTGAGTGACGAACTGAAAAACTACGGCCCCACGGTGATGTTTTGCTACGGCGGCGGCAGCATCAAGCGCAACGGCATCTACGAGCAGGTGATGACCCTTCTGCGCGAGGCCGGCAAAACCGTCGTTGAAGACGGCGGCGTGATGGCGAATCCCACCGTGGAAAAGCTCTACGAGGGTGCCAAGATGGCGCGCGAGAACAACGTGGACCTGATTCTGGCCGTGGGTGGCGGCTCTACCATCGACTATGCCAAGGGCGTGAGCGCCTCGGCGTGGTGCGAGGAAGACCCGTGGACGAAATACTATCTGGAGCAGGGCAATCCCTCGTGCAAGATTATCCCCGTGGGCGCAGTGCTGACGATGGTGGGCACAGGCTCCGAGATGAACGGCGGAAGCGTCATCACGAACCATGCCCAAGGGCTGAAAATCGGAAAGGTATTCGACGAGGAGCTGTTCCCCAAGTTCACCATCCTGAACCCGAAATTCACCTTCACCGTGCCGCAATACCAGATGGTGGCTGGCTTCTACGACATCATGTCGCACATCATGGAGCAGTATTTCAGCGACTCCGACGACTCCACCACCGACTATATCGCCGAAGGACTCATGCGCTCGCTCATCCATTCGAGCCGCATTGCCGTGAAGAATCCGCATGACTACGAGGCTCGCTCGAACATCATGTGGACGGCCACGTGGGCACTGAACACGCTGCTGAAGAAGGGTAAGACCACCGACTGGGAGGTCCACATGATTGGCCAGGCCGTGGGCGCCATTACCGACGCCACACACGGCATGACGCTCGCCGCCGTCTCCATCCCCTACTACAAGCACGTGATGGACGGCGGACTGCACAAATTCGCCCGCTTCGCCCAGAACGTCTGGAACATTTCCGCCGAGGGAAAGAGCGAACGGCAACTGGCCGAGGCCGGACTGGCTGCGCTCGAGGCATGGATGCGCGAAATCGGCTTGGTGATGAACATCACGGAGCTGGGCGCCACCGAAGAAATGCTCCCAAAGATTGCCGACGGCACTTTCCTGCTGACAGGCGGCTACAAGGTGCTCACGCGCGAGGAGGTCATCGAGATTCTCCGCGAAAGCATGTAACTAACCCATAAAAACAAGAATGATATGAAAAGAATTTTGAAGACTTCAGCCCTCGCTCTGACAGGCGCACTGCTCATTGCCGCCTGCGGAAACAAGGAGCAGAAGAACAATGAGAACGTGAACGAGAATCCTGCAAAGGAGAAAGTGGAGGTGAAAGCCGTGGAAGGTCGCAAGAACTTCACCGACAAGACCGTGATTACGCCGCTTCCGGCCATCATGATTGCCACGTGGGACGAAAACGAGAATCCCGACGTGATGATGGCGGCATGGGGTGGCCAGTGTGGTCCGAAGCACATCACCTTCGAGCTGTCGGCCCACAAGACGACGGAGAACATCCGCCTGAAAAAGGCCTTCACGATCAGTTTCGCAACGAAAGACGACATCGCGCAGAGCGACTATTTCGGCATCGTGTCGGCCAACGACGTGCCCGACAAGGTGAAAATCGCCGGTTTCACGGCTTCGAAAAGTCCCAACGTGGATGCGCCCATCATCAACGAGTATAAGCTGACGCTGGAGTGCAAGTGCGTGACCTTCGAGGAAGACGGTAACGGCGGCGCCCGCGTGGTGGGCGAGATTGTCAATATGAGTGCCGACGAGAGCATCCTCGACGCAGAAGGCAATGTTGACCTCTCGAAGCTCCAGCCCGTCATCTTCGACTCGGCCAAGAACGAATATCGCGTCGTGGGCGAGAAAGTGGGTACAGCCTGGGGTTCGGGCAAGGCTCTGATGAAGTAATCACCGATTTTTTATGAAAAGAATTATTGCTGATTTTTTGGCAGGCACGGCGGCTTTTGCGCTCGTGCTTGCCGTCGTTTCGTGCACGGGCAACCAGTTTGGCGTGAGCGGCGAAATCACCGAGGCGAAAGACTCGGTGCTGTACTTGGAGAATATGAGCCTGAGCGGGCCAGTGAAAATCGACAGCGCGAAGCTCTCGGAAACGGGAACATTCTCGTTTCGCGGCAATGCGCCCGAGGCTCCCGAGTTCTACAGGCTTCGCATCGGTAGCCAAATCATCAATCTGGCCGTGGATTCCACGGAGCAAATCGAGGTGAAGGCGCAATTTCCGACGATGTCGGCAGTGTATGACGTGGAAGGCTCCGAAGAGTGCTTGAAAATCAAGGAGTTAGCCTTGCTGCAAATGGATGTGCAACGCAAGGTGAACGCCGTCGTGGCGGCTCCCGATTTGGGCGTGAATGCCGTCAGAGACAGCGTGGAGCGCGTGCTCGACGCCTACAAGACGATGGTGAAGCGCGATTACATCTTCAAGGAGCCCATGCGCGCCTACGCCTACTACGCGCTGTTCCAAACCGTGAGGCTCGGACAGCTGGAAGCACTGGTTTTCGACCCGCGCACAAACGGGGAAGACATGAAGGCGTTTCGCGCCGTCGCCACCTCGTGGGACACGTATTATCCGCAGTCGGAACGCGGGAAAAACCTCCACAACATCGCCATTGAGGGCATGAAAAACCAGCGCATCGTGCAACAGCAGCAGCTGAGCAACATCGACCCCGACATCGTGGACGTGTCGAACATCATCGACATCAACCTGCCCGACAACAAGGGGCAGATGCGCCGCCTCACCGACCTGCGCGACAAGGTGGTGCTGCTTGATTTCCACGTGTTTGCGGCCAACGGCTCCACGGAGCGCATCATGCAGCTGCGCGACATCTACAACAGATACCACGCGCAGGGGCTGGAAATCTATCAAGTGGCGTTCGACCCCGACGAGCACTTCTGGAAAACCTCTACCGCCGCGCTGCCGTGGGTATGCGTACGCGATGCCGACGGGCCGCAGAGCACGCTCGTGATGAAATACAACATCCAGTCGGTTCCGACCTATTTCCTCGTGGGCCGCAACAGCGAGCTCCACAAGCGCGACGTGCAAATCAAGGACCTCGATGCGGAGATTCGGTCGCTGCTGTAGCCTGCTGCTTCTCGGGCTGCTATGCAGCCTGAACGGACAGGCGCAGACGTTTCGCCTGCAAACGGAGAGCGACTCGCTGAGCTGGCTCGTGCTCGAGAGCGATTCCACCCACGACGGCTGGCGGCTACCGTACCCCGTCTATCAGTTTCAGGTGGGCGATGTCGATGGCGACGGAAAGCCCGATGCGATGGTGGGCGTGGTCAAAAAAACGCGGTTTTATCGGGAGAAAGGGCGTAGGCTGTTCATTTTCAAGAACCATCGCGGAAAGGTGCGACCGCTCTGGATGGGCTCGAAACTTGGCGGCAATCTTGTCGATTTCCGCTATCGCGACGGCCTGATTCGCGCCTTGGAGACGGGTTCCGACGGTCGGTTCACCATCACCGACTACCACTGGGAGGAATTCGGCCTGGCGTTCAGCCGATTCATTGCGAAAAATATTAACCAAAAAACGATAGCTTATGAAAAATTTCTTGATGACAATGCTGGCTCTGCTGATGAGCCTTGCGACTGAGGCCCAGCAGCCCGGGAAACACGTCTATATCCCCGGAAACGGACATCTCGACGTGGAGCAATTCATCCGCCCCATCGACACGCGTATGGACATTTCCAAGCTGTCGATGGCCGAGCTGCGCATCCTGCGCAACGCCTTCGCCGCACGACAGGGCTTCGTGCTGAAAGATGCCGACCTGCGGCACATCTTCAAGCAGACCTCGTGGTACGACTCGCTGATGTGGGCAACCTTCGAACAGATTGACACCCGAAGCAACCAGTCGTCAGACAGCGACTGGGAGTTTTTCAGCGGCTACACCGAGTACGGGCAGCGCGTGAAGCTCACGCCGAAGGAGCGCGAATTTCTGAAAAAAATTCAAGAGCGCGAGAACGAACTCGCGTGGAACGGAGGCAAAAACAAGCCCGAAAATTGGCGTTTTCGCACGGATAACATCCTGAATCCCTTTCAGTTAGAGAAAATCGACCCGAAACTCGAAGAGGCGCTCGGCAAAAACAGCTTCGCCATCGTTCCCGGGCGGAAGGTGCAGCTTTTCCACGTCTATGAGAAGAACGACTACAGCGATTTTCCGTCGTTTGTCACCACCGACCTCTATCTGCAACTTTTCCACCTCTATTTCGACTGTATGGTGCGCGAAATGGAGCAAAACGGGCTTCGGCAGGCCTTGGAGCACTTCTGCAAGGCGATGAAGGCACGCACCAGCGACTGGAACCAGGCCTATTTCACCATTGCCGAGGCACTCATCACGGGTCAGGCTCCGCAGATTGCCGACACGAAGTATAAAGAGCAAATTCTCGATGAAATCGGCAAAATTCAACGCTCGGAAGACGATTTTTCGGAATTTCTCGACTATCAAACAGCCAAATTCGCCTACTCACTCTTCCGTCCGCGAGGCCACTACACCCGCAACGACACGCTCGGCCACTACTTCCGCGCGATGATGTGGCTGCAACACGTGCCCTTCGGCACCGACAAGCCCGCACAACTGCGCAACGCACTGGTTCTCGCCGATGAAATCGGCAAAAACAGCGACCTTCGCCGACTCTATGCACAGCTGTTCGAGCCCATGACCTTCCTGTTCGGAAAACCCGACAACCTGACCATCCTGCAGGTTTACGACGAAATGCAGAAGCTGGGAATTCCTTTGGAAAAACTGCTGAAAAACAAGAAGGCACTGGCTTCGATACAGAAATATCTCGATGAAATCGGCAAAAATCAGACCCGAATTCGTCCGAAGTTCGAGCACACGAGCCACGTGAAAATCAATCTGATGCCACAGCGCTACACGCCCGACGGCGAGGTGCTGAACGAGATGGTGGATGCCAAGGGCAATCCCACGCGCCGCGGTGTTCCAAGCGGTCTCGACGTGTTTGCAGCCATGGGCAAGGGCATGGCCGAGCAGGTGCTTACGGGCGAGTTGCGCGTGCAGGACGCCTGGCCCGACTTTCTGCCGACACTGGCGAAAATGAAGGCCAGAATGCAGGAAATCGACTGGCAGGAAACGCTGTCGAACCGCTGGATGTCGGCGCTGCAGACGCTGCAGGACACCACCTACTATCATCGATTCAACATCTACGACGAGAGCGAGAACCAGCTGCCCGACTTTATGCGCACCACGCAGTGGGCGAAGAAGAACCTGAATACGGCACTGGCCTCGTGGGCCGAGCTCAAACACGACGCCATCCTCTACGCCAAGCAGCCTCTCGCTGCCGAATGTGGCGACGGAGGGCCGCCAAACCCCGTGGTGAAGGGCTATGTGGAGCCGAACATCAACTTCTGGAAGCGAGCCGTGGCCTTGAACGTCGCCCTCGATGAATTCATGCAGAAATACCAGTTGCAAACGCCGAAACTGCTCTCCACAGGCGAGCGCATCGGCGAGTTGGCAGAGTTTCTGCTGCGCGTCAGCCGGAAGGAAGTCGGCTACGGCAGTCGTCTCACCGACGAGGAAAACCAGCAGATTGAAATCATCGGCTCGACCATCGAAAACATCTCGCTCGACCTGATTCGCGAGCCCGACCAGTATCTCGACGGCTGGGACAACGTGCAGGGTGCTGACCGCTCCATCGCCTGCGTGGCCGACGTCTATACCGCCAACGGCGACAACAATCCGAACAAGTCCATCCTCTACGCCGCCACAGGTCCCGCCTATGAGATTTACGTGGCTGTCGATATCGCCGGCGAACGCTACCTGACGCGCGGCGCCGTGCTCAGCTATCGCGAGTTCCAACGCTCCATCGGCGAACAGCGGCTCACCGACGAAGAATGGCAACAACTGCTGAAAACACAGCCCGACCGAGGCATTCCCTCGTGGATGGACGAGATTATCGTGTCGCCCGATGGCGAACTGCAAGACTATGAGGAATTTTTCTATAGCTCTGGCTGTTAGCCTGCTGTTTGCGGCCTCTTCCCTCGCTTTCGGAAGAAATAACAAGGGAGAGGCCGTCACCATCCTCTTCACGGGCGACATCCTGCTCGACCGTGGCGTGCGGCAGGTCGTAGAACACCGAGGCTTTCACACCCTGTTTGCCGACGACAGCCTGCGCTCGCTACTGAAAGGCTCCCTCCCTGCGGGGGAGGGACGGGGAAGGGCTTATTTCGTGGTGGGAAACCTCGAGTGTCCGGCCACCACCATTCAGGCTCCGGCCTTCAAGCGATTCGTGTTTCGCAGCGAACCTCAGTGGCTCGACAGCCTTCGCGCTTATGGCTTCACGCATCTGAACCTTGCCAACAACCACAGCGTGGACCAGGGGCGACAGGGACTTCGCGACACGCGCCTCAACATTCTGAAGGCCAGACTCGTTCCCATCGGTGCCGATTCAACGATGCAAGCGGCCGCCCAAGCCCACCTGCTCTGCGCTTCGCCCCGAAGGGTCTGGCTCCTTGCCTCCAACCGACTGCCGCTCGAGAGCTTTTCCTACCTGCCCGACCGCGAAAGCGTTAGCCAAGAGCCTTTCGACTCGCTGCTCAATCGTGTGAAAACGCTGAAAATGGCCGATTCCACCGCGATTGTCGTCGTCAATCTGCACTGGGGAGCAGAGCATACGCTGCGCCCCATGCCTCAGCAGCGAATCGAGGCCCGCGCAATCGTCGATGCTGGCGCCGACGTGGTTGTCGGTCACCACACCCACACGCTGCAGACCACGGAAACCTACAACGAGAAAACCATCTTCTACGGCATCGGAAACTTCATTTTCGACCAGCAGAAACCGCTCAACACGAGGGCATGCGTCGTGCGCCTTCGCATCCAACACGATGGAAAAGTCTCGACCGACGCCATTCCCATCCGCATCGACCGCTGCGCGCCGAAACTACATGTTCAATGACACTTTTTTCATCAAAAAAATATCCGAATGAATCATCCCTTAGAAAAATTCCGCTATTGCCCCGTGTGCGGAAGCCCCGAATTTCTGGAAAACAACGGGAAAAGCAAGAAATGCAGCCAGTGCGGGTTCACGTATTATATGAATCCCAGTGCGGCAACGGTGGCCGTAATCGTCAATGAAAACAACGAGTTGCTCGTGGTGCGGCGAGCGAAAGAGCCTGCGAAGGGTACGCTCGACCTGCCGGGCGGATTCTCCGACTTCGACGAAACTTCTGAGGAAGGCGTCGCGCGTGAGGTTTTCGAGGAGACAGGTCTGCAAGTCGTTGATACACAATTCCTTTTCTCCCTACCCAATCACTACGTCTATAGCGGTCTGGAGATTCCCACGATGGACATGTTCTACCGCTGCAAAGTGGCAGCAACCACGGGAGCCCACGCCATGGACGATGCCGCCGAACTGCTCTGGATTCCGCTCGACAAGGTCAATCCCGAAGATTTCGGCCTCGTCTCGATTCGAAAAGGGGTGGAGCAGCTGAAAAGGTTTGTATAATTTGGGGAAAATCAGGGCGAAACTGGTATTTTTTTCGTAACTTTGCAGAATTAAGCGAATAAGCGCAATGCGATACGTCGATGTGATACTTCCGCTACCCCTCGAAGGGCTCTTTACCTACGCTGTCAGCGATGAAATGGCGGCGCAGGTGAGGGAGGGCGTGCGCGTGGTGGTGCCGTTCAACCGCTCGAAACGCTACACGGCAATCGTTGTCAAAATTCATGACGAAAAACCCGATTTCGACACAAAAAACATCATCGAAATACTTGATAATCAACCCATTATACTTCAAGAGCAACTTCGTTTGTGGCAGTGGATGAGCGACTACTACATGGCTCCTCTGGGCGAGGTGATGAACGCGGCGCTGCCTGCCGGACTGAAAAATGAAGACGGTTATCAGCCGAAAACGGAGACGTGCATCGGACTTTGCGAGGCGTATCGCTCGGAACAGGCACTGCACTTGGCTTTCGATATGCTCCATCGGGCGGAAAAACAGCAGAAGGTGTTGGCGGAATTTTTGAGTTTCGATTACGAAAATTCAGACATCACCCGCGACGAACTGATGAATGAAAGCCACTGCACTTCGGCGGTGCTGAAAGCGCTCATCGACCGCAAAATCCTTTATACTTACGAGCGTGAAGTGGGGCGGTTGAACCACGGTGGAGAGCCGCATCCCGAGCAAATCAAGCCTTTGAGCGAACCACAGCAGAAGGCTTTCGACGAGATTCAATCGCAGTTTGAAAACAAGCGTGTCGTGTTGCTGCACGGCGTCACGTCGAGCGGCAAGACCGAAATCTACATCCACCTCATCCAGAAAGCCCTCGACGAAGGCCGTCAGGTGCTTTATCTGCTGCCCGAAATTGCCCTGACCGTGCAGATGATGGAGCGTCTGCGTCGTGTTTTTGGCAATCGGTTGGGCATTTACCATTCGAAATACAGCGATGCCGAGCGCGTCGAAATCTGGCAAAAACAACTTTCCGACGAGCCTTACGACGTGATTCTCGGGGCGCGATCGGCGGTCTTCCTGCCCTTTCAGCGACTCGGACTCGTCATTGTCGATGAGGAGCACGAAACGTCCTTCAAACAACAAGACCCGGCACCGCGCTATCACGTCCGTTCGGTGGCAGTGATGTTGGCTGCCCCCTCCAACCTCCCCCAACTGGGGGAGGCTACAGATCGGGAAAAAAGAATACAAAAAATAGTTAATCATTATAAAACAGCATATCCTACCAGCTATCCATTGCTGAAGAAATTTTCTGACGCAAAAAAGAATGCCCCGACAGAAGCGGAAAACATTTTGTGGAAAATGTTGAGAGGGAAAAACTTAGATGTTAAATTTCGCAGACAGCATATTATAGGGGATTTTATCGTAGATTTCGTTTGTTTAAGTGCGAATTTGGCGATTGAAGTAGATGGAGGTTATCATCTCGCTCCCGAACAACGAGAAGCCGATAAATTAAGAACTGCGATGCTTCGCGAAATGGGATTCACGGAGTTAAGATTTTCCAATGAACAGGTACTACGTCAGCCTGAGGAGGTTTTAAAATGCATCAAGAATACTCTTATTAAATTGAAAGCCTCCCCCAGTTGGGGGAGGTTGGAGGGGGCCTCCGTCCTTCTCGGCACGGCGACACCTTCGATGGAATCATATTACAACGCGCAGACGGGAAAATTCGGCTTGGTGACGCTCCAGACGCGCTTTCAGGGCATCGAACTTCCTGAAATTCAAATCGTTGACGTGAAGGACTTGCGTCGGAGGAAGATGATGCCGGGGCCGTTTTCGCCACAGTTGCTTGCCGCGATGCGCACGGCTCTCGACGACGGAAAACAGGTGATTCTGTTCCAGAACCGACGCGGATTTGCGCCGATGATAGAGTGCAAAAGCTGCGGATGGGTGCCGCGCTGCAAGAACTGCGACGTTGCTCTGACGCTTCACAAGACGACGAACATGCTCACCTGCCACTACTGCGGCCACACCTATCCCGTTCCGACGCAATGTCCGGCCTGCGAAGGTCGCGATTTGCGCGGAAGAGGCTACGGCACGGAGAAAATCGAAGACCAGATTCGCGACATCTTCCCCGAGGCTCGCGTGGCGCGAATGGACCTCGACACCACACGCTCGCGCAATGCCTACGAACGCCTCATCAACGATTTTGCGTCGGGGCGCACCAACGTGCTCATCGGCACGCAGATGATTTCCAAGGGCCTCGACTTCGACCGCGTGGCCGTCGTGGGCATTCTCGATGCCGACACGATGCTCAACTACCCCGATTTCCGCGCCTACGAACACGCCTTCATGATGATGTCGCAAGTGAGCGGACGTGCCGGACGAAAAGGCAGGCGCGGACTCGTGCTTCTTCAGACGAAAAACAAGGAACTTCCTGTCATTCAACAAGTTGCCAAGAACGACTGGTCAAGTTTCTACGCCGACTTGCTCGATGAGCGCCGACAGTTCCACTATCCGCCCTTCTATCATCTCGTGTACGCCTTCCTGCGACACAAAAACGAGGCCGTGGCCGACTCCGCCGCCATATTCCTGGCTTCGCTGCTGCGACAGTGGTTTGGCAACCGCGTGCTCGGCCCCGACAAACCGGGAGTTGCGCGCGTGAAATCGCTCCACATCCGCAAAATCGTGTTGAAATTAGAGAACGGCATCGACCTGCGACGCGTCCGCGAGTATCTGCGTCGCGCCCAGACACAAATATTGCAGGACAAGCAATATGCTGCCCTGCAAATATTCTTCGACGTGGATCCTTTGTAGCGTTTCCTACAACGTCAGCTCCACACCCAAGCCCAGCACACGGTTGGTACGCGTGAAGGAATTCTTTCCCGCGGGAATCGTCAGTCCGAGGCTGCTCATGGTCTGCTCGGGCGTATTCATGTTGTAGTCTTCGTAGTTGGTCTGGAAATAGGCCGCGTTGAGCTTCACCTTGTTGCTGACCTGATAGCCCACACCAAGGCCGAAAGTCCACGAGTTCACCACGAACGACATATCGTTCATATACTGGTCGGTGAGTCCGTAGCGCGTGAATTGCACACCGCCACTCACCTGCAGCTGCTTCGTGGCATCCCATTCGGCACCGGCCAGATATTCGTTTGTGCCACCGTCGAGCAGCTTCTCGCTGTGCTCATACCAGTGGGCATCGGTGTCGAAGAAGTGGTGGTAGCCCAGGTTCAGTCGCACGCCGGGCGTCATTTCCCATTGCGCACCGAGAGCCAGCTGTGCGGGCGAATCCTCGGGAACGCTCGTGCCATTGACGTATTTGTTCGTGGCGGCGATGACGGTGGGATGCAACAGGTCAGACTTGTTCTTCATGCGCATACGCGTCTTGAATTCGTATTTCGCAGCGAAGTTGAAGTTGCCCGTCTTAAAGTCGATACCAATGATGGGAGCAATTCCCCAGCCTGTCTGGTCCGACATCAGGTTCATGCCGTTGGCATAGGGAGCGAGGGTTTCGGCACTGGCGGCGAGCTGCTCGCCCGTGGCCTGCAACTGTGCGCCAGCAGCTTGCAGCTGTTGTCCTTGCTGCACAAGTGTCTGAACCTCAGGGCGCTGCATGGCCTCTTGCATGGCCTGTTCCCGTGTCAATCCCTGAGCCATGAATGCTTCCACATATTGGTTGATGCCATCGTTCACCTTTTGAACATTTGCGGTGATGGTTTTTCCCGCGTTGTCGAGGCCGTTATTGACACCTAAGAAATAGTCGGGCAACGTCATCCCGTCCTGACCGTTCATCACGCGGATGTTGTTCAGACGAGCTTCATACGAGGCCGTACCGTAAAGCAGACGCAAACCGCCATATACCGACAGGTTTTCAGTGATTTTCCTGGCGGCACCAATCTGGAATCCGAAATAATACTGCTTCCCCTTCATGTAACCATCGACGCTATAGCCCGTCACCGTGGGCACGCTGGCTCCCAGTGCGTTGATTTGCGAGTTCAGCGCCGTGGAAACTCCGATGAGTCGGCTGGCAATGGCTCCAACAACAGTCTCGAAAGAGCCTAATCCTTGGTCGAACTCGCATTTTCCGCCACCTCCGGGCACCGAAAAATTAAACTGAAACGACCACTTGTTCTTGTTGTAGGCCGCCTGCAACGAGGGAATAAACGGCGCATTGGCAATGCCCTTGTATTCCTTCGTGTCGAGCCCGTTGTTCCTGACGCCGAGCTTCAGCAGCTCGTTCTGCGTAGTCACAGTGCGCGTCTGACGGGCGTATTGCCAGTTGAACCCGATGTGCAATCCGTCGGGCAAAAAAGCCACGCCTGCGGGGTTGGAATACACGCCGTCGAGGCCGATGGCAGCATCGCGCGCGGGGTTACGTAAGAAACTTACACTTTGGTTGGTGTTGGTGAGAATGCCGCCAGCAAAAGCGGCGTTTGAAGAAAGAACGATGGCTATGACAGCCAGTTTCAATTTGTTCATTTTGAAAATTATAATTTGAAAAACAGGCTGCAAAGTTACAAAAAATCGAGCGCAGAACAAAATAAATTTTAAAACATTTTGCGCATTTCAATAATAATATGTAACTTTGTGGCCATATTTTTCAAACTATTACTACTAACAACGACGATGAAACGACTTTTTATGATCTTAATGGCAGTGGCCATGTTTTTGCCACAGCTTCAGGCCGTGCCTGCAGAGGGTAATCCCGTGAAAGTGAAGCAGCCAGACGGCACCTACCTTACAATCCGACTCGTGGGCGATGAGTTCATGAGCTTCAACGTCACCGAAGACGGGTTTACGGTTGTGAAAAACGAAGAGGGCTACTACGTCTATGCCCAGCAGGCTGCCGACGGTGAGTTGGTGCCGACAACTCAGATTGCCCACGACGAGGCACAGCGCCAAGGCGAGGAGCAGAGTTTTCTGCGCCGCACGAGGAAATTCCTGCAACCGAAGATGACACCGGCGATGGCGGCGAAAAAACAGCGCGAGTATGGCCTCCGCCGTCAGGCCTCCGAAGTGCGCCGGGCCCCGAAATACGACTACACGAAGTTCCGCGGACTGGTCGTCCTTGTAGAATACAATGATTGCAAGTTCAAGCAAGAACGCTACAAAGACATCATCACCGATATGATTTCAAAGGAAAACTATACGGGCTACGTCAATTACTACAATGCGAGGGTGAACTGTACGGGTTCGGTGGTCGACTATTTCCGCGACAACTCGATGGGTGTCTTCGTACCGCAATTCGACGTCGTCGGCCCCGTGACGGTCGATAGAAGCCAATATTATGCGCGAAAGAACGCCACGCAGCTGACCTACGACGTCATCAACCTCATCGACAAAGACGTGAACTTCGCCAACTACGACGGCGACAACGACGGTGTGGTCGATATGATTTACTTCGTATTTGCCGGCCATCCCTCGTCGTACAATGGGAACAATGGCGACCTGCTTTGGCCGCATGCCTACTACATCTATCAGTCCATCAATGGCTATCTGTACTATGTGAATAAAGATGGAAAGCGACTGGGACGCTATGCCTGCTCCACCGAGCTTCAAGGCCCGCAGACGAGGAGCATCATTGGCGGCATCGGCACCATCTGCCACGAATTCAGCCACGTGCTCGGCCTGCCCGACTTCTACGACACCGACTATGCCGAAGGCGGCGGACAGAGCAACGACCCGGGCGACTGGACGCTGATGGCGGCGGGCTGCTACCTCAACGACACGCACACACCCTGCGGCTACTCGCTCTTCGAACGCTACATGGTGGGATTTGCTACGCCGCAGGTCATCGAAGAGGGCGGCAGCTACACGCTCGAAAAGGTCAATACGAGCAATGCTGGCTTCCGTATCAATACGCCCGTCAAAAAGGAATATTTCATCCTTGAAAACCGCCAAAAAGAGCGCTGGGATGCCTATCTTCCCGGACACGGACTGCTCGTGTTCCGCGTCGATTCCACCAACACGACCGTGTGGTCCAACAATCAGCTAAACACCAATCCGAAGCACAATTACTATGAATTGGTACGCGCACGCGGAACGGGAGTATCTGCCGCCGCCGACCCCTTCCCCGGCACGGGAAGAGTCACCACGCTCAACAACGTCACCACGCCCGCCAACCTGAAAACCTGGGCTGGAAAGGAAACAAAATTTGGCCTGCTCAACATCAAAGAGACCAACGGGGTCATCACTTTCGACATCGAAGACACCTATGTGCTGAGAGAATTGCTCGTCGATGAAAATCTCCAGCTGGGTGTCGGTGTGAAGGGACAAGTCACGGTTACCCCCGTGCCCGAATACGCAAGCTACACGCTCACGTGGAGTTCTGCCGACGAAAACATTGCGAAGGTGGACCAGGAAGGCGTGGTTGAAGCCATTTCCACAGGCGAAACCGACATTACCGTGAGCAGCAACACCGGACTCTCTGCCACCTGCCACGTCAAGGTGGTCAAACTGCCCGAAACCGACGAAATCGCCGAATTCAAGACCTTTGATGAGAACGAAGAGTCGATTCTGAACCTCAGCGACGCACAGGTGCTCTACGTTCACAACAACAACGTCTATCTACGTGACAACACGGGAGCCATCATCTTAGAAAAGACAAAGGACATCTCTATGAAGCAAAACGACATAATCAGCGGAAAATTGGTGGGAAAACTGACGCACGTCAATGACATGCCGCACCTCGTTTTGACAAGTACGAACCTTGCGCTAACCATTACCGACGGTGCACAGGTAGAGCCGCGCCAGCTGTCGGCCACCGAACTCTCTGAAGCCTATTACGCCGACCTCGTCAAGGTGAAGACGGTGGAGCTGGTTCGTGCAAGCAATGTCTTTATTGTTGACAACGACGGCAACCAGCGTGCCCGCCTCTACAACGTGTTTGGTGTGAAAGGACTCTCCCTGCCCTCCAACATCAGCGACAAGCGCTACGACATTGTGGGCATCTACGGCACTCACCCCTCTGGCAGCACGATTATCGAAGAGATTTACCTTCTGCAGTCGCCCATAGAAGACACATCGTGGGTTCCCACAGGCATCAATGAGGTCGAAGCCAATGGCCTGGAGTCTGGAGTGATCTACAACCTGCAGGGCCAGAAACTCACATCGTTCAAGAAGGGCATAAACATCGTGGGCGGCAAAAAAATCGTGGTTCCGTAAGGCCGATTGCGAATTTATTCGTAACTTTGCAGCCCAAATCATGCTGCCTGAATGGCAAAAACGACCGAAAAGGGCTCCCTTAGTTCAATGGATAGAACAAGTCTCTCCTAAAGATTAGATCCGAGTTCGATTCTCGGAGGGAGTACCCAGAGCAAGAAAACAAAGGAAAACAAAAGAACAACAAAAGACACAAAACCCTTTATTTACAGGTGTTCTAAAAAACACCTGTTTTTCTTTTAATTTCATTTGACTTTATATTTTGTGTTTTTTAGTACATTTTTTAGTACGCTTTTAATTTTTATTTTGTAACTTTGCACCCAGAAACCAAAAAATATTGATATGGCAAAAATCGAGAAAAAAAGAAAGCAAAATCCCAAACTCGAACAACGATTGTTATTAGATGGGCAAATCAGCCTTTATTTGGAGTACTATCTGGGCAGGAAAAGCGAGCCTGTATTAGACGAGTACGGCGACCCCGTTTTGTATGAGAGCGGAAAGATGGCAGGCACACCCAAATATAGAGTTAAGCATATCAGACGAAAGGAAAACCTTAATTTGTATCTGGTGGAGAAACCGCGTACACCTATCGACCGCCAACACAACAAAGAAACCTTGCAACTTGCAGAGCGAATTAGATATGAGCGCGAACAGGAATTGCAAGAGCAGGGCGATGGTTACAAGGTGCGAAAGAAAACCACGCTCGATTTCTTCGACTATTTTCAGCAGTATATCGACAAATACACAAAGGCCGATATAAAAGTTATTAAAATGGCGTTCCGTCGCTTCAAATCCTTTTTGAGCGAAACGCCTGAATACAAAATGTACGAAAACGGAATCAAGGCGAATCAGGTAGACAGCGAAATGATTGAAGCCTTTACGGAATACTTGCAAGCAACGAGCAGGGGCTACGGCGCAAAAAGTATCTATCAGCGTTTCAAGAAAGTAATAAGGGCAGCAGTCGCCAACGACGTGATGGTGAAAAACCCCTGTATCAACAAGCAAGGGCAGCCTATCAGTATAATGGTGGATGAGGGTGCAATCGTAAAAGATGTGCTTTCACCCGACGAAATAAGGCGTTTAATATCCACCCACTACGACGGCGAAAACACGGCGGCCCGAAACGCTTTTCTTTTTAGTTTAAACACAGGGATGAGGTGGTGCGATGTGAAAGACCTCACTTTCGGCGACTTCGATTTCTCAAACAAGATTTTCAGTTACAACCAGAATAAGACCAAAGGACACAGCGCAAAAAGCGTGGTGACGCTACCCCTCACAGATGCGCTACTCGGATTGATGGGCGACGAGCCAGAGAAGCGAAGCAAGTCCGATTTGGTTTTTGACCTACCCTCGCACACGATGGCACTGAAAATGTTGAGGAAGTGGGTGCAATTGGCCGAGATAGACAAACACGTTACGTTCCACTGCGCCCGTCACTCCTTTGGCACGAATATGGCAGCCACAGCAGCACGGCAGGGGCTATCAATCCGCGTCGTGCAGGAAATGATGGGACACTCGAATCTGCGCTATACGGAAATGTACACCCGCGTACTCGACGACCAGAAACAGGCTGCGATGGCCGAACTATCGAAAATAATGGAGGGTTGAGGCTATGAAAACAATGGAACATATAGATGTTTTGAACTTGGTAAATGCAGAATTATACCGGGCAAAAAGTACTGTCTCATTCCAAATTAAAAAAATGCAAAGACTATTGGAATATTTGCCGGATAAAAGTAGCTATATTAAAGATTGCCTTCTAAAAATTGACTATGAGAAAAGTGCATTTGGTCACTATTATATCAATTGTAATTATGATATTGGCGAAACAAGGATAGATATAAGGGAAAGGATGGCAAGGTATTACGAAAACAACCTTATTTTTGTAAGAATGGACTACGAAGAAAAGAATGTGAATATCAAAACTGACTCTTACATTTTTTTTGTTGAATTTGAGTTGGAACAGGAATTGAAAAAGCAATTAGAGATTATTTGTGATGATGCGGTCCAACCTCATACTATACCGACAGAAAACGCCCCAGAGCCTCAACGATGGGAAAACTTATTGCCAGATGGTTTGCGTACAGATGAAGCCGTGAGCGCATTTAATAAGGCAATAGAAGCCGATTTGATAGAGATTTGCGGCGATAGGTTGAAGTGGAAGAAATCGAAGGCTTTATTGGCTTATTTTTTGGGGAATTTTCTCAAGCAAGATGGCACTTTCCCAGACAAACATTATTGCTTGATGTTTGGAGAAAGTAGATTGGGCAAAGCCCTCTCACAACTAGCTGACAATAAAAATGGCAATGGAAAGCCAAGAGGATATGAGGAAATAGACAACCTTTTAGCAAGCAACTCGTAATAGGGTTGCTTTTTTAGTGTCAAATGGTGACACCAATAGGGACACCAAATAACACTTTTTTTGTGTTCGTTTTCCCATTACCTTTGCACTTGCTTTCAAGTCCGACGGGATGAAGTGACAACTCCCAGAGGCGAGAGCAACGGCAAAGACTGGCGTGGATTGTCACACGCGCCACGACGGCCTCAACGAAAAATAACAAAATATTATGAAGCAAGAAATTCAAGAGGTGGCCGACCTCGTATCGGCCAACACCATTTTCACAACGAAAGAGGTGCTAACGAGCGACGAAACAGCAAGGTATCTGGGCATTTCAAAGTCGTGCCTTTATAAATGGACGATGGAAAGGCGCATACCACACTACAAAAGCCCAACGGGAAAGCTTTGCTATTTCAATCGAAAAGAGGTAGAAGCGTGGGCGCAAGAGAGCCGAGTGGCTACGAATGAGGAATTAGACAGCAAGGCCGATGCTTATTGCCGGAAAGGAGGCCGCCGATGAGCAAGCAGCAAAGAGAATCTTTTGTGTTTTATCGGAGTTTCTTCGAGGCAATAGAAGAAGTTGAGGCAGAATATCAGTTGCCAATATATAGGGCAATAGCGATGTACGCGCTCGACAAGAAAGAGCCGCAACTGACAGGCTTCGCAAAAGTACTTTGGCGACTGATTAAGCCCCAAATTGATGCGAATTGGTTGAGGTACAAAAATGGTTGCAGCGGCGGCGCACCTATGGGCAATACCAACGCAAAGAAAAACAACCAAAAAACAACCGAGAAACAACCTAATGTAAATGATAATGTAAATGATAATGTAAATGATAATGTAAATGATAATAAAGAAAGTACTAACGTACCAAAGAAAAATTTTTCTTTGTCAATAGAAAAACGCAAGGAAAATTTCCTCGAAGAAATCCGCTTGAATGCCTCCGACTATCCGCCAGAAATGCTTAATCAATTTTTCGCGTACTGGACGGAAAAAAAACAAAACGGTAAAAAGATGCGGTTTGAGATGGAAAAAACGTGGGAAACAAAAAAACGATTGGCAAGATGGAGAAGGGAATATTAGTCCACGACGAATTATGTGAGCAGCAAGTATTGGGGATAATGCTGCAATATTACGAAGCTTATGCCGAAAGCGCGGATATTTTGACGGCTGATGCATTCTATAATCCCACGAACAGATATATCTACCAAAGCATCGGGGAGATTGTCGGCAGCGGAGGTGTGCCGGACCTTATAAGTATGAATGCATACGCACAGCAAAAGCCGCAGAAAGGCATTGATGTGGATGTGATGTATTTGATGGAGATTGTTGGAAGTGCAAAAACCTCGGTTGGTTTTGGCCAGAATTGCCGACGACTGGATGATTTGCGTCGCCGCAGGTCATTTAGCATGATAGGAGCAGATTTAATGGCCGCCGGGTCGTCTGAAATTGCCGACACGGACGATGTCAAGTCAAAAGCGATTTCGAGCCTCCAGAGCCTCGACGATGCGCCGCAGACTTCCATCAAGTCGGCAAGTGAAGCCATCAAAGAATTAGATGCCATTGTAAGCGGCAACTTGAAGGGTGGCCTCAGCATAGGAGTCCCTACTGGTTTCCGCTATCTCGACGAGAAAGGAGGTTTGCAACCAACAGACCTGTGGATAATCGCAGCAGAGTTTTCACAGGGAAAAACCTCGCTTGCTTTGGATATATGCATCAACGCGGCAAGGAACGGTCATCCGTGTGCCTTTTTCAGCACCGAAATGATGTCCGTCCAGTTGGCGGCGCGAATGTTGGCCGGGCAGAGTGGAATATCGTCGAGAATCATCATGCAGCAGCCATTGGACGAAGAACTTTTGAAGAAATATGACCGGGCCATCGGAAAAATGGAAAATTTACCTATTTATTTTGACGATACCAGCACTTTGTCCGTCGAGCGGATAATTTCCTCAATCCGTTCTTTGGTGCGCAAGAGAGGCGTTAAAATCGCGTTCATCGACTACTTGCAAGTTCTTCAGACCAACGAAAGGAACTTGAACCGCACTGAAGAGCAGTTTTTCGGACTGGCCGCTCGTAAGTTCAAGAATCTCGCAAAGGAGCTGCAAATCTCCATCGTTTTGATTAGTCAGATAGCGAGAAGCAAGGAAACCACAGAACCGACACTTTCACGAATCCGAGGAAGCGGTCAAATCAGCGAAGCGGCAGACGTGGTTTTGCTTATATATCGCCCGGAGTATTACGGCAAACGATATGGCGGAATCCATGCAAACGTATCGACAAAAAGAACTGCATTGGTTAAGTTGGCCAAAGGCAGAAATATTGGCACTGGCGAATTTATTTGTGGATATGATGCGGCGGCAACACACTTTTACGAATTGACAACAATTCCACAAGATGAGAACAACAAACGCGATTATGATGAAGAAAAACCTTTTTAGTATGAAAATTGAAACCATCACCGGGCAAGTCGTGGGAAAGGCCAACAACTATATGGCCGTTCCAGATGGATGTGGAGGCCGTCGAATCATCAAAAACGATGCTATCCGACAATATGAGCGTTCATTTTTGAGACAATGCGTAGTCTATAAAAAGAAACTTATTGACAGGCCATTCTGTTTGCACATCATTGTCTATCATAGCAGCAACCGCTACGACTTGGACAACAGCCTCAAGACGGTGTTGGATTGCTTGCAATATGCCAAAGCGATTAAAGACGACAAACTTTGTGTGAGAATCAACGCAGAGAAAAGAATCGACAGAAACAATCCGAGAATTGTTTTCCACATTGAAGAATTAGAACCAAATTTGTTTCACTAAAAATATTTAATTATGGGAACTTGGAACGCAGACTTACACATCAACGGCGCACCGATGGACGGAATTGAGATGGGCGACGGCTTTATGAATGCCATTGGCGGCTCCGTACCAATGAAGAAATACGTGAAGAACGACAACGAGTTTCTGGATGGTGTGCAGTACGACGAAGCACCGCATCTTGACGAGCGAACCGTCACCCTGTCCTTCTACATCAGTGGCGATTCTATCGAGGATTTCGAGCAGAACAAGGCGGCCTTCTATGCAGGAAGCATCGAGTTTGCCGTTCCGTCACGCTCCGCAGCTGTGTATCGAATGAAATACATCGACGGTGCGCAATACGGGCAGTCGAGAAATGGCTGCTTTGCAAGGTTTCAGGCAAAGTTCATCGAGCCTAATCCGGCAGACAGAATGGCAAGATAAATATCAAAAATAGAATATAATAGAATGGGAAGAACAAAAGGAACACCGAAAACTGGTGGTAGAAAGGCGGGGACGACAAATAAAGTCACTGGAACGCTGAAAGATTTCATCGCAAGCCTCATCAATGGCAATCGTAGTAAAATTGAAGCCGACCTGCAAGAGGTTGAACCATATCAGAGATTAATGATTTTGGAGCGGTTGATGGCCTATGTGATACCCAAGCAACAGGCGACGAGTATAGAAGCAGCGACGGCGGCAGAATACAGGGAGTTGGCGCGTCTGATTGACACGTTACCCGATGAGACTATCAATAGAATTTCAGAAAAGATTATATTAATGCAGAAAACAAAACAAGATGAGCAACAGAGAACTTTTGAAAAGGGTGATTGATGGCGGCGATGTCCGTCAAGGCGTTACACGTTTTTATAGCGTGTGCAATGGTGAGCGCAAATTGTTGATAGAGCGGAAAGCCTCAACGGATTTGGATATAGAAGTGTATTGCACCGACTTGAAGCAATTGGAGTTACAGGGCAGGTGGCAACGGTAAATATTACTTTCATGTGCATTTGTGGCGTGGCCGTCTGTGAAGATAGCCACGCTTTTTCTTTGAAAAATTTGTGAGATTGGAAGAAATGCACTATCTTTGCAACGCTAAACCTTTCAGCAGTCCAAGTGGCTGAACTAATTTATTTGCCCTTTGTATGGTGGTGGCAGCGGAAACGCCCACACGGTTACTGAAAGAGCCGAGCACACCTAAACAGAGGGCGTTTTTTATACAAAAATAAAAGAATATGGAAACAAAAAAGTCAAAACGTCTTGAAACCTTTGAAGCTGCCCTGCAAACGGGCAAGATTGGTATTAGTAAGCCGACTGCATCGGTATTGGTTGAATTGTCAAAAATCAACGAGGCAGTGGACCGTATTATTCAAATCTTTTGCGATGAGGATAAAGCTGGCAGTGACAAGATTTGTGAAAGGTACGGGCTGTTAACAGACCCTTTAATTAATCGGATAATGAAAGATTGGACAAATTTGGTTTTTCAGAATATTAGTTATACAGATTGCACAGAGTTATAAAAAAGCAACCCTCATAATTATTTTTTCGTACCTTTGCAGCGGCTTTCAATAGCCTAATATATTTTTTGATTTCTATGGAGGTTGTCCGTGATGGATAGCCTCCACTTTTTTGTTAAACTTTGTTGCCAAAAAACACTTTTTGGGCAAAATGTATCGCGATTTGGAAACAAACTACTATCTTTGCACCGCAAAAGACGAAACAATATGGAATCAGTAGTGCAATTTCAAATAGCATTTATGCAAGAGGCAAGCGACTTTCTGGACACGCTACCAGAGAAAGCCCGAATGAAAATCCTATACAATGCCGACAAAGTGGCGCACGGCGTAAAGGATGATGGCTTGTTCAAAAAACTCGACGGCGGCGACGACCTCTGGGAACTTCGCACACTCTATGGGGGAATCCAGTACCGATTTCTCGCCTTTTGGGATGAGAAAGCGCAGCGGCTTGTGGTGGCGACACACGGCTTTGTGAAAAAGACGTGGAAGGTGCCTCGGAAAGAGATTGCAAGGGCTGTTGAACTAAGAAAGAAATATTACGAAACAACATAAGACTATGGCAACGAAACTTTACACACTCGGAGAAATGAAAGACAGGCATATCGGGCTTGTCGGAACGCCGGAGCGCGATGAATACGAGCGCACGGTAAAAGAAGATGTTGAGGCCTACCATTTGGGCGAGGCCATCAGAATGGCGAGGTTGCAGCAGAACTTGTCGCAGCAGCAACTGGGCGACCGCATCGGTGTGAATCGGGCGCAAATCTCAAAGATAGAGACGGGCGGCAATATCACGCTGCGTACCTACAGCCGTGTTTTCAAGGCTCTGGGCATCGCCACCGCGTCGATAGACCTCGGCGGCTCAATTGGCAGGGTTGCTCTTTGGTAGTCAAAGTGACATAACGATTATCCCAAAAAGTACGCTTTGTGTTAAAATGTACACTTTTAGTACACCTTGAAACGCAAAAATCTATCTTAAATTATTAGTTTTCAATTAGTTGAAAATTAGATTTTATTCTCGGAGGGAGTACTTAAAAAGGGTCGAAAAAAAAGGATTGCACCCCGCGCGGGGATGCAATCCTTTCGTTTGTTGTTGCGTATAACGATTTTACAGCTGCGGACCGGCTGCCACGAGAGCCTTGCCGGCGTCGTTGCCTTCGTACTTCTTGAAGTTCTTGATGAA
>DFHC01000053.1:0-133 GCA_002372575.1 bacterium UBA3734 | reverse complement strand
AAGTTCTTGATGAAGCGGCTGGCGAGGTCCTTGGCCTTCTCCTCCCACTGGGCGGGGTTGGCGTAGGTGTCGCGCGGGTCGAGGATGTTGGTATCCACGCCTTCGAGCACGGTGGGAACCTCGAAGTTGAAGT
>DFHC01000096.1:6447-7449 GCA_002372575.1 bacterium UBA3734 | reverse complement strand
AAACGAGCCGTCGGAAAACACCGCTGAATTGAGCGCGGCAAAGAAATTGTCGCGGTAGGGTACGACCGTTCCGAGGTGTTTCTGCATCAGTTCGGGATGGTCTTTTACCGCGTCGCTGATCGAGCAGAAAATCACGCCCATTTCCGCGAGTTTCTCCTTGAACGTCGTCTTCACGCTGACCGAGTCCATAATGGCATCGACGGCGGTGTTGCCGCTCAGCGCGAGGCGTTCTTCGAGGGGGATTCCGAGTTTGTTGAAGGTTTCTTCAATTTTTGGGTCAATAGCCCCCTCCAACCTTCCCCCGTTGGGGGAGGCTTTTGAATTTTGTTGTCCCTGTGCGGAGGCTCCTCCCCCTTCGGGGGGAGGTTGGGAGGGGGCAGCATAATAGCTAATCCCCTGATAATCAATCTCGGGCAAGGTCACGTGCGCCCAGTCGGGCTGCTTCATCGTCAGCCAGTGGCGGAACGCTTTCAGTCGGAACTCCAACAGCCATTCCGGCTCGTTCTTCTTGGCTGAAATCAGGCGCACAACATCCTCGTTCAAGCCCTTCTCGATAATCTCGGTCTTGATGTCAGTCGTAAAGCCGAATTCATATTTTTTCTCGGCAATGCTCCGCACGAGTTCGTTGTCCGTCTCTTCCGAGCGGTCTTTTTTCGGCTGTTCGTCCTGCGGATTTTCTGTCTGGTCTTTATCTTTGTCTTTCTTCATGAAACGAATAACTTCATTCTGACTGCAAAGTTACGAAAAAACAAGAGAAATGCAAAAGAAAACAATGCTTTTCTTCACATTTCTGAGTTGGCGTTTCACTTCGCCCTTCTGTTGGCAGACAATCATCGTTGTGCGTTCACCTCGTCGTCGCCGACAAGGTGCAGAATTGCACCGACAAGAAAGAGGCTGTACCGATTCCGGCACAGCCTCTTCGCATTTAATCTGTAGCTGAGATTACTTCTTCACAGCGGCAGCGAGTTCAGCACCGGGCTTGAACTTAGCAACCTTCTTGGC
>DFHC01000096.1:6141-6298 GCA_002372575.1 bacterium UBA3734 | reverse complement strand
CTGAACTTTGTCACCCTTCTTCAGGGCACCCTTGATAGCTTCCAACGTGGCATCGAGTGCCTTTTTCGAATCAACTTTGCTGAGGCCAGCAACTTCTGCAATCTTTGCAGTCAAATCTGTTTTGTTCATACTTTTTTTGTTTAAAAATGAAACATTT
>DFHC01000096.1:0-6013 GCA_002372575.1 bacterium UBA3734 | reverse complement strand
AATGAATTTTTTTTTGAATTTTTTTACTAAAAAGGGCGTTTTTTGCAGATTTCACGTGATTTTTTCGTACTTTTGCGGCTGTTAATGAAAAAAATCGGCGCAATGATACGAAACATTCCCACCATCACGAAATTCCTCTTGGCCATCAACATCTTGGCCTTCATCATCTGCACATTCTCGGGTACGGATGCCAGCGGAGGCTACATATTAAATAATGTGTTCGGACTTCACTTTTTCCTCTCGTCCGATTTCCACATCTACCAGCTTTTCACCTACATGTTTATGCATGGCGGGTGGGACCACCTCTTTTTCAACATGTTTGCACTGTGGATGTTTGGCTGCGTGGTGGAGCGCGTGTGGGGACCGAAGAAATTCCTCTTTTATTATATCGCCTGCGGCGTGGGAGCCGGACTGTTCCAAGAGGCGGCGCAGTTTGCCCAGTTCTACATGATAGCCTCGGATCAAATCGCACAATACGGCATGACAACCATCGTCAAGGCCAATGCCGCAGAGTTGAGCCATTGGACCACGGTGGGTGCCTCGGGTGCCATCTACGCCATTCTGCTGGCCTTCGGTATGACCTTCCCCGAGGAGCGCATCTTCATTTTCCCGATTCCGATTCCCATCAAGGCGAAATGGTTTGTGATTTTCTATGCCGGTGTTGAACTCTTCTTTGCGATGGCCTCGCCGGGCGACGGCGTAGCGCACATCGCACACCTTGGCGGCATGGTGTTCGGATTTTTCATGATTCGCTACTGGAAAAAGCATCCCACCGACGGCTATGGGAAGTCGCGTGGCGAGGAATTTTTCGAGAATATGCGTTCGTCGTGGGAGCGCCGGACGAACAAGCGGGCCGACTCCTTCTCGCAGCGTAGCCAGACGCGCTCGGGCAATGCCGACTGGGACTATAACGCCCGCAAGCAGCAGGAGCAGGCCGAAATCGACCAGATTCTCGACAAAATCCGCCAAAACGGCTACGAAAGTCTGACGAGCGAGGAGAAACGCAAACTTTTCGAGCAGGGTAAGAAGTGATTATTCGAGGAGTGTGATTCGAGGAGCGAGGAGTGAGGAGCGAGGAGTGAGGAGCGAGGAGTGAGGAGCGAGGAGTGTGAATCGTGGAGTGAGTATGGATGAAGGATAGAGAACTATGTTGAAAAAATTGAAGAATTTCATCCTGCAACTGATTGCAGGAGCCAACGTGGCCAGTATCTTGCTGATGCTCTTCGTAGGCTATTCCGACCATCTCAACCCCGTGGACTACCCGCGACTCTCGAACATCGGACTGCTGTTTCCGCTGACACTCATCATCAACCTGCTGTTTTTGGCGTTTTGGCTGCTGTTCAAGGTGAAGTGGTCGCTGATTCCGATTCTTGGCTTTCTGGTGGCATTTCAGCCCGTGCGCAACTATTGTCCGCTGAACATTCCAAAAACCGTGCCCGACAGCGTTCTGAAAGTCATCAGCTATAATGTTTATTTCAATAAAAAGCAGAAAGAGGCCGGCGTGAGGGAGGGCGTCGTGGAATATGCCCGGAAGATGGAGGCCGACATCGTTTGTCTGCAAGAAATTTATTTTGAACGGGGTAACTTCGAGATGCTCAAGCGGAACTATCCCTATGCGAGTTCACAATACGGTAGCGGTGGCACCGACTACATCACCATCTTGAGCCGCTATCCCATCCTGAAGCGTGAAACCATCGGTGAGGACAAAAAGGGCCGTCACACGGTCATCGTACACGTGAAAGTGGGCAACGATACGGTCATCGTCGTGAACAACCACCTCGCATCGACGCGACTGACGGCCCGCGATGGCGACGAGTTCCGAAAAATCGTGAGCGGGGGCTACAGTCACGACTCGGCCAGCATGGCTTCGAAAGCCATTGCCGAAAAACTCTCGAAAGCCGTGGTACACCGTGCCGAGCAGGTCGATGAACTTGAGAATTTCCTCGAAAAGAATCGTGGGCGAAGCATCATTCTTTGTGGCGACTTCAACGACAGCCCCGTTTCCCACAGCCATCGCGCCATTTCGCAATATCTCACCGACTGCTACCGCGCATGTGGCAACGGACCCGGCATCAGCTATCACGAAAACAAATTCTATGTGCGCATCGACCATATGTTTGCCTCGTCCGACTGGGAGCCGTATCGCTGCTTCGTGGATTCAAAAGTGAAGTTTTCCGACCATTATCCAGTGGTTTGTTGGCTAAAAAAGACCCGAAAACCATAAAAAAACAATAATTATAGGCTGTAAATTTCGCTGAATGGTAAAAAATGCGTAACTTTGTGCGCTAAAATCGAATATGAATATAAATAACAATAAAAAATCAACAAAATGCAAAACAAAGGAATTGTAATTGTAACAGCCGTCTTACTGACGCTAGCAAGCATCTTCTATTTGTCTTTCTCGGCAGCCACGAGCTACTATGACAAGCAGGCCGCCAAGATAGAAGATCCCATCAAACAGCAGGACTACAAGGATTCTGTGAAGTATCTGGGTATCTACTCCTATCAGAACTGTCTGGAGACGCAAATCGGTCTCGGACTCGACCTGAAGGGTGGTATGAACGTGATTTTGGAAATCTCCGTTCCCGATGTCGTAGAAATGTTGGCCGACCACAAGACCGACGCCACCTTCCTGAAAGCCATGAACGAGGCGAAGGCCGAAGAGGAAACCAGCCAGGACGACTTCATCTCGCTCTTCATCAAGGCTTGGAAAAACAACGCTGGCGACCGCCGTCTGGCCGAGATTTTTGCCACGCAGCAGCTGCAGGGCAAGGTTTCTCCGCAGAGCACCGACAAGGAAGTGGAGCGCGCACTGCGCACCGAGGTACAGTCGGCCATCGACAACTCGTTCAACGTGGTTCGCACGCGTATCGACAAGTTCGGCGTGGTGCAGCCCAACATCCAGAAACTCGAAGGTCAGGACGGCCGTATCATGGTGGAAATGCCGGGTATTCGCGAGCCGGAGCGCATGCGTAAGCTGTTGCAAGGCTCTGCCAACCTCGAATTCTGGGAGACCTACAACGCCGAGGAAATCATTCCCTACCTCGTGCAGCTCGACACGCGCGTGGCCAACGACGGCCTGACCGCCAGTGCTGACACCACCGCGCAGGTTGCCGAAGAGAAAGTGGAAGAGGTGAAGGCCGACACGGCAAAGGCGCAGTCGAAGTTCCAGATGAAGAACGAGGGCGGACAGGTTGCTGCCGCCACCGACGCGAAGCAGGTTGAAGAGGCCAAGAAACAGCATCCGCTGCTCGCCATTTTGCAAACTACAGGCCAGGGTTCGCTCGCACTCGTGGGCTACGCCAACGTGCGCGACACGGCTGACATCAATAAAATCATCTATTCCGACGCTGCCAAACAGATTATTCCCTCCGACTGCAAGCTGCTTTGGGGTGCCAAGGCTGAAGACGGACTGACTTCCAAGAATATTTTCGGACTCTACGCCATTAAGGTGTCCACCACCAACGGTCGCGCCCCGCTTGAGGGCGACGTGGTGGTCGATGCGAAAGACGAATTCCATCACCTGACGGGCGCGCCTATCGTTTCAATGTCGATGAACACCGACGGTTCGCGCCGCTGGGCAGCCATGACGAAGGCCAACATTGGTCGTGCCGTGGCCGTCACGCTCGACGGTGTGGTTTATTCCGCCCCGCGTGTGAATGGCGAGATTTCGGGTGGCAACACCGAGATTTCCGGTAACTTCTCGATTGAGGAAACCAAAGACTTGGCCAACACGCTGAAGTCGGGTCGTATGCCTGCTCCCGCCCGCATCGTGCAGGAAGAAGTGGTGGGTCCGACGCTCGGCGCACAGTCGATTCAGCAGGGTGTCGTGTCGTTCATCATCGCCTTCGTGCTGCTGATGCTTTATATGCTCGTGATGTACAACATCATTCCGGGCATGATGGCCAATTTGGCACTGCTTGTCAATATATTCTTCACCTTGGGAATCTTGACCTCGTTCCAGGCCGCCCTTACGATGAGCGGTATTGCCGGTATGGTGCTGTCGCTCGGTACGGCGGTGGATGCCAACGTGCTCATCTATGAGCGCATCAAGGAAGAGTTGCGTGCCGGAAAACGCATCAAGCAGGCCGTGGCCGCTGGTTACGACAACGCTTTCTCGGCTATCTTCGACTCGAACCTGACGTCTATCATCACGGGTGTCATCCTCTATATGTTCGGTACGGGTCCCATCCGCGGCTTCGCCACGACGTGGATCATCGGTATCATCTGCTCGTTCTTCACGGCCGTGTTCCTCACGCGCCTCGTCTATGAGCACCAGATGAACAAAGACCGCTGGCTCGGCCTCACGTTCTGCACGGCGTTCTCGAAGAACCTGCTGCAGAACACGAAGTTCCGCTTCATGTCGGCGTGGAAGACAACCCGCTGGGTGGTACTCGGAGCAATCGCCGTGTTCGCCATCAGCCTCGCCACGATGGGCCTGAGCCGCAGCATCGACTTCACGGGCGGTCGCAACTACGTCATTCAGTTCGAGAATCCCGTGGAGCCTGAGCAGGTGCGCGGCATTCTGGCCGAAACCTTCCCCGAGAGCAACACCAGTGCGCTTGCTTTGGGTACCGACAACCGCACGATTCGTATGTCCACGAACTATAAGATTGAATCGAACAGCCCCACCGTTGACGATGAGGCTGAGGAGATGCTCTATCAGGGTCTGAAGAAGGCCGGTCTGGTGAGCCAGGCTGATTTGGCATCGTTCAAGAATCCCGACATCCGCGAGGGTGGTTCCATCATCAGCTCTACGAAGGTGGGTCCGTCGATTGCTAAGAACATCACTCACGGAGCCTTCATCAGCGTGTTCATCGCCCTGATCGCCATCTTCCTCTACATCCTGCTGCGCTTCCGCAACGTCGCCTTCTCGGTTGGTTCTACCGCCGCTCTGGTGTTCGACGCCCTGACCGTCATCGGCCTGTTCTCGCTCTTGCAGCACGTGATGCCGTTCTCGCTCGAAATCGACCAGACGTTTATCGGTGCTGTGCTGACGGTGATCGGCTACTCCATCAACGACAAGGTGGTGGTGTTCGACCGCATCCGCGAAAACCTGAAACTGCATCCGAAGCAAGACATCCAGCAGGTGTTCAACGACTCCATCAACCAGACACTGGCACGTACCATCAACACGTCGCTTTCGACGCTGATTGTGCTGCTCTGCATCCTGTTCATCGGTGGTAGCAGCATCAAGGGCTTTGCCTTCGCCATGACGCTCGGTGTCATCTTCGGAACGCTCTCGTCGATCTTCATTGCTTCGCCCATCGCTTATCGCGTGATGGGTCGCAAGATCAAGGACGACATGGAGAAAGCATAACGACGCGCGCGCATGTGCGTACATATAAAAAATGAGGTGGATAGCATTGGGCTATCCACCTCATTCATTTGGGATGGTTTCCAGTGTGTGATTACGGCTCAATCGTGAAGTCGATTTGCCGCTTTTCGAGGTTGGCCGAGGCCACGCGGATGCGAATCGGGTCGCCCAGCTGATAGACGCGATGCTTGCGCCGGCCGCGCAGGCAGTAGTTTTGCTCGTCGAAGACGTAGTAATCGTCGTCGAGGTCGCTGATGGGCACGAGGCCTTCGCAGTGGTTTTCATCGATTTCACAGAAAATTCCGTAGGTCTGGATGCCGGAAATGTGGGCGTCATAGACCTCGCCGAGGTGCTCGCCCAGGAATTCCACCATCTTGTACTTGATGCTCTCGCGCTCAGCCGTGGCTGCGAGTTGCTCCATGTCGGAAGAGTGCTTGCACTGGTCTTCGTAGTAGCGTTCGTTGCCGCTTTTTCCGCCCTGTTCGTAGCGCGTGAGCAGGCGGTGGACCATCGTGTCGGGATAGCGACGGATGGGCGAGGGGAAGTGGGTATAATAGTCAAAGCTAAGACCGTAGTGGCCGATGTTGTGGACACTGTATTTGGCCTTCATCATAGCGCGCAGGGCCACCATCTGGATGACGTTCTCCTCCTTCTTGCCGTGAACATCGTCCATCAGCTTGTTGAGCGAACGCGATA
>DFHC01000006.1 GCA_002372575.1 bacterium UBA3734 | reverse complement strand
GATGGACATGATTTTCAACCACTGCGGCCTCGAACACCCGTGGCTCGCCGACCTGCCGTCGAAAGACTGGTTGAATTTGAAAGAAACGACTGACACGACTGAACTCCAGCACTCCTACAGCCTCACCAGCTACAAACTCACACCCGTCTTAGACCCCTACGCCTCGGAAATCGACCTCAGCGAATCCACCAACGGATGGTTCGTGCCCACGATGCCCGACCTCAACCAGCGCAATCCGCACGTGCTCAACTACCTCATCCAAAACTCCATCTGGTGGATTGAAACCATAGGCATCAACGGCATTCGCATGGACACCTACCCCTACGCCGACCGCAAGGCGATGGCCGAGTGGATGCAACGCCTCGGCGAGGAATATCCCAATTTCAACACCGTGGGCGAAACCTGGGTGACCGAGCCGCCCTACACCGCCGCCTGGCAGAAGGACTCGAAACTCTCGACGCTGAACTCCCATCTGCCCACCGTCATGGACTTCTCGTTCTACGACAAGCTCAACCAAGCGAAACGCGAGGAAACCGACGACTGGTGGCACGGCTACAACCGCATCTACAACTCGCTCGTCTATGACTATCTCTACGAAGACCCGAAGAGCGTGATGGCCTTCATTGAAAACCACGACACCGACCGCTTCCTCGGCAACGGACAAGACACGCTCCTGCTGAAACAGGCGCTCGCCCTGCTGCTCACGATGAATCGCACGCCACAGCTCTACTACGGCACCGAAATCCTGCTGAACGGCACGAAGGAAGTCACCGACGGCCATGTGCGCAAAGACTTCCCGGGCGGCTTCGCGGGCGACCAGCACAACTGCTTCACCGCCGAAGGACGCAGCGCAGCCAAACAGGCGATGTTCACCTGGCTTTCGCGACTGCTCCACTGGCGCAATGGCAACGAAACCATCATTAGCGGCTATCAGACGCAGTTCTGCCCTTGGAAGGGCGTTTACGTGCTCGCCCGCCGCTGGCATCGTAACACCGTGATGACCATTCTCAACGGCACCTCGCAACCCACCGTGCTCGAAGTCGGCCGCTACAAGGAACTGTTCGACGAAGACCATCCGCAACGCCATGCCACAGACGTGGTCACAGGTCAGAAATACGACCTCAGCCGCGACCTTCCGCTCTCACCCCGCCAAACGCTCATCCTCGAATTCTGACAAGGCTTCCGACAGTCTCGAATAAAGAAAAACAGATAAGAATCAGCTCGGCACGAGGAAATTGATGACCTCCTGCTCCACGCTAACGGTGAACGCGCCCACGGGCGTGTTCATCATGCGTCCGTCGATGCCCACCATGGCGTGGTCGGCCTTCAGCACCTCCACCTTCCGCGTGCGATAGGGATGCACCGAGCGATGGTTGAGGAATTTTCCGCGCACGAAGAGGTAGATGCCCTCGAAAAGCTGCGTCATTTCAGGGTGATAGACCACCGAAACGTCGAGCCAGCCGTTGTAGGGCACGGCGTTCGGCGTCTGGCCGTAGCCCAGCGCATTGCCGATGCAAACGGTCATGACCTTGCGCTTGATTTCGTCGGTGTTGATTTTCAGGTGCATTCTGTAGTCCAGACGCTGGAAAATCAGCAAAATAAACGAGGTGAAGAACGACAGCGTGCGCGAGCCGAAATAGTGGCGCGTCTGCCGTCGCAGGTTCATGATGGTGGCAATGAGGCCTACGTTGATGCAGTTGAGGAAGTAGCGGCGGCATTTCTCGTCGTCCTTGTTCGTGTAGCGGATGCAGCCGAGGTCGATTTTCCTGACGCGGTGCGCCTTCAGCCATTTCACGTTCTGCTCCACGTCGTCTTCCTTCATGTCCCAGAAGTGGGCGAAATCGTTCATGATGCCGTTGGGAATCACGCCCAGAGCAATCTCGCTGCGCTTCTGCTGGTCGATTTGCATCAGGCAGTTCACGGCGTCGTTCAGTGCCGAGTCGCCACCCACGATAACGATGGTTTTGTAGCCGTTGGCAATCAGCATTTTCACCAGCCTATCGACACTGCCCGAGTTCTCGCTCTGCACAAAATCATACGCGATGCCCTCGGCCTTGAGGCAACGCTCAATCTTCTCCCACCGTTTCTGCGGCGAGCTCAAAAATCCCGACTTCGGGCAGTATAGGATGCCCCATTTTCCGTTTACTTCGCTCATCATCTCAATTTACAATTTACAGCCTCCCCCAACCCCTCCAAAGGGAGGGGAGGATTTAATTACTACTTATTTTTACACCTCAGAATCCCTTTTTTCCCCCTTCCCTTTTGGGGAGGGGGTTAGGGGGTGAGGCTTATCACCCTCGCTATTTTCTCCTCCATCGGCAGCGCTGCGTCGATCCAGTGAATCGTGAATCCGCGACGCTCCATGCCCCGAAACCACGTCATTTGCCGCTTGGCAAACTGGTGGATGGCAATTTCCAGACGGCTGAACATTTCGTCGAAAGTTGTCTGTCCGACAACGTACTCCGTCACATATTTATATTCCAGACCATAGTAAATCAGGTCTTCCGCGGCGATGCCCTGCCCGAGCAGCCCTTTTATTTCCTCGATCATCCCTTCGGAGAGCCGCTGGCGCAGGCGTCGGGTGATTTTTTCGCGACGCGCCTCGCGCCCGATGCTTATGCCGAAAATTTTCGACTCGATGGCCGGAAACTCGCGCTCCGGCGTGGGATGCTGCAAGTTGTAGGTCTCGATTTCGATGGCGCGGATGGCTCGCTGCGCCGTATCCACGTCGGTCTGGTTGTGCATCGTTGAGCCCGTCTGCCGCTTCAGTTCCACGAGCATCTCGGTCAGCTCGTCGAGCGACCGGCCCTCCAGCTCGTCGCGCAGCGCCTGGTTTTGCGGCACGGGCGACAGCTTGTAGCCCTTCAGCACCGACTCCACGTAGAGCCCCGTGCCACCGCAGAGAATCGGCAGTGCTCCCCTGCGCCGCACCTGCTCGTAGGCCGCGAGGAAATCGCGCTGATACTCGAAGAGGTTGTATTTCGTACCCGCGTCGCAGATGTCGATGAGATGATACGGCACACGATAGCCGTCCACCACGTAGTCGGCGAGGTCTTTTCCCGTGCCGATGGTCATGCCGCGATACACCTGCCGCGAGTCGCCGCTCAGGATTTCCGCCTCCTGGCCCTGCCTGTGCAGCCTCGCCGCCACCGCCGCCGCCAACTGCGTCTTTCCACTGGCCGTCGGCCCTATGATTGTCAGCATTTTCTGCATCACATCGACGTTTTTCGCCCACAAAATTACAAAATTTCGCGTAAGCGAACAAAAAGAAAGCGATTTCTTTTTACGAAAATACAAAAAACAGGGACTCTTTCGCACAGCGAACAGGATAACGTAACCCTGCATGGTTACCTTCGCCAGATGTCGATGGAATAAAAATCGGAACCGCATAGTTTGCGATTCCGATTTCTAGATTTTTACCTTTTTACTTTTTTACCTTTATAAATGTAAATCCCTTTCTCCTTCGGCTCGCCCGCGAGCTTCTTGCCGTCGATGGTGTACCAACTGTCAGTTGTTAATGGTGAATTGTCAATCGAACGGATTCCCGTTGTTCCGTTTCCAACAGTAAGGGTACTCGTGCGATTTGTCAATTCATAGCCGACACCGTTGATAGACAAAACGACGTCGCTCAGGTTCACGTTGTAGTTTCCAGCCACGGCATTCTCGTCGGCCTTCACCTTGAACGTGAAAATACCGCCATCGCTTCCGTCATAGGTGAAGCCGTCTGCCGAATAGTGGGCAAAAGTCATCGAGCCATCTTCCTGAAGGGCACATGAGAGCGTGAAGTCCTCGCTGCGACTGTCGATATTCTTCACGTCTAAACGGCCATTGCTCTTCGTCACAAACGACACGCCCTCGGGCAACTTGACATTGCCCTGCACGGCAGCCACGGCATTGCCATTGGTCAGAATCATTTCTATCTCCTTCGTCTCGCCGGGCTTCAGGCTGATAGTAGCCAGATGCAGATAGTTGTCGTCTGTAATGCCAGCAAGAGCTGGAGCAAGCAGAACGGGCGCACTGCTCTTGTGCAATATGTAGCGGTTGATGAGCGTTACCACGTCGTTGATGTTAATCGTGCCGCTGCCATCCACGTCGGCAGCCTCGGCAATGAACGTGCCGACCTGTCGGTTCAAAATATGGTTGATGATGCACACCACGTCGTTGATATTGATGGCTCCGCTGTTGTCCACGTCGCCCAGCACGTAGCTCTTCACGGTCAGCGTAGCACCTGCATCGGCAGGATGATACTCCGTGCTGTTCACGTCGGAAAGCACGATGTCCTTGACGCGTATCGTGTAGTTACCATCAGCCACGTTGTCGGCGATGTTCAGCGTCACGTTCAGGATGTCACCGCTGTTGCCCGAGAAGGCGTCGCCGTCAGCCGAATAGCCCAGAATGCGCACAAAGCCATCCATCTGACTGCTCGAAATGCTGTAAGTGCCCTCCATGCGGTCGGTGGTGGAAATCAGCATTTTTCCCTTGCTGTTCGTGGCAACGGTTACGCCATCGGGTAAGTAAAGGTCGAGTTGCAGGCCAGTGATTTGCTTGTCGTTCTTCAAACCAACAGGCAGGACTACCTGCGTTCTTTTATTGCCTGATATGCTACTCAATGTCAGCATGTTATCTGTGGGATCTCCTGGCTCCTCTTTCGGGAGTACTGTAAGCGTACCATTTACGTAAATGAAGTCATAATTCATAGCAATACCACCAGAGATGGTGATGGGATAAGTACCCGGGCGGCTATACAGCGTTGCCGTCGTGGTGGCAATAGGCTCTTCAGTCAATGCAAGCGCGGTCTCCCCGTTTTTGAATCCTTCATAGTCTATGACGAAAGTGGGATTTGACTCTCCTTGAAGTCTGCTCATGGAGCGAACTCTTGCCGTCAGGGGTGCTTTGGTCACGGTCAACTTACCATTGTTCACAAATTGCACCATATAGTTCTGGGCTTCACCGCCAGTAACGGTAATGCCATAGACTCCAACAGGACTTGTCTTTGAGGCTGGTGTGGCAAAGGTTGGCGCGACAGTCCACACAGGTGCAGTTTCTCCATTTTTTAAGCCTGAATAGGTCATCTCAAAGTCTGGGTTATCATCGCCATAGACACGGGTTGCATCCTTTGTCGTGGCTATTAGCAGAACCTTGTTGATGGTCAGAGTACCTTTCTTAAATGTCACATCATAGTTCTTGGCTACACCTCCACTAATCGTAATGGGATACGTTCCGGCATTACTCAATGAAGTGGCCGAGGTGGTGATGGTTGGCTGGGAAATCCACACGGGTGCCGATTCACTGTTCTTCAGTCCTGCATAGTCAACGTCGAACGTTGGCAGCGCGTCGCCGTAGGTCATTGTTTTGTCGCGCGGTGTCATGGTCAGCGGTGCCTTTGTCACGGCCAGTGTGCCGCTCTTGTAGTTGAACACGTAGTTCTTCGCCACTGCTCCCGACTGTGTTACGCCATAGTTGCCCACGTCGCTCTTTGTCGTAGCCGAGGTGGAATAGGTGCCCTGCGTGGTAATGACCGATGCATCCTCGCCCGTGATGAAACCCGAATACACCGACTCAAACTTCGGGTTGGCCTCACCATACACTTTCGTCGCATTCTTCACCTGTGCTGTCAGTGTGATGGGGGTGATGGTATATTTGAAAGGGATATTCACCGTGAATGTCTGTTCGGTATTGGCGAACGTAATAGGCACGGTAGTGTTGTATTCGCCCACGTTCTTCTCCAAATTCCCCTGTGCTGCATTGGTATAGGCCTGAAATCCCATAGGCAAATTGTTGGTGAATGTCGGCGTAGGCGCGCTGCCAGAATAGGCAAAGCTGTTCTCGCTCCAGGTCACCATGTTGTTTACGTTATATACGGTGGCGTTCGACCCTCCCTTATTAGTTTGGTTCCCTAAATAGATGATGGCTTGGAGACGACTACAACCTTGAAACACATTTCCACCAATTGTGCATCCAGACGGTAGAACAATGTAAGGTAAGGAAGTACAATTTTCGAAAGCATAAGCTCCAATATTAGTTACACTTGGAAAATACACAGATTCGAGTGACGTACAATACTCGAAACATCCTTGAGCATCATAATTATTACCTATGTATTTTAGGTTTTCACCTACAGATCTTACACTTGTAAGTGAAGTACAACAAAAAAATGCTTTGGACGAGATTTTCGTCACCTTGAAAGTCTGTCCTTCCGACTCTATCGTTGCGGGAATTATTACATCCGTTGGGTTTCCTGTATAGCCGCTCACATACGCTTCTGTACCATTCAGTGTATATTTCAGATCACCGATGGTTACCTCCACGGCGTAACTACCCATGCTTATCAAAAAGCAGAGAACCAGCCCTAAATATCTAAATGTTTTCATTTTAAATCAATTTTAAGTTTCCTATTTTTGTTAAATCAGAAGCGTATGCTGACAAACCATTGTCATCATTTAAGAATATTTCATGTGGAGGGCCATAATGAAGTAGTTTCCTTTTTTGAATGTCCAGCCTTATTTCTTCATTAAGGTTTTCTTCTACCGCAATCAATTCTATTCCTTTTAGTTGCAGTTGACTATCGATGGTATATTTTTCAGAACCCATCTTATATGTAATTGTACTTATAACTTCAATGTTGGTTGTCTGTGATGATTATTTCATTGTTTTTTAGCGAGACGCAAATGTAGCCATCATCATCAGATAATGTCACTTCTCCTCTTATTACATAGTCGCAACCATCTGTACGCTCGCCATTCCCATGTTCAAATGTATAGGTTAATCTTGCCCATCCCTCAAATTCAAAGGGTCGATTCAATGGACAATGCTCTTTAAATGATTGGATGTGAATAGATGATGCTTCCTTGAATTTACATTCTGAGGAAGCACATGTTTTTGTCAGTTTTCCACTAAAGCCCAACTTCTTCTGTTGCTTCAAGTCGGCCACATGTTCTTGGATGGCTTGCACTGCCAAATCATTTGGAACTCTTAATTCTATAGCCATATGCACTATTTTTTTGCCTATAGCCACCCCGATTCAGCGATTAAAATTATGATGAAACATAAAGACGTGGGTTGCTCTACTTCTCGCTTATCCCACGTGAGGGCTCTCGCTTTGCCTTGCCAAGGATAAACAACTCGAGATAGCCCACGTCATGATATATTGAGTCTGTCTGCATAGCACAAACAGGGTACAATATACCCAATGTGGACGCTTCTGTTGCGTATCTTCTTGGCATTGAATTTGCGAGATTCTCACATAGATGATAACGTTCGTAACGTCCTTTTTTCCACAAAATACGACCCTCCGCCCTCTCGGGGCTATCTGAGTCGCTTGCAAAAGTACAACAAAAAAGCGAAACAACCAAATGTTTCGCAGAGTTTTTTTACCCCATTTTTATTCTTCAAATGTTAAAATACGTCTGAAAATTTGCTGCTTTCAGAAAAAATTGCTACATTTGCGCATATATAAAACGAAACATTCTATTATTCACCAATACCTTAACAAATTATGGCATACAAGATTATTGACGTCGAGGGAATCGGCGAAGTGTATTCAAAGAAACTCGTTGATGCTGGCATCAACACCGTAGAAGAACTGCTGGAGAAATGCTGCAAGCCCGCCGGACGCAAGGAGCTGGCCGAGGCCACGGAAATCTCCCCGAAACTGATTCTCACGTGGGCCAACCATGCCGACCTGATGCGCATCAACGGCGTGGGACCGCAATTCTCGGAGCTGCTTGAAGCCGCTGGCGTGGACACGGTGAAGGAGTTCCGCAACCGCGTAGCTGCCAACCTGCAGCCGAAGTTGGAGGAGGTCAACGAAGACAAGAAACTCGTGGGGCGCGTTCCAAGCCTTACGGAAGTGGAGAAAATGATTGAACAGGCCAAGGAGCTTCCTCCGATGATGGAATATTGATACCTGAAAAACGGCAAAAATGTCGCGGGGAGCGGGCAAAAAAGCCCGTTCCCCGCTTTTTTTTCGCTCTAAAAGACTGAAAATTAAACACTTCTGACAGAAAATTAGCAAAAAAAATCAAATAAATTTTTGTATCACATAAAACTTTCGTAACTTTGCACACCAAATTCGAAAGCATAAAAATTATCGTTTAATCAAAAAAAGAGAAAAAATGACAAAAGCAGACATTATCAATCAGATAACGCTCACGACCGGACTGCAGAAGAGAGATGTGGCCGTGGTCATTGAGAGTTTCATGGAAACTGTGAAGGGCAGCCTCGTTGAAAAGCGCGAGAACGTGTATCTGAGGGGATTCGGCAGCTTCGTCGTGAAGCATCGTGCCGCCAAGACCGCTCGCAACATCCAAAAAAACACCACCATCACCGTGGCAGCTCACGACATGCCTTTCTACAAGCCCGCCAAGAGCTTTGCCGAGCAGATGAAGAAATAAAGAAAATATTTTCATAATCAACAACATTTAAAACATTAACAACTATGCCAAACGGTAAGAAGAAAAAAGGCCACAAGATGGCCACGCATAAGCGTAAAAAGAGACTGCGCAAGAACAGGCACAAGAACAAGTAAGCCTCTTCTGAGTAGAAAAAAGGGTGATGGATGACGGTTGATGAGGAGGCGACTCTGAAGTCCACCACGGCCATCACCCTCAGTTTTATGATTCACAAAACCAAGGAGTAAAAGAAATGACCAGCGAATTAGTGATTGACGTCCAACAGAAACAGATTTCGATTGCCCTGCTGGAGGACCAAAAACTCGTTGAATACCAAAACGAGCCTCGCTCGGCATCCTTCGCTGTTGGAAACATCTACATGGCAAAAGTCAAGAAGCTCATGCCTGGGCTGAATGCTTGCTTCGTGGATGTAGGCTACGAGCGCGACGCCTTTCTGCACTACCTTGACTTGGGAAATCAATTTAGCTCTTACGAAAAGTACCTCAAGCAGGTGCAAAGCGACAGGAAACGGACTTTTCCGTTCAGCAAGGCCAGCCGGCTGCCCGACCTGAAGAAGGACGGAAGCGTGCAGACCACACTGGGACTGGGACAGGAAGTGCTCGTGCAGATTACGAAAGAACCCATCTCGACCAAGGGGCCGAGGCTCACGGGCGAAATTTCCTTTGCAGGGCGCTATCTGGTGCTCATCCCCTTCAACGACAAAGTGTCTGTTTCCTCGAAAATCAAAAGCGGCGAAGAACGCGCCCGCCTCAAGCAACTCATCCACAGCATCAAACCGAAGAACTGCGGCGTCATCGTGCGCACGGTGGCCGAAGGAAGAAGAGTTGCCGAACTCGATGCCGAGCTGAAAATCCTGAACAAACGATGGGAAGACACCATCCTGAAAGTACAGAAAATTCAGCAGCGCCCCCAGTTAGTGTATGAGGAGACCGGACGAACGGTGGCCCTGTTGCGCGACCTGTTCGACGAAACCTATGAAAGCATCCACATCAACGACGAGGATGTTTTCCACGAAGTGAAGGACTACGTCTCGCTCATCTCGCCCGAAAAGGCGAACATCGTGAAGCTCTACACGGGAAAGGTGCCCATTTTCGACAATTACAACGTCACGAAGCAGCTCAAGTCGGGATTTGGCAAAATCGTAAGCTACAAACACGGTGCCTATCTGATTATCGAACACACAGAGGCACTGCATGTAGTGGATGTGAACAGCGGGAACCGCACGCGATCAACCGAAGGACAAGAAGCCAACGCACTCGAAGTGAACCTCGGAGCCGCCGACGAACTGGCCCGACAACTCCGATTGCGCGACATGGGCGGCATCATCGTCGTGGATTTCATCGACATGAACCTGGCGGAAGACCGGCAGATGCTCTATGAGCGCATGTGCAAGAACATGGAGCATGACCGCGCCCGCCACAACATCCTGCCGCTCTCGAAGTTCGGACTGATGCAAATCACACGCCAGCGCGTGCGTCCGGCCATCGACGTCAATGTGGAAGAAACCTGTCCCACCTGCTTCGGAAAGGGCACCATCAAGTCGAGTATCCTTTTCACAGAGCAGTTAGAGAGCAAAATTGACAACCTCGTCAACAAGATTGGTGTCAAGAAATTCTATCTCCATGTCCATCCCTACGTTGCCGCCTACATCAACAAGGGTTTCTTCTCACAGAAGCGGCGGTGGCAACTGAAATATGGACGGGGAGTTCACATCGTCTCTTCGCAGAAGCTCGCATTCCTGCAATACGAGTTCTACGACTCCAACAGGCAATTCATCGACATGAAAGAGGAGATTGAGACCAAGTAAAAGAAAAACTGCAAGCGTTCTGAGTGACGGCTTGCAGTTTTTTTTGTTTTGCCAGTTTCTGTCATTTTGATAAACGATAGACCTTCGTCTCGTGCGAAGCCACGTCGGTGGTGAAACTGTGTTTGTATTTCCCATGATTCTTGCCAGCCCAAAGGTCGCGCATCTTGTAGGACTTTCCAGCGTCGAGCGCGGGAATGTCGGCGAAACGGACGGTGGCGCTGCGTGTCGAGGCGTTGAGATTAAGGATGGCGAGAGCCACATCGCCGTTTTCGAGGTCTTTGGCATAGACTTGAATGCCGTCGCGCTCGCCGATGAACTCGGCCTGCTGCCCCATCGGGTCTTGGTCGAGGGCGATGAGCTCGCGGTTGGTCATGATGGCGAGGTCGTCGGCGGAAATGGGCTTGCGCAGGTCGAACGACAGCGACAGCGGCGACGACCACATGCACCAAAGCGAGAACTGCGTGCGATATTCGGTCTGCGTCATGCCGGGAGTGCCCTCCACAAGGGCATTGCTCGATTTGCCCTGCCCGTGGATGCCGATGCAGAGCATGTCGGCGTCGTTAAAGCGGTTCACGCCCGAATAAGCCCAGATGTCTTTCATTCCCTCGATGCTTTGCAGAATGCCGATGCCGCCGGGCTTTCCGTTCCAGCCGTCGCGCGTGTCGTAGGTGCAGCGCCAACAGCTTGCGCCCGTCTCAGCACCCCATTTCCAAGGTTCTCGCGCTCCCCACTCGCACATGTAGAACAGAATGTCGCGACCCGTTTTCTTGAGGGCGTCGCCCATCGCCTTGTAGCGCGCGCGGCAGGTCTCAACGTCTTCCGGCGCGAAACAATAGTCGTATTTCAGCAAATCAACGCCCCACTCGGCGTACTGGCGTGCGTCGATGTCCTCGTAGCCAAAGGAACCGAAGCAGCCCGCACAGGTCTTGGTGCCCGCGTCGGAATAAATGCCGAATTTCAAGCCCTTGCTGTGAACGTAGTCGCTCGTAGCCTTCATGCCGTTGGGGAATTTCGCGGCGTCGTAGCGCGGTTTTTGCGTGATGGAATCGCGCGAGGCAGCGTGCCAAAGGTCGTCGATGCAGAGGTATTTGTAGCCTGCGTCGGCCAATCCCGACGACACCATCGCGTCGGCCACCGCCTTAACAACGTCTTCGGAAATGTCGCCCTCCACCACGTTCCACGACAACCATCCCATGAACGGAAGCGGCTGCTGAAGCGAAGAGGAAACGGTCAGCACGACGGGCTCTTTCACGGTTTTCCCGTCCGTAGTCACGTTGATGAAATAGCGATATTCGCCCTCCTTCTTCACACGGCCTACCACAAGCTGCCGTTTACCGTTCCATTTGAGCCCTTTCGGAAGTCCCTCGACGCTAACCACGGCATCGGGACTGACGGCACGAATTTTGTGCATGAAGCGCACGCCAGGCTGCGAAAACACGGTCGTGGCACAGGCCAATTCGGTCGAATTCTCCTGTGCGTGGCTCACAACGGGAACCAAAGCCCAAATACACACTGCAAGGAAAGAGAATACCTTTTTCATCGTGTTTAAAGTTTAATTTTCATACCGATTCACTATGCTGCTGCCATACTGTTGAGCCACTCATAGACACACGAGCACACGCCAAAGAGCACGATGCCAGCCGTGCAGATGGCGAGCGCCAGTTTCGTAGCCGCGTCGCTGCGGAAGGTGGGCATCGGATTCTCGGAATCCTTGATATACATCTCCTTGACAATGAGCAGGTAGTAGT
>DFHC01000149.1 GCA_002372575.1 bacterium UBA3734 | reverse complement strand
GGTGCGGCAGAGTCCTGTGGGACGCACGGCCTCGTGTGCGTTCACCATGATGCGGTGTTTCGCCGCCTCTTTGATGCAGTGGAGATAATGGTTGTTCATCGACTGCGAGAAATGGTGGTCGCCGCGCGGAATGATGTCGCCCACGTAGCCCGATTTCACGGCGTCGTAGCCGTAGCGGTTCATCAGCGAGTAGGCTTTTTCGAGGTGTCGCTCGTAGTTTTGCGTCGATGACGAGGTTTCGTGGTGCATCATCAGCTTCACGCCCTTTGCGTGGGCATAGTCGTTGAGCATCTGGATGTCGAAGTCGGGGTAGGGTGTCTGGAAGTCGAACACGTCGCGTTTCCACATGTTCGCCCAGTCTTCCCAGCCCACGTTCCAACCCTCTACAAGCACTTGGTCGAGGCCGTTTTCGGCGGCAAAGTCGATGTATCGGCGCACTTTCTCGTTGTTGGCGGCGTGGCGACCGTTGGGAGTTGATAGTTGATAGTTGACAGTTGATAGTTGAGAGTTGGAGAACTGGTCGCCCCCGAGTTTAACGGAGGGGTATTCGTCGGTGTAGTTCCACGCCGATTTGCCGACAATCATTTCCCACCACACGCCACAGTATTTCGTGGGGTGAATCCAACTGACGTCGTCGAGTGCGCAGGGCTCGTTGAGGTTCAGGATGAGGTTCGAGGAGAGCATGTCGCGTGCATCGTCGGAGACCATCACCGTGCGCCACGGCGACTGGCAGGGCGTTTGCATACAGCCTTTCAGTCCTGTTGCGTCGGGCGTGAGGTGGCTCACGAAGGTGAGCGGTTTCGGCAGCGGGAAGGTCGAAGGCTTGGGATTGGGCGTGTAGGCATTGCTGAAGCCCATCAGTTTCGTGCTTAGAGCTTTTGTTTGGGCATCGACCAGCTCCAAGTGCATCGTAGCGTAGTCGATGCAGGCTGCCTCGTGGATGTTGATGTAGAGGCCGTCGTCAGATTTCATTTGCAACGACGTTTGCACACCTGTCGGCGAAAACGTGGCCACCGAGGAATTGCCCCAGTTGACGGCCTCGTTGAAGCGTGCGCGAATCTCCGAAAGTCGCGTCTGCTGCGTTTCCTGCTCCTGCGTGTCGTAGTCGCCTGGGAGCCACCACGCCATGTGGTCGCCAGCCATGGCAAATTCCGTGCGTTCTTCCTTGATAATGAAGTAGTTAAGTTCCTTCTGCTGTGGAAATTCGTAGCGCAGGCCGATGCCGTCGTCATAGACGCGGAAGCGGACGATGATTTCGCGTTTCTCCTTGGGTTGTGCGAGCGTCGCGGCGTATTCGTTGTAGTGGTTGCGGATGGTTTTCGTCTCGCCCCAAACGGGTTCCCACGTCTCGTCGAAGGTCGATGTCTGCTCGTCTTTCAGCGTGAAGCCATCGAGCAGGTCGGTTTCGTGCAGTCCGCGCGAGGCGTGCTTGTCGCGGGCGAGTTCGAGTCCCAGTCGCGAGGGCAGAATCACGTTTTCCCCCTTGTAGTCGAGGCTGTAGGTGGGCACTCCGCCTTCGGCGAGCTGAAAAGTCAGCACGAGGTTGCCGTTGGGCGATTTTGTAATCGTTTGCGCGTGTGCATGGACGACGAACAGCAGGGCGACGATGGCCATAAGTCCTCTAAAACAGGGCATTGGGAGCCTGTGACCCTTGTCGCGAAGCGTATTGGAAAGCATTTTCTTCATGTTTTCGATGGTTTTACTGATTTTAGATGATTTGATATATCCCAACCCCTATTTTTGGAGGCTTGAAAGTCAGCGGCCGTTGAGCGTCACCAGTTGTGTAATGGCATTCGTGAAGCCCTCGCAGCCAATGAGGTCTTCGATGTTTAGATGCATCCGATAGCGCCAATAGTGTTTCGGATTCGCCGGAACATTCACGCGTTCCGCCTCGGCATCTTTCAGTCGCAGGTGTTCGTCGATGGCGAGCCAGTCTTGCAGCGCGATGACGCACACCATCGACGGCGAGGCCAGATGGGCGGCGATGATGTCGCGGGCGAGCCAGTCGGGCAGGGGATGCGGCGCTGGGCCGTCTTTCCGGAGCATTTGGTTGTAATAGGTTTGGGCGCGTTCCCAGTCTTCGTCCCACCACATGCGCAGCGTGGGTGTGTCGTGCGTGGAAATCGTGCAAACCGAGCGATACGGATTGCGCTCGAGCAGGCCGAAGCGCAGCCCGGGCTCTTTCGGCATCGACTGCAGTTCGAGCGACAGAATGCGCAATTCGTCCATCACCCATTGCACACACTCGGGCACCATGCCGAGGTCTTCGGCGCAGACGAGCATTCGCGTGGCTTCGACCAGCCGCGAGAGTTTTTTCATGGCCTCGCCATACCAGAATTGGTTGTTGCGATGGTAGAAATAGTCGTCGTAGAGGCGGTTGAAGGCATCGCGCTCGTCGCCCGAAAGCCGCCCGAAGGCCTCGATTTTCTGGGCATTGATGCGCGGATGGAGTTTTTCGGAATCTTTGTGGCCGGGGAGGAAGAGATTGTCGATTTCGTTGTAAACGCCTCGCGCGTGAATTTCCTCAATCGTGAGGCCGAGCGCGGGCGAAAACTGCCCTTCGAGACCCGACGAATGGGGCATGGGAATCTCCCAAATGCGGAAGAATCCGAGCACGTGGTCGATGCGATAGGCGTCGAAAAATTGGCTCATATTCTGGAACCGACGCACCCACCAAGCGCAGCCGTCCTTGAGCATTTCATCCCAGTTGTAGGTGGGAAATCCCCAGTTCTGACCGTCGGCAGAGAAGTCGTCGGGCGGTGCGCCGGCCTGTCCGTCCATATTGAAATAGCGCGGCTCCATCCACACGTCGCACCCTGTGCGGCTCACGCCAATGGGAATGTCGCCCTTCAGAATGATTCCGTGCTGTCGGGCGTAGTCGTGGACGGCTTTCATCTGCTGGTTGAGAACGAACTGCACGAAGTAGTAGAATTCTGCGTTCTTCGTCTTGTCGCGCAGCAGGCAATACTTGGCGTAGGGCACAAGCCATTGCTCGCTTTCGCTGAAGAATTGCTTGAACTCGTCGGACTTCATCATTTTCTTGCCTTCCTGCTCGAAAATCGCCTCCAAATACTCGATTTTTGCCTTGTTCACGCGCTCGTAGTCTATCTGTGGCAGCGCATTCAGTTCTTTGCGCAACGCTTCGAAGCGTTTGCGCAATTTCGCGTCTTTCAGCGCGGGCAGTTGGCGCAGGTCGGCATACTGCGGATGCAGCGCAAACACCGAGATGCAGGAGTAGGGATAGGAGTCGGTCCAGGTGTGGGTGGAGGTGGTGTCGTTGATGGGCAGCACTTGCAGGAGTCGCTGTCCGGTGCGAGCCACCCAGTCGATCATCAGGCGCAGGTCGCCGAAATCGCCCACGCCAAACGAGCCTTTCGAACGAAGGGAAAACACGGGCACGAGCGTGCCGGCGAAGCGCTGGTTGCTGAATGGGAAGAAGGCTTGGTCGAGCTCATAGACCACCGTGCCGCCCTGCAAGTCGGCGGGGATGGTCAACGTGCGGTTTTCGTTGGTTTCCCAGGTTGCGTGGGTAGAGTGTGGAGTGTGGAGTGTGGAGTGAGGAGTGAGGAGTGTGGAGTGAGGAGTGTGGAGCGACGATTCTGAATTGCTGATGGCTAAAAATTTCAATTCGACGCTTTTCCCCACGAAATCTCTGGCGTTGAGGTCGATGACCCATTCGTTGTAGTTGTGCTGCGTCATTGGCAGAGCCTTTTCTGCGTTCCAGCAGCCCAGTTCCTTGCTTTCTCCACAGATGGCAAGTTGTTGGTTTTCACGTAGTTGCGGAGCACGGACGATGAGGCGGAGAGATTGAGGGTTGAGAGTTGAGAGTTGAGAGTTGAGAGTTTTCTGAACTCCTGAACTCCTGAACTCCTGAACTCCTGAATCCTTCAAACACTCCGTAAACGCCGAGCTGTAGAGATAGCTGTCTTCGGGCATGTCGATCCAGCGGTTATAGACGTGGAAACGCCGTGCAGCGGCAGGTTTCAGCTCCAGCCGATGCGCCACGGTCTGCCACTCGCGACGCTTTTCAACGCCGTTGTATTCGACGCTGAAAAAATAGTCAATCACGTCGCCGCGAAGGCCATTCAACGTGCAGTGCCACGTGATGCCGTCGTGGGTCGTCATGCGATACGGCGCAACCTTGTTTTTCCTTTTCACGATGTTCAGAACGAGTTCCTCGCCAAACACCGTGCGATATTCGATATGAAAGTGGATGGTCATAGTCAAGATTTTTTAGTACGAATAAATCCCACGCAAACGGCTCCGCAGATGAGCAACACGCCCGAAACCACCATCATCGTGGCCGAGTGGCCGCCCACCAAGTTCAGAATCGTACCTCCACAGATGGCAGCGACGATTTGCGGCAGACAGATGGTGCAGTTGAAGAGTCCCAGGTAGGTTCCCATGTGGCCGTAGCCCTGCAGG
>DFHC01000156.1:245-5091 GCA_002372575.1 bacterium UBA3734 | reverse complement strand
ACGATGGGCGAGACGCGCCTCTGGTACAGCCTCTTCCTCCCGTTGGCCGGCCTTATCGTCTACCTGCGCTACGGCTACCGCTGGATACTCTCCTACGCCACCCTCCTGGCCCTGGTGTTTGTATGCGTCAACCTCTTCAAGCCCGAAATCCACGAGAAGACGCTGATGCCGGCACTGCAGAGCCCGTGGTTTGCGCCCCACGTCATCGTCTACATGTTTGCCTACGCCCTGCTCGGTGCCGCCACGCTCACGGCCATCTACGGCCTCGCCACGCGCCGCAACGTGGAGGCAAGCCTCGACGAGATGGTCACTGCCGGATGGACATTCCTCACGATGGGCATGCTCTTCGGAGCCTTGTGGGCAAAGGAGGCATGGGGACACTACTGGACATGGGACCCCAAGGAGACTTGGGCAGCTGTGACGTGGATGGGATATTTGGTTTACATCCACCTTGGACCTACAGCAAACCGACGGCTCTCGCTGCTGTGGCTTCTGCTGTGCTTTGTGATGCTGCAAATGTGCTGGTGGGGCATCAACTATTTGCCGTCGGCGCAAGGCAATTCCATGCATACCTACGGGTGATTTCATGCGCTTATATTACACTCCCCTCTCAGCCCAGTCGCCTCGGTCCAAATTTCTATATCCTATTGCTTCAGCAATATGTTGGCTCTGAACTTTCTCGGAATCTTCGAGGTCGGCAATGGTGCGGGCAACCTTCAAGATGCGGCTATAGGCGCGAGCTGAGAGCGAAAGGCGATCCATGGCCATGCGGAGCATCTGGATGCCGGCTTCGTCGGGCTCGGCAAACTGATGAATCATGCGCTCGGTCATCTGCGCATTGCAGTGGATGCGCTCCCCTGCCCCACCCTGAAGGGCGGGCAGAGAGCTGAAGCGTTCTTCCTGTCGCTGGCGAGCCTTCATCACGCGCTCGCGAATCTTTTCGCTCGACTCGCCAGGCGCAGCCTTCGAAATGTCCTTGAAGGGTACGGGCGTGATTTCAATCTGAATGTCGATGCGGTCCATGAGCGGCCCCGAAATGCGCGACATGTAGCGGGCACGCTGTCCGGGCGTACAAACACACTGGTGCGTGGGGTCGCCGTAATAGCCGCAGGGACAGGGGTTGCACGAGGCTACGAACATGAACGAGCAGGGCAACTCCATCGAATATTTCGCACGACTGATGGTGATTTTGCGGTCTTCGAGCGGCTGACGCAGCACTTCGAGCGTTTGCTTGTTGAATTCTGTGAGTTCGTCGGCAAAGAGCACACCGTTGTGGGCCAGCGAAATCTCTCCGGGCTGCGGATTCGTGCCGCCGCCAACGAGTGCAACCTCCGAAATCGTGTGGTGCGGAGCACGAAACGGTCGCTGCGAGATGAGCGTGGCGTTTCGTCCGAGTTTTCCCGCAATGGAGTGGATTTGCGTGGTTTCAAGGCTCTCGGCCAACGACAGCGGCGGCAAAATGCTCGGCAATCGCTTCGCCATCATCGATTTTCCACTGCCCGGACTGCCAATCATAATCAGGTTATGGCCACCTGCCGCCGCCACTTCAAGGGCACGCTTGGCAGCTTCCTGTCCGCGCACGTCGGAGAAATCGAGGTCGAAATGCGCCTGCTGCTCGTAGAATTCGCGTCGCGTGTCGATGTGAAGCGGCTCGAACTGCTGTCGGCCCGAAAGGAAATTCATCACGTCCTGCAACGACTCCATGCCATACACCTCGAGATTGTTCACCACGGCGGCCTCGCGCACGTTCTGCGCCGGCACAATCAGCCCCTTGAACTGCTCCTTCCGCGCCTTGATGGCGATGGGCAGTGCCCCGCGCACGGGCTGCAACGACCCGTCGAGGCTCAGCTCACCTACAATCATGTAGCGTTCCAGCTCCTCGCAAACGATGCTCCCACTGGCCGCCATCAGTGCGATGGCCAGAGGCAGGTCGAACGACGAGCCCTCCTTACGCAAGTCGGCCGGAGCCATGTTCACCGTGATGTCGCCGTGCGGAAACTTGTAGCCCGTCTGCTGCAAGGCGGCAGCGATGCGGTCGCGACCTTCGCGCACGGCCGTGTCGCCCAGCCCCGTGAAGCGATACATCACCCCTGGATTCATACTCACTTCGATGGTCACAGTGGTCACTTCAAGGCCGTTGACGGCAGCGCAATAGGTCTTTACCAGCATAATATTCCGTATTTTTTGGTACAAAGATACGATTAAATGAGCGAAAAAGCAAATTTTATTTGATTTTTCCGAATGATAGTATCTTGGACGAAGTCAAAGTGGCGATTAAATGAGCGAAAAAGCAAATTTTATTTGATTTTTCCGAAAAGAAGAATTATTTCTTCAGAAGCTGCTCCACCTCCTTGACAAGGTCGTTTCCAGAAAAATGGCTGCCATGGACACGTCCGTTGTGATAGACGATGTTGTCGGAGACACTGCTCAACCCGAACTGCCGAACGATTTTCCCGTCGAAGAAACTGGGGTCGAACAACACGGGCAGGCTGATGGAATCGCCTTCCATGATGCGCTTCATCTCGCCGCTATTACCATCGACAAGCATCGAGACAACACTCAGTCGGCCGCGCGAAGTCCGCTGTAAGCGATTGAGCCTTCGCAATGCATCCATACTTTCGTAATTCCATGTAGCACAAGTAAATACAACGCCAACCTCAGCCTCCTTCAGCTTGTTCGACGACACCTGCCTCTGCTTGAGGTCGGTGGCCGAAAACGTAGGAACAGCTCTCTCTTTCATCGTGTTGGCCATGCTTCGTGCCTTGAAAAACAAACGCTTGACCGACACGTTTTCGGGTTGGTTTTCTGCCAGTGTTTCCAAGAGTTTCTCGGCTTTGGCATAGTCGGGCGAGAAGCCCTGCATGATGTAACGCAGCACGATGTATTCGCTGGCGCGCGACTGCAGGTGTTCCATCACGAATTCCTCGGCAACCTTCGGAATGTCGGGTGGCGAAATGCCGAGGATTTTCTTACGGAAAAGCGTCATGAGCTCGTTGTCGTCGGTGCCACTCACGTCGAGTTCGCTGAGATTGGTGGCATCGCCCGTGATTTCCACGCCCTCGCCAGGTGTCGTGAGAATCGGGTATTCCGAGAAATTCGGAAACACGATGACCAGCGTAGTGGGCTCATTACCGAAAAATTCATAGGCGAACTGGCCGCGATCAACCTTGATGGTGTCGATGTAGGTGAGGGCATCGTCGAGGCTATACACATAGAACTCGCCCTGATTGAAATTTTTGAGTTTTCCCTCAATGGAAAAACTACTTCCGCTGCCTCCGCACGAACTCAGCACAAGGCTCAGAAACAGGCACAAAAATCCCCAGCCACCCCTGCGGAAGGGGAGCAACATTCCTTGTCGGTGATTCGATTTTATCCTCATAGTCAAGAATCGAGAAGATTGCTCCCTCTCCACATGCGGTTTGGCTGGGGACGACGTCTGTTTATTTCAACAGTGAAAATTCCAAATCGTTGTCGGCATAGCGCTGCAGCGACGGATTGAGGCGCAGGGCCTCTTTCAGATACGACTCTGCGGCAAATTTGTTGCCACGGCGAGCTGCCACGATAGCGTGGAGATAGCTCGTCAGGGCGTCGGGATTCTTCACCTTGTCGAGCGTCTGCACGGCTTTCTCGTAATTCTTGTTGAGCAGCTGGGCCAAAGCAGCACTGTTGCTGGCCGACTCCTCGAAATTGGCCTCGGCCTGGGCGAAATTGCCCTTGGCGATGTTCAAGTTGCCGAGTGCCTCGCCGAATCCGTTGGCACCGATGGCATTGGAAATCTGGTTCTCGGCCTCCGTGAGATTACCGTTTTTCAGCGCAATCAGACCCAAGTTGGCAAAAGCCTCGGGAGCCTTGTTGTTCACACGCAGAGCCTGCTGCAAATACTGCTCGGCACGGGTGTTGTCGCCGGCATTGAAAGCGAGCACGGCAAGGTTGTTCAGTGCGCGATAGTCCTTGTCCCAATATTGGGCGGTCTTTTTGTAGATGGCTTCCTTTTCAGCGGGATTGTCGGTCAAGGTGGCGGCATAGAGCATTTCCTCTACGCTGAGCTTCGTAGCGTCGTTGGCATATTGCTGCTTGATTTGCTCGTCGCTACGACCCACCACGTCGTAATTGATGGTCATGCGGGCACGACGAAGCTCGGGCAGGATGCCGTCGGCCAACTCGCGGAAGGCGGCACTCATATTGCGAATCTGCTGCTCGCGCTGCTCGGGGTCTTTATACATCGAGAGAACGCGCAGAATCACCTCCTTGTCCTGAATGTTCGAGGCCTGCACGAGTTGCTGGAAGCCTTCCCAGTCCTGAGCCGTGTAGCGGGCATCGACGGCAGCATCCACACGCGTTTCTTTCAGCGTCTGCTTTACGTACTGCTCCGAAGCGTCCTGACGCTTCTCGGCCAGACGGTCGTTGAACTCGAAACCGCCCTCGGGCGAGGCGTAGGCAGCCACTTCCACGTTCTTCACAGCGAGCTTTTCGCCGCGGTCGGCATTGATTTTCTTCAACAGGCTCACGAATTCCTGCACCGAGTTGTTTTTCAACTCGCTCTGGCGCAAAACAGCCTGATTCACAAGGAATTTCACCGTAGCGTCGTACTTCTGCGAGCGTGTGCGCTGGAACGAATCGGGAGCCACGCAGCCGCCAGCGTTCATCATCGTCTGCTTGTAGAGTTCGCTCGTGGCAATCACGCCCGTAGCCACCTTCACGGCAGGCACGCTGACCGTCTTCTTTCCGAGCTTGGCAAGGAACGTGAGCCACATCTCGCTATGCTGCATTTCGGGCTCGTAGTCGAACTGTGTCTTCATCGTGTAGTGGCCACCCAGACGATAGGAAATGGTCTGGTCGTTGCCCA
>DFHC01000156.1:0-192 GCA_002372575.1 bacterium UBA3734 | reverse complement strand
CTGGTCGTTGCCCATCACTTTCTCACCCTGGAACGTGGCGGGAAGCCCTTGGGCCACTTGTCCGTTACCGTAGCGCAGCTCGGGAATCACCGTCACCTGCGCATTGCGCTTCATGTATTTTTCGGGGAATTTTCCGTTGATGGTGGCAGGCACTTTTCCGCCCGTCGTTTCCAACGGATTGGGCGTCACTTC
>DFHC01000125.1:1024-11221 GCA_002372575.1 bacterium UBA3734 | reverse complement strand
CGGCACCGACCACGCCTCGATTGCAACGGAGGCGAAAGTGGTGAAGAAACTCTCGGAGCAGGGCATCAAGAAAAGCGACCTGACGCGCGAGGAATTCCTGAAACACGCGTGGGACTGGACCCACAAACACGGCGGCATCATCTTACAGCAGCTGCGGAAGTTGGGCGCGTCATGCGACTGGGAGCGCACGGCCTTCACGATGGACGAAGTGCGCTCGGAAAGCGTCGTCAAGGTGTTTGTGGACCTCTACAACAAGGGGCTGATTTATCGTGGAATGCGCATGGTGAACTGGGATCCGAAGGCGCTCACGGCACTTTCTACCGAAGAGGTCATCTACAAGGAGGAGCATTCGAAGTTGTATCATCTGAAGTACTACGTAAGCGAAGCCCCCACCAACCTCCCCCAAAACGACAACGGCAACGTCATCCACAAAGACGAAAAAGGCTATTACGCCGTAGTGGCCACGACGCGCCCCGAGACGATTATGGGCGACACGGCGATGTGCATCAACCCGAAAGACCCGAAAAACCAGTGGCTAAAGGGACGTCGCGTCATCGTGCCGCTTGTGGGACGCGAAATTCCCGTCATCGAAGACCGCTACGTAGATATCGAGTTCGGCACGGGCTGTCTGAAAGTGACGCCCGCCCACGATGCCAACGACTACGTGCTGGGCAAGACACATCAGCTGGAAACCATCGACATTTTCAATCCCGACGGCACCATCAGCGAGCAGAGCCCGCTCTATGTGGGGATGGATCGCTTCGACTGCCGCCGCCAGATTGTCAAAGACCTGCAAGAGGCAGGCTTGATGGAGCGCGTTGAGGATTACACAAACAAAGTGGGCTATTCAGAGCGTAATCCCGACACGGCCATCGAGCCGCGCCTTTCGCTGCAATGGTTCCTCAAGATGCAGCACTTTGCCGACATCGCACTGCCACCCGTGCTCAGCGGCGAACTGAAATTCTATCCGCAGAAATACGTGAACACGTATAAAAACTGGCTCGAAAACATCCAAGACTGGTGCATCTCGCGTCAGCTGTGGTGGGGGCATCGCATTCCGGCGTGGTACTACCTAATTGACGATTCACAATCGACAATTGACAATTACGTCGTTGCAGAAACGCCTGAAAAAGCATTGGAAATGGCTCGCGAAAAAACAGGAAATCCGCAGTTGCAAATGGAAGATTTGAAGCAGGACGAAGATGCGCTCGACACGTGGTTCTCGTCGTGGTTGTGGCCGATTTCGCTCTTCGACGGCATCCGCAATCCGGGGAACGAAGAAATCGCCTACTACTACCCCACTGCCGACCTCGTGACCGGTCCCGACATCATCTTCTTCTGGGTGGCGCGAATGATTATGGCCGGCTACGAATACGTGGGCAAGATGCCGTTTAGAAACGTCTATTTCACGGGTATCGTGCGCGACAAGCTCGGCAGGAAGATGTCGAAGCAACTCGGCAACTCGCCCGACCCCATCGAACTGATGGAGAAATTCGGTGCCGACGGCGTGCGCATGGGCATGATGCTCTCGGCTCCGGCCGGCAACGACATCCTCTTCGACGAGGCGCTGTGCGAGCAGGGACGCAACTTCAACAACAAGATTTGGAACGCATTCCGACTGGTGAAGGGATGGAAGGTTGCCGACAATTCACAATTCACAACTGACAATTCACAATTAGAGGCCAACAAGACGGCAATCGCCTGGTTCGAGGCCAAACTGAAGCAGGTGAACGCCGAAATCGACGACCTTTTCTCGAAATACCGCATTTCAGAGGCTCTGATGGCCGTCTATAAACTCTTCTGGGACGAATTTTCGTCGTGGTACCTCGAAATGGTGAAACCCGCCTACGTCAATGGCGAGGCGCAACCCATCGACCGCGAAACCTACGAGAAAACGCTCGAATTCTTCGACAAACTGCTGAAAATGCTGCATCCGTTTATGCCCTTCATCACCGAAGAGCTGTGGCAGCACCTCTACGAGCGCAACGAGGGCGAGTCGATTATGCGCGAACGCCTTTCGCTAACGGCTCCCACGCAAGACGACTTGCAACTGATTTCCGACATCGAGCAGGTGAAGCAAATCGTGAGCGGCGTGCGCATGGTGCGTTCGTCGAAAAACATCGCCCCGAAAGAGCAGCTCGAGCTGCAGGCCATTGGCAAAAATGCCTACGAGCCGTTCAGCGCCGTTATCACGAAAATGGCGAACCTGAAATCCATCAGCGCAGTCGAAGAGAAAGACGCCACGGCCTCGACCTTCATGGTGGGCACCGACGAATTTGCCGTGCCGCTGGGCAGCCTCATCGACGTGGCCGCCGAAATCGAGAAAACCGAAGCGCAGCTGCAACACCTCGAAGGATTCCTCGCAGGCGTAATGAAAAAGCTCGGCAACGAGCGCTTCGTGCAGAATGCGCCCGAGGCCGTCGTGTCGATGGAGCGCAAGAAACAGAGCGATGCCGAGGAGAAAATCGCCACGCTCCGGCAGACGCTCGAAGAACTGAAAAAAGCAGGAAAATAAGTCCGAAAAAGATGAAAAAGACCATTTTCTCCGCCATTCTGATTGCACTTTTCAGCATGATTGCCATTTCGTGCAACGAGGAGTCTGTTGAAGTCGATAGCGTCAACCAGCAGACGGTTTTGGTCTTCATGCCTTGGTCGGGCTCTGAATCGGACATCGGGCTCTACAACCACTTCCTCGTGAACCTCGACAGCATTGAATCGGCCATCGTCAAAAGAAACGGGCTGAACAAGACACGACTACTCGTGTTCATCAGTGAGTCAGGGCAGACGTCGAAACTCTACGAAGTGAAGTACGAGAAGAACCGCTGCACGCACCAGCCCATCAAAACCTATTCCGGGACGGAATACACCACTGCCGAAGGCATCGCAGGCATCGTCAATGACGCGAAAAACGCTGCCGAGGCACTCAACTATGCGCTCATCGTGGGTTGTCATGGTGTGGGATGGACCTATTTGTCGGACTGGGAGAACTACCCCTACAGAACGAAAGGCAATGCGTTGCGCGTCAAGCAAAATTCGCCTGCCGGAAGCCCCTACGAGCGAACCCGATTCTACGGAAGCGTTGATGACAAGCGCTATGCCACCGACATTGAGACGCTGTCAGAAGGACTGCGACTCTCGAGCACGCACATGCAGTATATCCTCTTCGACGACTGCTACATGGCAAACGCCGAAGTGGCCTACGAACTGCGAAACGTGACGAACTTTCTCGTGGGTTCCACCAGCGAAATCATGGCCATGGGAATGCCCTATGCCACGATGTGGAAGTCGCTCAACACACAAACACCCAAATACAGCGAAATGGTGACTGCCTTCCACGAATTCTACTCCAATTACCGCACTCCCTGCGGAACCATTGCCGCCATCGACTGCCGCCAGATGGAGTCGCTGGCAGCCGTCATGAAGCAAATCAACGAGCATTTCACGCTGCCCGAGGCTGAACTCGAGAATTTGCAGATTCTCGACGGATTCGACGAAACCATCTTCTTCGACCTCGGCGACTACGTAGCCAAACTGTGCACCGACCCGTATCTCTACGAAAAATTCACGGCGCAACTCGCCAAAACCGTGGTCAGCAAGGCCAACACAGAGCAAATCTACTCCTACATTTACGGCTTGCCCACCTACATCGACGTAAAAACCTTCTCGGGCCTCACCATCAGCGACCCGAGTCGAAACACCGTGGCCCAGAAAGGCAAGGAACGCACGGCGTGGTGGGAGGCAACGCATTGAGAATTAAGAATTAAAAATTAAGAATTAAGAATTATTAAAAGTTATAGATGATGAAAAAATTATTCCTGATACTCAGTTTCGCGCTCACGGCGATTGCATCGTGGGCCGTAAAAGCCTATCCAGAACCCGTTGTCATCACGCAAAGCGACGGTACGAAACTCACCGTCGTTGCACACGGCGACGAAGACTTCCATTGGTTCACCACGACCGACGGCGTGCTCCTCGTACAGCAGGAAAACGCATTCTACATCGCTGAAATCGACGAAAGCGGAAACGTCATGGCCAGCCAACAGTTAGCACACGACCAGCACGAGCGCTCGGCCAGTGAGCAGCAACTCGTAAGGGCACAGCATCCCCGCCGCGACGCATTTTTCCACAAGGCCACGAACAGGCGACTGAAAGCCATGCAGCAACGCATCAGCATCGGCACCGCCAAACCGTCGTACTTCCCACACATGGGCGAGCCTCGCGCAATGGTTATCCTCGTGCAGTTTTCCGACACAACATTCGTATCGTCCAACCCCAAACGTATATTCACCAGATACCTCAACGAAGAGGGTGTGCAACCCAACTACGGCAGCGTTCTGCAATACTTCAACGACATGAGCGGCGGCCTTTTCCGTCCACAGTTCGACCTTTTCGGTCCTGTCACGCTCCCGAAGCCGTCGGCCTACTACGGCAAAGACCAAGGAAACTCCAAAGACGTGAACCTCAAAGAAATGATCCAGAGTGCATGCGAATCCATTAACGACACCGTCGATTTCTCGTCCTACGATGCCGACAAAGACGGCTACGTGGACTTGGTTTACATCATCTACGCCGGCTATTCACAGAGCATCACGGGAAATTCCTCCGACTGCATCTGGCCGAAATCGGGCACCATAAGCGGCGGCACCTACGACGGCGTAACCGTGAGTCGCTATGGCGTGAACAACGAGCTCAACCTCACCCCCACCTACAAATACGGGAAAATCGTCAACGGAATCGGACTTTTCTGCCACGAGTTTTCCCACACGATGGGTCTGCCCGACGTCTATCCGACCACAGCAGCTGCACAGGCCGTAGATAATCAAGCCCTGGAATATTGGGACCTGATGGACGCAGGCGAATATACCAATACCGGCTATACGCCAACGCCCTACACGCCTTGGGAAAAAGAGGTGATGGGTTGGGCTGAAATCGAAGAACTCACCGAAGAGGCGCAAATCACGCTTCCCGAAGACAAATTCTACAGAATCAATTCCGATACGAACGACGAATACCTGATTCTTCAGAACCTGCAAAACACGGGATGGGCCAGCGGAATCATTGGTCAAGACGATTTGCAATGCCACGGCCTGCTGGTCTATCGCATCGACTACAGCAACGCCAGCGGAACACCGTTCACAAGCGTGAATCTGGGCGACTATCCCAACAACACTGCTGGAAAGCCAGGCATCACACTCGCTCCTGCCGACGGGCTCATCATCAGCTCCTATCGCACCTATGGAAGCGACGAGGCGAAAAAAACGGCTGACAAGCCCTACAGCACCGCGGAATATCGCTACAGCCACACCGGCGACCCCTATCCCGGCTCTCAGAATGTCACGCAACTGCTGTCGGTGCAGATGAATCGCTGCACCATCGAAAAGCCGCTATATAACATTAAGGAGAACGACGGCATCATCACCTTCGACTTTCTGAAGGACATCACGACTCTGGGCATCGAGAATGCTGCCACAGAACCTGCAGAAAGCGGTGAAATCTACGATTTGCAGGGTCGGAGAATGTCTGAAACTACGCTCCGAAAGGGCATCTACATGAAAAAAGGCAGGAAGTTTGTGGTCAGATAGCAAACTCCCCGCCTGAATCGCAAGCGAAAAGGGCGTCAATAGACGCGCTCGCCGAAAATCGTCGTTCCGATGCGCACGAGCGTGGCGCCGGTTTCAAGGGCAATCCTGTAGTCGTGGCTCATGCCCCACGAGCGTTCACAAAACGAAGGCTCTTCGGCAAAATAATTCGCCTTGAGTTCATGGAAAAGGCTCTGTGCCTGCTCCATCTCGAGGCGAATTTGCTTGGTGTCATCGGTGTAGGTAGCCATCATCATCAGGCCGCAGATGCGCACATGGCGAAGTTCGCGCCACTCGCCGCTGGCGAGCAATTCGCGGCAGTCGGAGGGTGAAAAGCCATATTTCGTTTCCTCTTCGGCTATGTGAAGTTCGAGCAGGACGTCGATGACCCTGTCGTTTTTCGCCGCTTGTCGGTCGATTTCGCGCAGCAGTTTCAACGAATCCACCGCGTGAATCATGCTCACGTAGGGTGCCAGATACTTCACCTTATTCGTTTGCAGGTGGCCGATGAAGTGCCATTCCACGTCCGAAGGCATCGCCGCGACTTTCCGCTGCAATTCCTGCACTTGGCTTTCGCCGAAAATACGCTGTCCGGCGTCGTAGGCCTCGCGCAGCTCCTCCACAGGGTGAAACTTGCTCACGGCCACCAGCCGCACGCCCTCGGGCAAGTCGGCCAGCACCTTCTTTAGATTTGTCGCAATGCGCTCTTTCATTCCTTTGTAAAAACGTCCATGATTTTCGTCTCCGTGATGTTCGCGATGACGTAGTCAATCATCGTGCCGCTCATCACCTCCTGCACGTTTTTCACGGCTCCGCTGAAAGTCGCAGCCTGCACGAGATAGGTCACCGTGGAGCGCTTCTCCTTCTCGCTCTTTTCATCGATGGTGATGAACGAGAGCTTTGCCTTGTACCAGCGGTCGTCGTTGTCGTCTTCGCTGAAGAAAATCTCGCGGTAAGCCGCCGGATTGATGTTTTTCACCTCGAACGAGCCGCTCACGTAGGCCGAAATTTCCTCCGTAATCGTCTTTTCGGCATCGCCAAACGACACCGCCTCCACCACGTAGAGTTCGGGCACGGCCTTCGTCAATCCGTTTTCTATCTGGCGCTCGGGGCGCACCGTACATTCAAACCAGTTTGCTGTTTTGCTTTTCATCGTTTTATGTTTTTTCGTTTTGCAAGAATAATGTTTATTACTTCACGATTTGCTCGGCCATGCGCCTGCCGGCGTCGAAAGCCGCCTGAAGGTCTTTTTCCCAATGCTCTTCGCGATACTGTCGCTTTGCAGGTTCGGAGAAGCCGCGCAGCTCGTAGTTGTCGTAGTTTTTCACCTGATAAGTGTTGTAGGCAAACAGTTTTTCGGGCGCGCCAAGAGCCTGAGTGATGCAGTGTTCCATCGAGCCGTAGCCATTGCAGTTGTTGGCGTTCTCGCTGCCGTTCTGCGTCTCTACCAGCACCACGGGCATCCGCTTCGGAGCCGTCAGGCTGTAGTCGTTGTAAGAGAGCCACGGAAAGGCCAGACGCTCCAAGAATGCACGCATCTGAGCCGTCACTTCACCGAAATAGTTGGGCGAACCGAGCACGAGTCCGTCGGCCTCGGCAATTTCCTCCAAAACGGGTGTGAGCGCGTCCTTGAACTTGCAAATGTTCGAGGCTTTCCCCCTGATTTTGCAAGCCATACACGACATGCAGCCCTTGTAGTCGAGTCCGTAGAGGCGCACCGTCTTCACTTCAATTTCCGAACTCACCGAGCCAGCTCCCTCGGCAAATTTCTGTAACATCGAGGCCGTGTTGAACGTCTTGCGCGGACCTCCGTCAATCACAATAATTTTTTTCATTTTTTCTGTTTATTCTTCTTGTTTTTTGCGTCGTTTCAGCCAGTTTTTCAGTCGCTGATAGCCCTCCACCCCGAGAATCGTCAAACCGCCGTACTGACAAGTCTTGGCCAGTCCGAAAAGAACGGTCCAGAGCACGCCCTTGGCCGCAGCACTGATGGGCAGGAGCATCTGGGCAAACGAGAGGATGTAGAACGGAATGCAGCACAGCAACACGATGACGCCCGTGCGAAACGAGAGCGACTGCAGCCAAAGCTTAATCCGTTGCAACATTTTCTTCATACTTCAATTTTCTCCACATTCATTGCGATGTAGTCAGCGTGCAAAGGTACAACATTTTTCACGAATCTCAAAAATAATTCGCACCTTTGCAGAGCTAAAACGGTTGAAAATGGGAAAAGAAACAGGGGATAACAAAGTCTATTGATAAGTCATCAAACAGCATTTTCACGAAAAAACAATCTATTTCAGAAAAAAATATGGAAAAAATTTGGCGGTTCAGAAAAAATGGAGTACCTTTGCAACCGCAAAACGAAAATCGACAGATTTTCAGATGCAAACAGGAGCACTCTTAGCTCAGTTGGTAGAGCAACTGACTCTTAATCAGTGGGTCCAGGGTTCGAGCCCCTGAGAGTGTACGACAAACCAGCGAAAACTCCTTGTAAATCAAGAATTTACAAGGAGTTGCTTTTTGTATCAGTTTTGTGGATTTTGTAGCTGCTTCACGGGAAAGGTGAAATAGGTGTCGGGGAAGGGTTCGTCTTTCAGTGTGAAGTGCCACCACTCAGAGTCTAAGGGCTTGAAGCCGTGGGCGAGCATGGCGCGGCGCAGTATCATGCGGTTTCGGAACTGCTCTTCCGTGATGCTCCGGCCAGTCGGGCTCTTGCTGTTGTCGCCGGTATATTCGCCCGTTTCAGGATTTCCGCAGAAATCGGGATGGCTTTCCGGGCCGAACCAGTCGAACGTGCCGCCCATGTCGAGCTCTTTCTCCGTGGCCATGTCAAAAAGGGTCAAATCAACGGTGGAGCCACGCGTGTGACCGCTGCGTTCATAGATGTAGCCCTGCTCGAAAAGCACGCTTTTGTCGAGGTCGGGGTAGAAGTAGGGCTTCATGCGAGTGTCGTTCAAGTCGGAAGCCCAACGCACAAAGTGGTCAACGCCCTTCTGAGGACGGTAGGCATCGTAGATTTTCAGCCGATAGCCCTGGGCCATCACGTCATCGCTCACAGCTTTCAGGGCTGCTGCAGCCCGCTTGGTGAGCAGCGCCGTCGGCTCCAAATAGCCATCGATGCGCTGCCCTACGAAGTTGTACGTGCCGTAATAGCGAATTTCTAGAATAGCATCTGGCACGACGTCGGTGAGGGTTACGAACTGGCTCGAGTCCTCGGTGGGCACGACGTCATCGTCGTTGTTGCAACACGTCAGCACCACTCCACCGCAAAGAATGGCGAGGACGGCAACAAGATACATAAATTTCTTTGTCATGGTCGTTTATGAATTAAATTTATTTTAAACTTACCCGTTACGCATCTGCGCAAGCAGCGACTTCTGCCGTTCTGTCAGGTTGGTTGGAAGCACGACGTTGTAGGTGATGATCAGGTCGCCCTGCGAGCCGTCGGGCAGCGGATTTCCCTTTCCACGCAGGCGCACTTTCGTGCCCGACTGCGTTTCGGGCTTCACCTTCAGCTTGAGCTTCGTGCCGCTGCTGGTCTGGATGATGATTTCGCCGCCGAGCAATGCGGTATAGAGGTCGATATTGACCGAAACATTCGTCTCGCGACTGACGGGCGAAGCCTGCCTGCGCTGCGAGCGCGAGCGTCCGCCCCCGAACAGTTCTTGGAAGAACGACGAGAAACCGCCCGACCCACTCGTGAACGAGCTGAAATCGAAGCCCTCGAAGGGTGAGCCTCCACCACCCCAGCCGTCGAATCCGCCCGATGACTGCGCCTGCTCCACGTCCTTCCAGCGGGCACCGTACTGGTCATATTTCTTACGTTTTTCGGGGTCGCCAATCACGTCGAACGCCTCGTTCAGAGCCTGAAACTTCGCCTTGGCCTTCGGGTCGTTGGGATGCAGGTCGGGGTGGAACTGCTTAGCGCGCTTCTTGTAAGCCGCCCGCACGTCCTTCTGCGGAATATTCTTGTCCACGCCGAGAATCTTGTAATAGTCGATGAATGCCATTTCTGAATCCTCCTTACTTTTTTACGTTTTTTAATATTCCTACAACAAAAATCGTGCCTAAATGAATCGTCCCCGTCCTCTTTTCAATGAAAAAAGAAGACAGGGACAACGCTTTTATCTCGAAAATTACCGTTTACATAGGCAGTTCAAGCCATTTCACGTAGCAGAAATCCTGCCGATGCGGAAGATGCTCGTTCTTCGGATACATTCGCACGGCACTCTTGAAAATGCCGGCGTAGTTGGGCTCCATGATGCCCTCGAAGACGTGGTGATTGCCCTCACGACCGACCATTTGGATGGGAACCGTCGAGAAGACGTGCTCCTCACCGTTTTTGTCGGTGCTGATATTGACGAGCTCGAGTGCCACGGCATCGTCAAGACCCTGCTCGTCGATGACATAGCGGATTATGTAGGTCTGACCCGTCTCTGCGCCTGCTGCGGGCACTTCCCACGACGAATCGACGATGCGAATGGCATCCCATCGCTCAGCCACTGTCTCCTTCCACTGGGCGATTTCCTTCGCCAGCTGATAGCCGTTGGCAGCGATTTTCTTGAAACGCTTCGCCTCTTTCTCGTAGAATTTCGAATAGTAGTCGTCGAGCTGA
>DFHC01000125.1:499-975 GCA_002372575.1 bacterium UBA3734 | reverse complement strand
TCGTCGAGCTGACGCTTCATCGTGTAGTGCGGCGCAATCTGGGCAATCGAGTTCTTGATGACCTTGATCCAGTCTTTCGAAATGCCTTTTTTGTCCTTTTTATAATAGAGCGGAGTGATTTCCTCCTCGAGCAACGAGTAAATCGTGGCTGCGTCGAGGCGATCCTGATATTCCTGATTCTGGTAGGTACGATGCTCGGTGAGTGCCCAGCCAGCTCCCTCGCGATAGCCTTCGAGCCACCAGCCGTCTTTCACGCTGAGGTTAATCACGCCGTTCATCAGTGCCTTCTCACCACTCGTGCCACTGGCTTCCATGGGGCGTGTCGGCGTATTCATCCAGATATCGACACCGCTGACAAGGTTGCGCGCCAGCATGAAGTCGTAGTCTTCGACGAAAATAATCTTGCCTTGGAATTCCGGACGCTGGCTGATTTCATAAATCATCTTGATGAGTCCCTGTCCGGCGCCGTCGGCGGG
>DFHC01000125.1:0-440 GCA_002372575.1 bacterium UBA3734 | reverse complement strand
TGAGCCTTTCCTGCAAAGAGGAAGATGACGGGGCGGTCGGGGTTGTTGACGATTTTAGCCAGACGATCGAGGTCGGTGAAGAGCAGATGGGCGCGCTTGTAGGTGGCGAACCGACGGCAGAAGCCGATGACGAGCGAGTTGGGATTGAAGCGCTCCAACAGTTTGGTGATGCGCGCGGGGTCGCCCTGATTCTTCAACCACGTGTTGCGGAACTGCAGCAGGACATACTCGAAGAGGTTCTCCTTGAGCGCCATGCGCGTCGCCCAGATTTCCTCGTCAGGACAGTCGTAGATGCCATGCCAGATTTTCTCGTTTGACTGGTCGTGGATGAAGTTCGCATCGAAATATTTGTCGTAAATCTTGCGCCATGCAGGTGCAGCCCACGTCGGGAAGTGTACGCCATTAGTGACGTAGCCCACGTGGTTCTCCTCGGGATAATA
>DFHC01000165.1 GCA_002372575.1 bacterium UBA3734 | reverse complement strand
GACGGTCTGGGCCTCGACGCCCTGGGCGGCGTCCACGACGAGCACGGCCCCTTCGCACGCGCCCATCGAACGGCTCACCTCGTAGGCGAAGTCCACATGGCCGGGCGTGTCCAGCAGGTTGAAGAGGTAGTCCCGGCCGTCCTGGGCATGGTAGACCATGGAGACGGGATGGCTCTTGATGGTGATGCCGCGCTCCTTCTCCAAATCCATGTCGTCGAGCATCTGCCCCTCGGTGATTTGGATGGTTTTCGTGTACTCCAACAGTCGGTCGGCCAGGGTCGATTTGCCGTGGTCGATATGCGCTATGATGCAGAAATTTCTAATATGATTCATGTGTATCTTCTCGTTTGACTTGCAAAAATACGAAATAAAAGCGAATAAACTGAATTATTTTGTGACTTTTTCTTGCAAACCTCAAAAAAAACGATTCGATAATTTGCGAATTTCATTTTTTTTCAATACCTTTGCGAGCGAAATACGAATCTACATGCTTGTAACGTTCAACGAAAATTATCTGGAATTGCTGTACACGAAGGGCGAAACAGGAATCAAAAAACTCCGATTTCAGCCCCAAGTCGTCAGAGGCTATCAAAAAGCCGTGAAATACCTGATTCAAGCCCAGCGAAAAGAAGACTTATTTCCTTTCAGGTCGTTGCACTTCGAGGCTTTGCACGGCGACAAAGAGGGACGTTTTTCTGTCAGAGCCAACGACCAGTATCGAGTCGAATTCACTCTCACGGAAACGGAAGACGAGCCAATCGTCACAATTTGCAACATTATGGAATTGTCAAATCATTATAAATAGGAAGAAATTATGGCAACTTTACGAAATACTGACGGAAGCAAGACCGCCAACAACATGGCATCGTCCTTGCTGATACACCCCGGAGAAATGATTAAGGACGAAATCATTGCCCGTGAAATGACCCAAAAAGAACTCGCCAGCCAGATGGGGGTTTCATACACTGTGTTCAATGAAATTCTCAACGGCAAGCGCCCCGTCACAACAGAATGTGCCCTGCTGTTGGAAGCCGCCCTTGGCACCAAGGCGGAAATATGGATTGGACTGCAAGCCGCTTATAATATGCAGGCCGTCAAACAAGACAAGTCGTTTATGAAACGTCTGGAAAAAGTGCGGAAGATTGCGGCGGTGTTTTAAGTGAACTTGTTTTACTATTTATCTTAGCGATGTGTGAGGGATAGGATGGCTGACGGCTACTGTGCATCTCGGAGAAACACGATCTCAAGACAAACACTGAAATCCTCGAAATATCACGATATGCTCCATACCCACCTTTGCCTTTATTTTTACCTTTGTCAAAAAAATTGGAATTTCACAATGAAAAAGTTGATTTTTATAGCCACAGCAGCCGCTTTTTTGCTGAGCGCCTGCCAGAAAAGCATCGAAGACCGTGCCGAGCAGGAAGCACGCGACTACACGCGCAAGTTCTGCCCCACCCCAGTCGATAACTACAGCCGCACCGACAGCCTCGTATTCGACCGAGCGGCACGCACGTTCATCTACTACTGCACGCTGACCGACGTGATGGACGATCCCGAACTTATCGAGAAAAACAGCGCGGAACTCACCGACGGACTGCAGCGCTCGCTCCGCGAATCTACGGCACTGAAGCTCTACAAAGATGCAGGAATCGACTTCAAATACGTGCTCCACTCCGAAAAAAATCCCGAACTGGTGCTTTACGAGAAGGATTTCCCGATGTAGCGAAAAACTTCCGTCCGACTCCTCACGAGCCAGACGGAAGGTGATGCATCGAAATTAAAATTAAGTGTTATAAAGAAATATTATTGCAGTCGGAACATAATGGGGACATTGAATTTCACGCGCACGGGCTTGCCCTTCTGCTTGCCGGGCGTCCATTTCGGCATCAATTGCACGACGCGCAGGGCTTCGGCCTCGAGAGTGGAACCTGCCGATTCTTGCGTTTTCTCTAATTTTTTCACGACAGTGCCGTCTTTCTTGATTTCCACTTCGGCATATCGGCTGGAACTCACGACCTTAGCATTCGAAATCGTGCCGTCTTTCTCGACGATGAACCCGACAATGACGCGACCCTGCAAGCCTTTTTCCAGGGCATCTTTGGGGTATTTCACGTTCTGCGACAGAAATTCCATCAACTTTACATCACCGCCCGGGAATTTCGGCATCTCCTCTACGACGTCTAATGCCTTTCCCTTGTCGTCGGGCTGCGTTTCATCAACGGCATCGCTGACGACAACGGGATTGCTGTCTGCCAGAGTCGGCTTGGCATCCTTCGCCTTGCGCGTCTTGACAATAATCACGCCGTTCGCACCTCGGCTGCCCCACTTCTCCGTGGCTTCCTTGCCCTTGAGTACCGTCATCGACTCGATTTGTCCGCTCTTCAACTTTGCCACCTCCTCTTCCGTGGCAACATTGCCATCAATGATGAAGAGCTTTTTGTCGTCTTCGCGGGCAGCCTTGTCGTTCTGAACAGCGGCGACCACTGCTTTTTCATTGCCGACGTTGGCGACAATTTCCTCCGACTTGTTCACTACTGCCGAATTTTCTTCCTTCGGACTCTCCTTCACTTTGTATTCCACGACCGTCTTGGCCGTAGCAGCCAACGAAATGGCCACGATGGGCACAACATAGAGCGCCTTGGCCCAGCTGTACCTCGGGGATTTGTTCTTTACCATCATTTTTACACGTTTTGAAAGGACACTCGACATACTGATACCATTGGCGATGGAGTATCCGGCATCGCCAGCAGCCTTGTGAATCAACAGGTTTAGGTATTGGTAAGCGTTGAAACCCTGAGAGAGAACCCGTGCGTCGGCCTCGTACTCGTGGACGGTGCGCAGCTCTTCCCTGAGCAGCCACACCACGGGATTGAACCATTGCAGGGCAGCGATGATATCGACAAACAGCGTGTCGATCGAATGACGACAGGCCACGTGGCCACATTCGTGAGCCAGCACAATGCTTTCGCCTCGGGCACCGTCGATGAGGTCTTGTTTGTAGTCCGTGCGTGAGAGCACGACCGTGTTCATCCAGCTAAACGGCCTGACATCGTCGCGGTCGCTGACAAGCAGGCGCATCTTCTCCGTCCTACTGCGCACATAGCTCGGCACATCCACTTCCTCGCACGAGCGCATCAGCCGATGCACGCTATATATATTAATTAATGTTCGCGAGAGGCAGAAGACCACGCCGGCGAAATAAGCCACCGAAAGCCACGAAATGGCTCCCCATGCCCTATCTTCGGCCAGCACGGCAATGGGCTGCCCCGCCTCCACCGTCATCTGTCGCGCCACCTCCACCGTGCGGTGAATCGTGATGACACACAGCGGCAGTAAGGCCGACAGCGCAAGCGATGCAAGCAGCACCACGCGATTGAGCCGATGGAACGTCTCGCGGGCCATGAGCAGGCGGTAGAACATATAGAAAACGCCCAGCAGCACCGCTACTTTCAGGTCGTAAAGCAGGAATGACATCATACTTCTTTCTTCTTTTCTTCAATCATTTTGATGAGCGCCTGTAATTCATCCACAGAGATTTTCTCGTCGCTCACAAACGACGACACCACACTCATATAAGAGCCCTCAAAATAGTTCTTCACCATTCCAGCGATGCTCTGCTTGCCGAACTCGTGTTCCGAGATGAGCGGATAGTATTGGTAGGTGGTTCCGTACTGCTTGTGTCCGAGAAAACCATTCTTCTCCAACGTGCGCACCATCGTGGAAAGCGTGTTGAAATGCGGTCGCGGCTCGTCGTAATGCTCCAGCAGGTCGCGCACGAACATTGGCCCGTGCTGCCAGTAGAGATTCATGATTTCGCGCTCCTTGTTGGTCAGTTTCATCATATTTGTTCTCTTTTTTTTTAGTGGTTAGTCAATTATTTTTCAACGCTTTTTTCAATACCTGCCGCAAAGATAACTATAAATTTTTATTCTTGCAACTATTTTATTTAGTTTGTTTAAATTTTTAATTAGTTTTAACTTTTAAACTATCTTCTATAACATTTGATAAAAAACAAAACAGCAAACAGCAAAAATTCAACTGGAAAGTTAAACTTTGTAAATAAAAAGAACAAGCAAAAGAAAAAACCTCTATATTTGCACCCAGTTGTTTTATTTATTCATTTATTTATTAACTAAACATTAGAGAAAAGTATGAAAAAAGTATTTTTGATGTTGGTGGCCGTTGGTGCCATGACGTTCGTAAGCTGCGGCAACAAGCCCCAGGCTAACGTGGAAACAGAAGAAGTGGCTGAAGAAGTAACGCTCACCGCTGAGGAAGCAAGTGCTGAAGCCGACAATGCTATCGCAAGCCTCACCGAGGCTCTGAACGGAACCGACGCTAACAAGCTTTCGGAAATCGTTGAGACCGTGAAGACGAAGCTGGCCGAGTACGTGAAGCTGAATCCCGAGGTTGCCAAGGAGTACGCTGCCAAGGTGCAGAACTTCCTGAAGGAGAACGCCGACAAGGTGAAGGCTCTCGTGGGTGACAACGCTGCCGTGGGTGCTGCTGTTGCTGCACTGACCGACGTTGACGCTGAAGGTCTGGTAAACAACCTCCTCGCCAACCCCGTTGAGCAGGCTGTTGAAGGTGCAAAAGACGCTGTCGAGGGTGCCGCTCAGGACGCTACTCAGGCCGTTGAGGACGCCAAGAACGCTGCTGCCGAGAAGGTGAACGAGACTGTTGACGCAGCCAAGGAAAAGGCTGGCGAAACTGTTGACGCTGCTGCCGACGCCGCTAAGAAGAAGCTGGGCATCTAAGCCGAAGTTTCTAAGCAAAAAGAAAGCCATGCATCCGCTCGGATGCATGGCCTTTTTCTTTGGTGTCCGTGAATATTCTTCAGCGAATTCTGTCGGCAGAGCGAACAAGTTGCTCGTCGGCGCGGATGGCGCGGAAGGCAAGCCAGTTGAACACGGCTGAAACGAATGGAAGATAAGCAGCGAAGCCTTGCTGAAGCTGTCCCGTTTCAGTCATTCCGAAGTATTTAAAATACATGAACAGCACAATCCAGGCGAAAATCACTGCAATGGAAATGGCACAGAGCCGCGACTGACGCATCCGATTTTTGAACAGGAAGATGGCCGTCAGCTCCAAAATGGCAGCCACGGCGAGCAGAACAGCCAGCGGCGCGTAGGTGAAATCGAGGCTCGCACCCGTGTTGCCCTGCGTCACGAGGGCAATGTTGTAGAGCACGGGCTCCACGCCCATTCCCTGCTGCTCGATGCTTCCCAAGGGCAGGCTGAGGCAAGCGAGCGTTGCCACGGCTGCCAGAAGCAGGTAGAGGGTTTGCTTGCGCTGTATCATTGCTCTTCGACTTCTTTTGAGGGGTCGCGGAAATAGACGTTACCGTCAATAAACTCTTGCGTTGCAAGGAGTGTCGGCTTCGGCAGTTTCTCGTAGTAACGCGAAATCTCGATTTGCTCGCGGTTCTCAAACACTTCTTCGAGGGAATCGTTGTACGAGGCAAACTCGGCAAGTTTCTTCGTGAGGTCTTGCTTGATTTCACCACTGATTTGGTTGGCGCGCTTTGAAATGATGGCCACGCTCTCGTAGATGTTACCCGTTTCCTCACACAAATCCATGATGTTTTGCGTGGTGGTGTTTACCGGTGCTTTTGACTTTTTGTAATCCATGATTATTATTTACGATTTGAGTATTTTTCGATTTACGATTTCGTTTTTAAAGCTTTTCTGCTTTTGACGTATATTTCTTGCATTTCTCAATGTATTTCTCGGCGAGCGACCTTTTGTCAGACTCGGGAAACTCATTCAGGAAACCGTAGCACTCATCCTCGGCATCCTGGTAGCGCTCCAGTTTCTTTGCCTCGATACTGTTTTCCGCGAGCTCGAACTTGCTCTTCATCAGCAGCAGCGAGAAATCCTCGCGCAGGCTGCTGTAGGGATAATCTTTCAGCGCGTTCTGTGCCGTGATGATGCAGGCCAGGAAATTGCTCTCGCCAGGCTTGTTGCAGTTGCCGAAATAGGTGCCGAGGTCGTAGTAGAGCTGCGCCGAGTGCAGTTCCTTCTGCACCAGTTTGTCTTGCAGGTCGAAGAGGCGTTTTTGGGCTTCTTCTTTATTCGCAGCCCTCGGATAGACGTCGAGATACTCCTGAAACGCCGTGATGGCCGACACCGTGCGACTCTGGTCGAGGCGCGGTTCGGGCGTGCTCATGTAGAGGCTCTGACCCACGTAGAACTTCGCCTGCTCGGCATAGTCGCCCTGCGGGTAAGAGGAATAGTATTTGCGGAAATATTCGGCGGCAGTTTCATAGTTTTTGCTGTTATATTCGGCCATCGCCAGCATATAGAGGCATTCCTGCCCGTTTTGCGAGCCTTTCATCATGGTCACAATTCCTTCGAGCAGCGAAATGGCCTGCGTGTATTTTCCCGAGGCGAAACATTCCTTGGCAAATTCGTACTTATAGGCGTAGTCGTCAGACTTGTAGGCCTGATTGAATTCCTTGGCGCATCCCGTCAGCAAGAGCGCAACGCTGAGAAAAACAAAAGCTGATTTCTTCATCTTCGCTTATTTTGACCTGCAAAATTACACAATTATCCTTGAAAAAGCAAAGTATTTAGATATTTTTTAGTAATTTTGCACAGAAAATTATGGATTTCAAGCTCATTTCAGAATATCAGCCCACTGGCGACCAGCCCGAGGCCATCATGGAACTCACCGACGGAATCCGTCGGGGCGACCGCTCGCAGGTGTTGCTCGGCGTGACGGGTTCGGGCAAGACTTTTACCGTGGCCAACGTGATTGCCCGCGCCGGGAAGCCCACGCTCATCCTCAGTCACAACAAGACGCTGGCGGCGCAGCTCTACGAGGAAATGAAGGGTTTCTTCCCTGACAACGCCGTGGAATACTACGTCAGCTACTACGACTATTACCAGCCCGAGGCCTATCTGCCATCGACCGACACGTATATCGAGAAAGACCTTGCCATCAACGACGAAATCGACCGTCTGCGGCTTTCGGCAGTGTCGTCGCTGTTGTCGGGGCGGAAAGACGTGGTCATCGTGTCGAGCGTGTCGTGCATCTATGGCATGGGAGGGCCCACGGCCATGCAAGAGAGCGTCATCCCCATTCGTCGTGGGCAACGGCTCGACCGCAACGAGTTTCTGCGACAGCTCGTCAGTGCGCTCTATGTGCGCAACGATGTGGAGCCGGCGCGTGGCAATTTCCGCGTGAAGGGCGACCACGTCGATATTTTCATGGCCTATTCCGAGCACGTTCTCCGCGTGACGTGGTGGGACGACGAAATCGAGGAAATCGAAGAGCTCAATGCCGTCGATTTCCATCGGCTGACAAGCTTTGAAAGTTACCAAATCTACCCTGCCAACCTCTTTGTCACGACGAAAGAGCAGCAAAACATCGCCATCCGCCAGATTCAAGACGACTTGATGGCACAAATCGACTATTTCAACTCGCTCGGCGACACCATCAAGGCGCAGCGCATCAAGGAACGCGTGGAGTACGACATGGAAATGATTAAGGAACTGGGGCACTGCTCGGGCATCGAGAATTATTCGCGTTATTTCGACGGTCGCGAACCCGGACAGCGTCCCTACTGCCTGCTCGACTTCTTCCCCGACGACTTCCTGCTCGTCATCGACGAGAGCCACGTCACCGTGCCACAGCTCCACGCGATGTACGGCGGCGACCGCGCCCGCAAGCAGAACCTCGTGGAGTACGGCTTCCGGCTGCCTGCCGCCTTCGACAACCGCCCGCTGCGCTTCGAGGAGTTTCAGGAGATGGTGCATCAGGTGATTTACGTCTCGGCCACGCCCGCCGAATTTGAGCTGATGGAGGCCGACGGCGTGGTGGTGGAGCAACTGATTCGCCCGACCGGACTGCTCGACCCGCAAATCGAAGTGCGCCCCACGCACAACCAAATCGACGACCTGCTCGACGAAATCATCCAACGAGCCGAGCGCGACGAACGAATCCTCGTCACCACGCTCACCAAGCGCATGGCCGAGGAACTCACCGAATACCTGCTCAACCACGACGTGCGCGCCAACTACATCCACTCCGACGTGGCCACGCTCGACCGTGTGCAAATCATGTCCGACCTGCGTGCCGGACGCTTCGACGTGCTCGTGGGCGTGAACCTGCTGCGCGAGGGACTCGACCTGCCGGAAGTGTCGCTCGTGGCCATTCTCGATGCCGACAAAGAGGGATTTTTGCGCGACCATCGTAGTCTCACGCAGACTGCCGGACGCGCCGCTCGCAACGTGAATGGCAAGGTCATTATGTATGCCGACAGCATCACCGGCAGCATGCAGCGCACCATCGACGAGACGAACCGTCGTCGCACCAAGCAGCTCAGATACAACGAGGAACACGGCATCACGCCGCAGCAAATCGTGAAGCAGATTACCACCTCGCTGAAATCGCAGCCCGTCGAAGTCGAGAAACGCAAGAAGGAGTCTGCGGCCTATGCGCCTTACGTGGAGCCCGATTCCGCCCGTATGGTGGCCGACCCGATTGTGCAGCAGATGTCGCGCCAGCAGCTTGAGAAGAGCATCGAAAACACCACGGCCCTGATGAAACAGGCCGCCCGCGAGCTCGATTTCCTGCAAGCCGCCCAGTATCGCGACGAAATCCTGAGGCTACAGCAAATGCTGGAAGAAAAAAAGAGGTGAACGTTGTTGCGTTCACCTCTTCGTTTACGACACTTATTGCAATGCGTCTTTCATTGTTTGATTGAAATGGAATTGTTCAACAGAACTTTCCACCCGTGCATTGCGAGCGATAGTTTTCAATTCGTTTAGTTTGTCATCGTAACGAGGGTCATCTGCTAAATTATGATCTTCGTGAATGTCGGTGGCAAGGTCATATAGCGCATAGTTACCATCTTTCAAGATAAATTTCCAATCCCCCTGACGAACAGCAAGTTCCTGCTTTCCGGATTCCCAAATTTCCCAATAAAGATATTCGTGTTTTTTCTGATCTTTGTCCTTACCGAGCAAAGTAGGCAGGAAAGAAATTCCATCGAAGTAGTCTTCTTTCCCATTGCTTTGCGGACGTTTGTACTTTGAAACGTAGTCGTCGATGCCGATGAGTTCGCAGAACGTGGGCATCACGTCATAGAAAGCCAGTTGGTGATCGCTTTTTACGCCTGCGGGCACGTTTCCAGGCCAACGAACAATAAAGGGAACGCGAATTCCGCCTTCAAGACAACTACGTTTTTTTCCTTGAAGCACTCCATCGCGATTGAAGAAGTCGGGATCTGCCCCACCCTCCTCATGAGGACCGTTGTCCGAGGAAAAAATCAGAATCGTATTGTCCGCGATTCCTTTTTCCTCTAACTTGGCCATAATTTCACCCATATAAGCATCAAGACGGGTAATCATGGCGGCAAATTGCGCGTGTCTTCCTTTTGCTTCATGATACCAGTTTCCAAGTTGTTTTGCAAAGTTGGAGTCATCACAGAATTTATCCTTATAGCCAAGAAGAATAGAATCCTCTGGTTGAACAAGCTCTGCGTGAGGAAGCGTATAAGTGAAAAGTCCATAGAAGGGCTTGTCGCCGCCAGCCACGTCGTCAATCCACTGCAAGGCTCTTTGATGTATAAGGTCGGGGCTATATTCAGGACGGTTAAAATATTCACTATCGAAATTATACTGAATGTTTTGCTGCAAGATAACGCGTTCTACTTTCGTATCTCCTATTGAAGAATCGTATCTATTCAGGAAATTAGGATAGTAGGCATGTGCTTGGAATTGGCAGAGCGGACCATAGAAAACATCCACCTTACGTTTATCAGGTGTAGATTCGCTACCCTCGTAGCCACCAGCCCACTTGCCGAACTGCGCCGTGGTGTAGCCGTTCTCTTTCATGATTTCAGGAATGACCACGTGGTTCGGGTCGAGCGGTTCTTGCCCAACGACCTCGTAATCACTATTCTTTCCATACATGTTTGCTTTCAATGTACCATTCCAATACTCCTTGTTTCCACGGATTTTCGTATGTCCCGTGTGCTGTCCTGTCATCAGCGAGGCACGCGACGGAGCCGACACCGGGCATCCGGCATAGGCTTGCATAAACTGCATTCCTTCAGCGGCCATACGATCGATGTTGGGTGTAGAAATATATTGCTGACCGTAGCAGCCGAGGTCACCCCAGCCCATATCGTCGCACAGAACAAAAATGATGTTGGGTTTCTCGGTAGTAGATTGTGCTCCAGCGAGTGCGGGAGCCATCGCAAGTCCGTATAACAATTTGTTCGCCTTCATTGTTTCTTATTTTTTATGTTATTAATGATTTTATAATTAGTCTGCCCAAATGCTTTCATAGCCTATCTCCCATCCTTCATCAACGTCTGTGTCTGCGTCATCCGTATGGGGTTTAGCCAACTGAGGTTCAGGGGTTGAGCCTTCATAGATTTGCTGCATCACCTCGGGTAATGAAAGTATTTTGATGGTTGGTTGAACGTATTTTTTCATAATTGGAACTTTTTATTTGATGATTTTCTTTTTCTGGTTGATGATATAGACACCCTTTGGTAGCTTTGTCCGATTGTTGGCAAACTCGCTGGCAGTCATGATTTTGATGCCTTGCAGGGAATATACAGATCCGTCGGCATCCGTTATGTCTATGGATTCGATGTCTGTTGTCCCGCCATTATCTGGCATAGAGAAGAAACTCTTGGCCTCACTTCCCATCGCACCCTGTGGTACAGCGAGATAGGCCTTGTGTGCAGCGCTTGTAAATGCTTTGCCGCCTGTCGCGCCATGATAGAAGCCGACGTTTGCGGGATGTCCGTTAGCATCACGTCCCTTAAACGAGAATTTATAGAACACATAGCCCGTAGTTTCACCATTCGGGCCGACAGTAGTCTTGGCTTCATCAAAGCCGAGCAGCATGTTGTCGGGATCGGGGGTATTTGTTGTTGTCGCAATGAAGAAGTCATACGTATTCACTTCTTGTCTATTGTCGTAGAGGGCAACAGGTTCTCCAGCAGGGATAATATCACCAGGTTCGTAGGTTTTACTTACAGACAAAGTTCCATCTGCAACTTTATACGTCCTCGCCTGCACATTTTCAGGAACCCTCAGTGCCACATTACTGTAATACATCGTTGAATAGGTGGCAGCCGTCACGGTTTCAGTGACCTTCGTATTGGGTTCGATGACAGCTACGAGGCGAATACTTTGCGTAAGGGGAAGTTGGATTTCATAATTGTCATCCGCACTTAATTCTGCTTCGCTTGAAAGCATTTCGCCCTGATAATAGTTGTGCATCAATTTCCAGCCTTTGAATTCAGCATCGCCGATGGTTTTCACAGTGGCTATAAGTTTCTTCTCGCCACCCTCTTCCACAACAGTTCCCGTAGCAACTCCACGAGACGGACTACTCACTTCTACACTCCACTCTATTTCAGTGTTTGCATCGACTACATTGACCAGGAAATCGTAGCTAAAGCCCTTTGCCTGATATTCTGCATCGGCTTCACCTTCTATCACGCGAATGCGCACGCGATATTGTCCGATTTCAGCATCTGCTAAAAGGCTGACGGCATTTCCCGAAAACTCTTGCCGATCGTCAAAAACGCCATCCTTATCCCAATCGGTATAAGCGAAAGCATGAACATTAGAGTTGGAATTATCAATGGTGATGTTCACGGGCAATGTGCCACCTTGCTTCACGTCAGCCTTCTGATGGGTATATAACGAATCGTGACGAACAGGCATGGCTGTTGCGCAGAAATGTAATTCCTTGAGGACATCCTCGCCCACGAAATCAGCCGCCGAAATATAGGCACTTCCCTTTTCACCGCAAGGGATGGAATACATTTGCAACTGGTCTTGGGTTCTTCCTATGGCTTCTGTTGGTGAATAGCGGTTGAGGTCGCGAATGATTTCCCAATAAGAATTACCATTCGTTCCGCTCCTGATATACCACGTAACGACCTTGTTGAACGAAGAACTCCAATTCAAGCCTTTTGTATCTGATGTTGATTCCGTGGATATTGTTTGGTCGGTACTGGCAATATAATAGTATCCATTCGTATTTTTTCCATTATTAAAATCTTTCTTCACCTCAAATTCAACGGGCGTATCTCCCATAGAAACAGCATCATTTGGGGCTATATTATACGAAGTTTGAATGTATTGGCCCGTCGCAGCATTTTTGATGTAGTAACGATTGGGTGTTCCCGTCGATTCAAAGACCCACCACGACATGTTTTCATTACTGAGGGTTCCCGTGCTCATTGTGTTGCCGTCCTGATAAATATAGGAATTCAAAGTCGTGAAGCGACGTATCGTGTAAAACTTCTTTTCATTGCCCGAGTAGAGCCTGACGGAACCGATACCAGCGTAGCAGCCGTCAGAACTTTTTTTCTTCAATGTAACTTGAATATAATAACTACTCGAAGGAGGTTGCGGAAGGGTACCCGACGACAGATGCTGAACACTGTGGTAAAGCCCTCCGTCTTTGCTGGGAACTGTACAAATGTCCGTGTCGAACGCGTGCGAGGCAAAGTTCGCAAAATTAGTTCCGTCTGCTCCCGTCTTCACAAAAAAATGGAAGTATCGCTTAGTGTTGCCACCGTTACCTTGTGCTCCACCATCCTTATTCATCGCATACACGTCAATATCAGCTTTATCGAAAGCATAGGAGTCGTCTAACCCCTCTACCTTAAAAGTATAGGTAATTTCGGAGTCTGCTACGTTTCCATAACTACTGCTAAAGGCTGGAGCAAGAACAGAACCGTTAGTAATTGCATCTTCACCACTCGACATTAGCGTTCCGAAAGAGGTTCTTTCCAGTGAAGCTCTCACTTTTGGAATGACGTTTCCTTCCCAGTCTTTCACGGTCACCTCTACGTCAGTTCCCGTACGTTTAAATGTCAACTGAATGCCCGTGTAGTCAGTGGCCATAGCCACCGCGGACAGCAGCAATGAAATCAAGAGTAATTCAATCTTTTTCATTTTTTCCCTATGTTTAAAAAATTTGTATTAGCGTCGTTATCCTTTCTGTTTAAATATTTTCTACCTAAACAATCTGCCGACAAAGATACAAAATAAAATCCAATTCCGTTTAAAAATTGCTGAAAAATGTTAGAATTTTGAGTTTTTTTAGGAAAAAATGCTAATTTTGTAGCCAAATGTTTAAAACTGACAAAAATGATGAGAAAATTTTTCACTTTTCTTTGCTTCGTGCAATGTATTGCCCTCACGACATGGGCACAGTGCCATTTCATCGCCGACGGCGACCTGCGGACAAAGGTTGAACGCGATTTCCACGAGAAAATAGCGCTCGTAGGCCAGCAATTCTTCCAGACCGACGGCCTCAACACCTCTGTCGAGGAAACCGAGGCGCTAAAATTCCTTTACGCCTACATGCCCGTGGCCGACATCACCGACTACTCCACGGCCTTCCACCTCGCCAACGTGCGCACAACGATGCAGGCTCGCGAGTCGATGGAATGGGGGAAAAGGGTGCCTGACCTGCTCTTCCGCCATTTCGTGCTGCCGCTGCGCGTGAACAACGAGAATCTCGACCTCTCGCGCATCGTTTTTTTCAAGGAATTAAAGGAACGCGTGCGCGGGATGTCGATGAAGGAGGCGATTTTGGAAGTGAACCACTGGTGCCACGAGCGCGTGACCTATCAACCGAGCGACGGGCGCACGCTTTCGCCCCTGGCCTGCGTGAAGACGGCCATCGGACGCTGTGGCGAGGAATCGACCTTCACCGTGGCCGCCCTGCGCAGCATCGGTATTCCTGCGCGACAGGTCTATACGCCGCGCTGGGCCCACACCGACGACAACCACGCCTGGGTGGAGGCCTGGGCCGACGGCGAGTGGTATTTCATGGGAGCCTGCGAGCCCGAGCCCGTGCTGAATCTCGGGTGGTTCAACGCGCCGGCCTCGCGCGCCCTGCTGATGCACACGCGAGCCTTTGGCGACTACAACGGCCCCGAGGAAGTGATGTTGCGCACCAATAATTTCACGGAAATCAACCTCATCGACAACTACGGCTCTACGGGGCGCGTAGATTTCCGCATCGTCGATCGCAAGGGGAAGCCCGTCGGCGGCGCACGCGTGGATTTCAAAATCTACAACTATGCCGAATTTTACAGCGCCGTAACGAAATATGCCGACGAAAAAGGCCGCACGTTCCTCACTGCCGGCAAGGGCGACATGCTCGTATGGGCCTCGAAAAACGGCTGGTATGGCTGGGCAAAGGCCTCGTTTGGCAAGGACAAGACGATTACGATTCGGCTCACGAACCATAACCGACAGGCCGTGGCGCGTGGAAAAGCGGTCGAAATCGACATCGTCCCGCCCGCCGAGCAGGTGGTGATGCCCGAGGTGAGCGCAGAAATGGCGGCGCAAAACAAGCAGCGCTTCGCCTACGAAGACTCGCTGCGCAAGGCATACGAAGCGACGTTCCTGAGCGAAGACGAGGCGCGGTCGCTAAGTCCCGAGGGGGCGAATTTTCTTGCGAAATCACGTGGAAATTGGCAGACGATTCTCAGTTTTCTGAACCGCCACGCTGCCGACCGTCGCTCGCTCGACCTGCTTGCCTCGCTGAGCGACAAAGACCTGCGCGATATGCCGCTCGACATCCTCGAAGACAGCTACAACGCCACTTCCGACCAACTTTCTCCACGCGTTGAAAACGAAATGATTATCACGCCCTTCAAGCAGTTCCTCGAGAAGGCTTGGATGGCGGAAAACACTGGAAAAACGGAGCTGCAGCCCGAAAACCTGCAAAAAGACCCGTCGAAACTCGTGGCGTGGGTGAAGGAAAACGTCCGGCTGAACCCCGACCAGAAATCGCTCCGCATCGCACAGACGCCCGTCGGCGTGTGGCGTAGTCGCCTCACCGACACGCGCTCGCGCGACATTTTCTTCGTCGATTTGGCTCGCTCGTTAGGCATCGAGGCGCGAAAAGACGTGGTGACGGGGAAGGTGCAATATAAAGCCTCCTCCAACCTCCACCAGAAAGGGGAAGCTCATTGGATAGATGTGGATTTCGACGTTGCCGAGCAGAAAACGGCTCCGACGGGCACACTGCAACTCACCTACGAACCCACGAAAACGCTCGACGACCCGAAATATTACAGCCATTTCAGCGTGACGCGCATCCTCGACGACGGCACCACGCAACTCATGAATTTTGAGGAAGGACAAGTGGATATGGGTGGCGGAACGAGTTGGACCAACACCTTCAAAAAAGGTGCGCAACTCGATGTCGGCACCTATATGCTGACGACGGGCACGCGCCTCGCCAGCGGTAGTGTTTTGGCCAGCAACCAACTGTTCAGCATTGCCGAAGGCAAGACGACAACGCTTCCGCTGCAACTGCGCCAGAGCGACACGGAAATCAGCGTCATTGGCTCGTTTGACTCGGAGTCGAAATTCCTGCTGACCGACGGTGGAAAATTGGCCGACAGCGACCCCGTGAGCATTCTTTCGCAGACAGGTCGCGGCTATTTTGTTGTGGGAATCCTCGGCGTGGGTCAGGAACCGACGAACCACGCGATGCGCGACATTGCGAAGGTGAAAAACGACCTCGACAAGTGGGGCCGTCCCTTCGTGCTGCTCTTCGAGAGCGAGGCCGACGCAGCGAAATATCAACAGGAGAATTTCGGTGCACTGCCAGAAAACATCGTCTATGGCATCGACAAGGACGGCACGATTCGTCAGCAAATTGCTGCGCAGATGAAACTGCAAAATGGCGGTCAGCTACCCGTTTTCATCATCGCCGACACGTTCAATCGCGTCGTGTTCTGCTCGCAAGGCTACACCATCGGCCTCGGCGAGCAGCTCGTGAAAGTTGCGAACAAACTGTGAGGTGGGAAACTAAACCTGATGCTGGCGGACATAGTCCGTAATCTTCTTCACGGCCAGATGATAGCTTGCTTTCAGGGCACCCTCTGAGGTGTCTAAAAGCTTGCTCATCTCGGCGTATTTCATCTCGTCGTAGTAACGCAGGGTGAAAACCATGCGCTGCACATCGGGCAGGTGGGCGATGGCCTCCTGAAGCAAGGCTTGCAGCTCGTCGCCATCGAAATATGGGTCTGCCGTCAGACGGTTCGACACTGAAACGTCTTCCTCGTTTCCTACAACGCTACCCGTCTTCTGCCTTCGCAGGAAGTCGAGCGCCTCGTTCACGGCAATGCGGTAGAGCCACGTCGAAATCTTCGATTTCTGCTGGAAATCGTCGAGGTTGGCCCAGGCCTTCAGAAAGACGTTCTGCATGATGTCGTTCGCATCCTCATGGTACAAAACCATACGGCGAACCTTCCAATAAAGGGGTTCATGATATTTCTTCACGACCGTTTCAAAAGCGGAACGGCGTGTCTTCGGGTCGGCCAATAAGCTGGTTAAGGAACTATCGGACGGAAATTTTTCGTACTGTTTTGCCAACTTTCAAAATATAGCAGCCTTTCGGCAAATTCAGTTCTATACGCTTGTCGTCACCGTCGATCTTGATGCTCTTGATGCGCACACCAGCCACGTTGTAAACGTGGAGCGTCTCACCATTGGCGCCAGTAATCTGCACGGTCGATTCCCGGACGTCGATAGTGACACCTTGCAGAGGCTCATTGTCGAGAATCTCGATGGCGTTGCTGGCCAGAACAGTCGTAGGAAGGCCTGCATACAGGGTGAATGCCAATGCTAATCGAAGTATTTTTTTCGTCATACGCGTACTTTTTCCAATATATTTTCGGCAAAGTTAGCGCATTTTTCCGATAAAAAGAAGCGGAAACGCTTGTTTTCTAAAAAGATTAAGATTTTTTAACTTCAAAAACCATTCCCTCGTCACTCAAATAGCTTTCGGGAAAGACTGCTCGGGCTTCTTCGAGCAGCATCTGTTCGTCTTCGTAGCGTGCGCTGTAATGGCCTAAAAGCAGCTGGCCGGCGTGGGCATCGCGAGCCACCATTGCAGCCTGTTCGGCAGTGCTGTGGAAGTATTTCCTGACGTTTTCGAGCTGGTCGTTGGCATAGGTGCTCTCATGGTAGAGCAAATCCACGTTCTGGAGCAGTTGGTGGAGCGTGGGAATATAGCGCGTGTCGCTGCAATAGGCGTAGCTTCGGGGCGCGTCGGCAGGTCGTACCAAACGGCTGTTCGGGACAAGCGTTCCGTCCTCGGTCGTCCAGTCGGCTCCATTTTTGATGTTGTTGATTTGGCTGACGGGAATCCGATAGAAATCAATCATGTCGCGGCGGATGTGCGACAGCGTGGGTTTTTCGCGGAAAAGATAGCCGCAGCAGGGCACGCGATGCTCCAGCGGGATGGTTTCGACGGTAACGCCTCGGTCTTCGTAGATGAGGGCGTTTTTCGTGGTATCGACGGCGTGGAAAACGACTTCGTACTCCAGCCCGTGGCAGAACATTTCAAGCTGCGCACGGAGCATCGACTCGAATTCGTGCGGGGCAAAGATATGGAGCGGCGTTGTACGTCCGAGCAGCCCGAAAGTGCTTAGCATGCCGATGATGCCAAGGCAATGGTCGCCGTGGAGATGCGACAGAAATACGTTCTGCAGGCGCGAAAAGGCGATTTTGGAGCGGCGCAGGGCTATCTGTGTGCCTTCGCCACAGTCAATCATGTGGAGCTTTCCGCGCACTTCCACGACCTGCGACGTGGCGTTGTGCTTCAGCGTGGGCAGCGCACTTCCGCAGCCCAGAATATGCACTTTGAAGGCCTCCATCACATCACTCTTTTGTAGGCGAAAATGCCTGTCTTGTTCTCAAGGTAAAGGCTGTCGGCGCCCAGTTCCACGATGTCGAACGTGTCGGTGTTGAGCAGCAGTTGTCCGTTCAGGATTTTCCACGACACCCACGGATTGCTCTCGGCCTCGACATTGGAATTGACCATTCCGCCCTCCACGATTTCAAAATTCTTGTCGAGGCTGGTCCATTTTCCAAGCAGCGTGGTCAGGTTGATGACGCGCAAGGCCGTGAGACCTTCCGAGTCGTTTTTGCCGATGATGGCGAGTCGGTCGCCCACCATCATTCCGCCGGCAACGTCAGCCTCGTCTTCAACAAACATCGAGTAGAAGAGCGTGTCGCCGCCGTCGGTGATGAGTTCAATGGTGTGCATCGCCGTACCTTCACCACACACGCCATAGACGGTGGAGTCGATGTCGATGATTTCCTCTGCCGTGATGGAATCGGAGTCGGCTGTCGCCGTTTCGCGAGTGGGCGCAGTTTGGCGACATCCTGACACCGACATCGAGACGGCCAGCACGGCGAGCATCGTATAAAACAGATTTTTCATATTCACTTTTTCGTTTAATTTTTATTGATTTTCTGATGGTTCAGATTCTGCCTTCTTTGCTTCATCCCAAAGTTTATCCATTTCTCCTAACGTCATATCTTTCAACGTCTTACCCATTTCAATGGAACGCGATTCAACGTAGTTAAAACGACGAATAAATTTCTGGTTCGTGTGTTCGAGGGCATTGTCGGGATTGAGCTTGTAGAGCCGCGCCGCATTGATGACGCTGAAGAGGAAATCGCCCAGTTCGCGGGTCGATTTTTCCGTATCGCCACGCTGAATCTCGGCCTGCAATTCGTCGAGTTCCTCGCGCACTTTCTGCCACACGTCTTCGCGCTTCTCCCAGTCGAAACCCACGTGGCAGGCCTTGTCTTGAATGCGATATGCCTTGATGAGCGAGGGCAGCGAATTGGGAACGCCCGAGAGCACGGTTTTGTTGCCGTCTTTCTCGCGCTGCTTGATTTGTTCCCAGTTGTCGAGCACCTGCGATACGGTCTTGGCCGTGGAAAATTCAGCTGTGGCGGTGTCGTTGCTCTCGTTTTCTGGCACGTAGGGCAACGGTTTCGGGTCGGCGACACCGATTTGCGACGGGTGATAGACGTGCGGATGCCGGAAAATCAGCTTGTCGCCCGAGCGGTTGCAGACGTCGGCAATGTCGAAATCGCCTTTCTCCTCGCCGATTTTCGCATAAAAGCAGATGTGGAGCAACACGTCGCCCAGTTCCTTGCAAATCTCCGCTTTATTGTCTTTAATGAGTGCATCGCAGAGCTCGAAAGTCTCTTCTATCGTGTTCGGACGCAAGCTTTCGTTGGTCTGCTTCTTGTCCCACGGGCAGTTCTCGCGCAGTGCGTCAAGAATGTCGAGATAGCGTCCGAAGGCAGCCATTTTTTCTTCTCGTGTATGCATTTTTTTCAAAAATTTCTGTTGCTGTCGGCAAAGTTACGACTTTTTTCCGACATTTGCGCATTGGTAACGCTTTTTTGCATTTTCTACTGCTGAAAACAGAGTGGAATTTAAAAATGATACGTCAGTCCGCCTTTCAGTTCGAAAGTTTTCGCCCTCACGTTGTCGAAATATTTGTAGCGTGTGACTCGCGAGAAGTAAGAGGAGGCAAAAAGCAGGCTCCACGAGCCTTTCAAATCGACCTCGACAAGCGGAGTGATGACAAACAGGCTGGCGTTGCCCTTGTCACCCTGTGAATTGAGGTAAAGCGGATTTACGATGCTCAGGTCTTTCTGTTCGTAGCCTTTCCACGTGAAAAGCCGGAAATATTTCGCGTGGAGAATGAAGCGTCCGAAATGGCGCATTTCCAAATGCGTTTTCGACTTCACGCTGAATCCGCTTCCCATATTGTAGTCGCGGTCGATAATGTTGTAATAGTCGCTTTTCGTGCCTCCCAACAAGATGCCACTTAGGAAGATTCGCTGCTCCATCCGCCTCAGTGCCCCCAACTCAGGGAAGGAGAAAATGATTCCCGGCCCTACGGAGGCCGCCTCGCTGATGCGATATGGCGTGAGGCCGCTACCTTCTTTCACGGGTTTCGAGTCGTAGTAGTTGAAGTGTTGGTAGATGCCAAACTCACTTCTCATCTCCTTGTCAGTGAACATCGGCGTGCTCCAGATGCGCCCCAACAGATGCAACGAATTGACGAGCGGTTGGTTCTTGCTCAAGCCGAAGGTGGTCTCGAACTCGAAGAAGTCGTAGGGTTTGTTGTTACCATCTTCGTTGAGCGGGTCGCCATAGCTGAGATAGAGGTTCACGTAGGGATTGTGCTCGCCGCGAAACAGCGCACCGTTGTCAGCCAGGTACCGATTGCCCGCGGAAATGGAGCAATCGACGGGAAACTGGCTGTGGTCGTGGTAGAGGTGATGGTCGTTTCGCAACCGCCACGCCTGTCCCGAAACGATGCGGTTGAAGCCCTTGACGGGGTTGATGACGGTGGCGGCGGCCTCACGCAGGAAGCGCGAGAAACCACTGTCGCGGTCGTTGAGCAGGAGGTTGCTGACACGATGTGTCACCTCGCCGATGGCGATGCCTCCGATGGTGGTTGCCACCAAGTCGTTGATGGCAGCTGGTTCTGTTTCACCCATAAATTCCCACATCAACGAGCCGCCGAGGGCATAAGGAGCCGACTCCCAGAAACTGAGGCCGTTGCTTCGGGCCGAATTGTAATAGAGGTTTCCGTGGTAGGGGTGGGCGAAGAGGTTGGTGGAGAACTGGTCGTTGTCCCACACGAATCCATACTCGAAATTGCGTCGGATGGAGCGCAGTGTGGTCTTAGCAAAATCTTCGTTCATCACAAATCGGTCGAAACAATGTACCAAAACGTTGATGCCCGTAGCCTCGGCAGCCGCCATCCACGGACGTTTTTCCTGCGGGAAAGCCATCAGAGAGTCGGTCTGGAGAGGCGTTGGTATCGTCGATTCTGCGGCATTCTGACGCACTTTCTCTCGCCAATGCCTCATCGTCAGCCCAAGTTCGAAAAGCGGACGGCTGCGATAGTGCCTGGCGTGGTGATAGTAGCGCGTGTTGGCGAAGCCTACAGACGCGAACAGGCCGATGCGCTCGTTAAGCTGGAAGTCGGCATTGAGGCGCGCCTGCATTGAAAAGAGTCGCTCGGGCTTGTTGGCATTGTTGTGCTCGAATGTCTCGATATGATAAAAGCCAATGTCGCCACTGGCCGACCAGCGTGGAGACAGTTGAAAATATTGGCCGATGCGATAGAAAAGTGCACCGGAGAATTTTTCGTCCAGCCCCATATAGTGTGTTCCCACACCGATTATGTTATAGGTGCTGCGATTGCGGAAGCGGGCAGCAAGGTTCAGTTTTGTAGTGGACCCGCCATATAGCATAAAGTCGATTTTCGTGTTCGGATTGACGTTCACCAGTCCCATTTTGTGCGCAATGGTGTCGTGCGTAATATTGACAAGCCCCACTTGCGAGCCATTAAGCGAGTCGGCGTAATTGTATGCGGAGAACTGCAAGCCGTGCATATAGCCCGACGAGACATTGAGCAGTGCCGACAGCTGCAAGCCTCGCTCCACTCCCGTCGAAAGATTGCTGACGCCGCCCAGCTGAATTCCGCGCAACGACGATACCGACATATTGGACATACCTGCCAACTGCACGCCCCGCGCCTGTCCGTTGGCAACCGTTCCGACCACGCCGAACTGCAGAGCCTTCACCGTGTCTTGACGACTGACGATGCCCACCGGCGAGTGCTGGGCAGAGACTGTTATCGAGAACAGCAGAATCGGAAGTAATATTTTCTTCATTTTTTCCCTTTAAAGATTGTCGGGCGAGGCCGTGTCTGATGCCGACAAATACTGCTGCCGAAACTTTTTCCTATACTCGTTCGGAGTCAGCCCCAGATGATCGCGCACATATTTCCCGAAAAAAGAAGCGTTGGAAAAATTGAGCCGGTCGCAAATCTGCTTGATGCTGAGGTCTGTCTGCTTCAGATAGTAGCGAATATCCTCCAAAACGTGCTCGCGAATCCACTCGTTGGCCGTTTTCCCTGACTTTTTCTTGCAGATGGCCGACAAATACTTGGGCGAGATGCAGAGTTCGCCGGCGTAGGCTTCGACGGTGCGATACTTCACTGTGCTGGCGTGCAGGAGGTTGAGAAACCGTTGGAAGTGCCCCGTGGCAACGTCGGTGTCGGCGGAATGGAAATCGACGGGAAGCCGCTGCTGCATACTGCCGCAGAGCGCAAGGATGGCAGCGCGGAGCAGCGACTGAACGACCTCGGTGTAAAAAGGATTCGCCCTACCCTTTGCCACCGCCATTCTCAGCATATCGTAGAAATGTGTGTAGAAGGTCAGGTCGCCATCTTTCATCGTGACAACGTTAAGCCGATGGACGTACATCACCTCGTTCCACACGTTGATTTTCTCGCGAAGGAAATCATACAGAATGGCGTTGGTCAGGAACATCGCCTTCAGGTCGAAGTCGGGACTAACCATCACGTCGGTTATCATTACATTCTGAGGAATAACCGCCACCTGATTCTGGTGCAGCTCAATCTGCTGTCCGTACATCTGCCCCTGCACTTTTCCGCGCGTACAGATGACGACGGAGTTCATCGCCACGTGTGCGCTTTTCACCTCGGCAAACTTCTGGATGCTGTCAACGATGACGATGTCGCCGTCGGAATAGCCGATTTGAATGTCTTCATTTTCAGCCAACGACTGGAGTGTGATGTCTTCTTGCTGTCTCATCTGTACAATTTTTGTGGCAAAAGTAAACATTTTTCTTCAATTTCAATGTCTTTTTTGGTTCATATTATGTTCTTTTTCTCCTTTCGTAGAGAAATAAAACATAAAATACGAAGAATAAAACATCCATAATTCGGACTATTTTGTTACTTTTGCACCGAAATTTTTAGTAAAAAGCAATGAAAAAATGTGTGATTGCACTGCTGGCGATACTTTTGGCCGGCAGCTGCGGAGAGAAAAAAGAACAGAAGGCGAAGGCTCCCATCCGGGTGAAAACGGAGGTGGCGGTGAACAGTGGCAATGTGTCGGGACAAAGCTATGTGGGCGTGGTTGAGGAAAACGAGGCCACGGCAGTGAGTTTCACGGGAATGGGCGTTGTGAAGCGCGTGCTCGTGAGCGAGGGACAGGCTGTCGGCAAAGGGCAACTTTTGGCCGTGATGGACGACACGCAAGCGCGAAACCTGCTCAGCGGAGCCGAGGCGCAAATGGCGCAGGCCGACGACGCTCTGAAACGCTATGGAATGCTGCACGACGCCGGCTCGCTACCCGAAGCCCAGTGGGTGGAAATTCAGAGTAAAGTGGCGCAGGCGAAGTCACAACTGTCCGTGGCACGCAAGAATCTGAACGATTGCCGACTGGTGGCCCCCGTAAGCGGTGTCGTCGGAAGGCAGCAAGTGAAGGCTGGCGAAACTGCCCTACCCTCGCAGGCAGTCGTGACAATTCTCGACGTGTCGCGTGTGAGAGTGCGCGTGGCAGTGCCCGAGGCCGAGATGAACGCCATCACGCCCCACACCTCGTCGATGATTGAGGTCGAAGCGGCTGGCAAGAAGGTGAGCGGCGGCAGAATTGAAAAAGGAGTGCAGGCCGACGCGCTCACGCACACCTACGATATTCACATCCACGTGGCTAACCCCGATCGGAAGCTGCTGCCCGGAATGGTGGCAAACGTCACTCTCTCACAAATTCATACGTCGAAAGGTGAAGGAGGAGGATTCTATCTGCCCATCACTTCCGTGCAACGTCGTCCTGACGGGTCGTTGTTCGTGTGGACCGTCGATAATCAGAAAACAGCCCATCGCACGACTGTCACCGTAGGGTCGTCGCAGGGCAATCGCATTCGCATCACCGACGGCATCACCGCTGGCGAACGTGTTGTCACAGAGGGTTTCCAGAAACTCAGCGAGGGAACAAGGGTGGTGTTTTGATTTACAATTTACAATTTACGATTTACGATTTAGAATTTACAACTGACAGTTGATGATTGATAATGATTGAAAACAATGAAGAAAACGAAATGGATCAGTTGGCCACTCGACAACTATAGAATCACGCTGCTGTTCATCGCCATTCTGTTTGGCATTGGCATCTACGGAATGTGGGTGATGCCGAAAGACGAATTTCCACCCTTCACCATCCGACAAGGCGTCGTGGTGGCCGTTTATCCGGGTGCCACGAGCGAAGAGGTGGAGCAGCAAGTGACGCGTCCGCTCGAGCGTTACCTCTTTACGTATGGCGAGGTAAACCGCAAAAAAACGACATCTACCTCACAAAACGGAATGGCGATGGTGCTGGTGCACCTGAACGACGAGGTGAACAACAAGGACGAAGTCTGGAGCAAAATCAAGCACGGGCTGGCACTCTATAAGCAGAGCCTGCCAGGCGGCGTACTGGCACTCGTGGCTAACGACGATTTCGGCAACACGTCGGCCCTGCTCATCGCCGTGGAAAGCAAGGAGCGCAGCTATCGCGAGTTGCAGGACTACAGCGACCGCCTTTCCGACCGCCTGCGCAAGATTCCGTCGGTGGCCAACGTGCGACTCTACGGCGACCACAAAGAGCAAGTGAGCCTCTACATTGACCGCCAGCGGCTGGAAGCCTATGGCATCGGACAGCAAACGCTGATGGCCTCGCTCCAGTCGCAAGGACTCACCACGATGGCCGGACAACTCACCAACGACCACCAACAGTCACTCATCCACATCGAACCCACACAAAACAGCATGGAGGAGGTGGGCAACCAAATCATCTACAGCGACCCGCTCACAGGCAAAGTCGTGCGCATCCGCGACATCGCCCGCATAGAGCGCGAATACGACACATCACAGAGCTATATTGAGCAAAATGGTCACCCCTGCGTGCTGCTTTCGCTCGAAATGACGCAGGGCAACAACATTATGGCCTACGGGCGCGACGTGGACAATGTGCTCGACGATTTCCGCGCCGAAGAACTGCCCGACGACGTCACCCTTACGCGCATTGCCGACCAGCCGAAAGTTGTCGGCGACAGCATCCGCGATTTCCTGCGCGACCTTTTGCTGTCGATGGCGGTCATCATTCTTGTCATGATGGTGCTCTTCCCGCTGCGCTCGGCCATCGTGGCAGCCATCACCATCCCGCTGAGCACGTTTATTTCCGTGGCCATCATGTATTTCGCCAACATCCCGCTGAACATTGTCACGCTGGCCGGCCTCATCGTGGTGCTCGGCATGATTGTCGATAATTCCATCGTGGTCATCGACGGCTATTTGGAGTACGCAGGGAAGGGATTGCCGCCAAAGGAAGCCGCAGTGAAGTCGGTGGCACAGTATTTTATGCCGATGATGCTCGCCACCATCTGCATCTGTGCCATTTTCTACCCCTTTCTCATCACGTTCAGAGGCGCATTTCTCGATGCCCTTCAAGACTTCCCGTGGACGATTACCATCAACCTGATGGTATCGCTGCTATTGGCTGTTACCGTGATTCCCTTTTTATGCGTAAAAATTATCGGAGTACCCGAGAAAAAGAACGAGGGAAAGCGACTCACCGACCGCGTCCAGAAGTTCTACGACAAAATTTTGAGCACGACCTTCCAACATCCCTGGATGACCATCGGGGCGTGCATCGCGACGATTTTGATATCAATGCTCATCCTGCCAACGCTGAAAATACGTTTGTTCCCCTTTGCCGACCGCGGACAGTTTGCCGTGGAGATTTTCCTGCCCGAGGGGAAGGGGCTGCAGGATACGCGACTCGTGGCCGACAGCGTGCGCCATGCAATGGAAAACGACGAGCGAATCACGAGCATCACGACGTTTGTGGGCTGTGCGTCGCCCCGTTTCCAGACAACCTACGCCCCGCAGATGGCAGGACGAAACTTTGCGCAGTTCATCGTCAATACGACGTCGGCAAATGCCACGCTCGACCTGCTCGCCGACTACCAGCCCAAACTGTCGGAAGCCTTTCCCGAGGCATACGTAAAGTTCAAACGGCTTGATTTCCTGGAAGTTCCAGAATTGGAATTCCGTTTCTACGGCGAGAACCTCGACTCGCTCCACGCAGCCGCCGAACAAATGATGCTGCAGATGCGCGAAATGCCCGAACTGGAGTGGGTCCACAGCGATTTCCAACAGCCCTTCCCGCTCATCAATGTCGAGCTCGACCCCGTGGCATCGGCACAACTTGGCATCAATCGCACAACGGCGGCGCTGACCTTAGCCGCCTCGACGGGCGACTTGCAAGTGGGCAGCATTTGGGAAGGCGACTACGAATTGCCCATCGTCGTGCGCGACACCACCTCGCTCACCATTTCCGACATCGAAGACATCGGCCTCACCTCGCCGCTCACGATGCTGCCGTCACTGCAAAGCGGGACGGGAGGAAAATTCTCCGTTCCACTACGCCAAGTGGCGCGTGTCAGTCCGAAATGGAGCGAAAGTCGCATTATGCACCGTTCGGGTGAGCGCTGCCTGACGGTCACGGCTGAGTTCCGTCGCGGCACTTACGCTGCACCCGTAGAAACACGGCTGGCAGAGATGCAAAAAGCCCTGAAACTGCCCGACGGCATTCGGGCTGAAATTGGCGGAGAACTGGAATACAACGACGACAACATGCCGCAGATTATCAACGGTATCGCCATCGCAATGATTATCATTTTCTTCTTCCTGCTGTTCAACTTCAAACGCTTCGGCATCACCACACTCTGTATGGCAGCCCTCGGACTGATGATTCCGGGAACACTCATCGGACTCGGCCTGATGAACCGAATGATTGGTCTGACCAGCATCTTCGGGCTCATCACGCTGATGGGTATGATTATGCGCAACGAAATTCTCATTTATGAACATGCCGACAACCTGCTTGACGGCGAAGAACCAAGCCGAAGGCGCGAAAACGAAGTGGTGCGACGGGCGGCCTACGATGCCGGACGGCGACGAATGGTTCCCATTTTCCTGACCACGATGACCACCGCCGTGGGCGTCATTCCGATGATTATCGCCGGATCGTCGTTCTGGATGCCTGTCGGAGTCACCATCTTCGCAGGTGGAATCGGTGCGCTCATCCTCGTTGTCACGGTGTTGCCCGTGGCGTATTGGAAACTGACAAGATAGTTAAGGTTGGAAAATTAAAGAGTTAAAGAGTTAAAGAGTTAAAAAGTTAAAAAGTTAAAAAGTTAAAAAGATAAAATGGATTGTATGAAAATAAAATATGGACAAAAAAGAAAGGTGATGAGTATTTTACTTTTCTGCCTTTTTAGCCTCTTACCGATGAAGGCCCAACAGTCCTACACCCTCCGCCAGCTCACCGATTCTGCCCTGCAAAACAATTTTGCCATACGTTCGGCCCAAGCCGGCGTGGCTGTGGCACAGGAACAGCGTCGCGAAGCCTTCACCAAGTATTTTCCAAACGTCAGTGCTGTGGGCGTGACATTCAACGCAAATCGTGGCATGGCGAAAATGGACATCGACCCCTCGGCGTTAATCTCGCCAGAAATGGGGGCTACGCTCGCCCAGATACTGCCGCCCGAGGCACTGGCAGCAATGGCAAATCCGATGAGCATGACAATGATGAAAAACGGAACCATCGCCTCGGTGACAGCCATGCAACCCGTGTTTGCCGGCGGACAGATTGTCAATGGCAACCGTCTGGCGAAAGTGGGCGAGGAAGTTGCCCAGTTGCAACTGCAACTCTCTGAAAATGAGGTGGAGAAGACCGTGAGCGAATATTATTGGCAGCTGGTGTCGCTTCGTGAGAAGCAGAAAACGCTCGCGGCCGTGGAGGCCCTGCTGGGCGACCTGCACAAGGATGCCGACGTGGCCGTGCGAGCAGGAGTCGCATTGCGAAACGACCAGTTGCAAGTGGAATTGCGGCAAAACGACATTCAAAGCCAAAAAATAAAACTCCAAAACGGCATCGACATCGTAAAGTTGCTGCTGGGGCAATATACAGGCATCGCCCACGACTTCGATATCATCGCACCTGACACGGCCCAGCAAGAGCATTTGCTCCCCTCTCCTCCTGAAGAAGTGGCGGGGGTGAGGCTTCTCCCCGAATACCAGCTCCTTGGCAAGCAAGTGGAGGCTGCCAAACTGCAGAAAAAGATGGCCGTGGGACAAAACCTGCCATCTGTGGCTGTGGGAGCGGGCTACAACTACCATAACCTGCTCAAGAACAACCGCACGTTTGCGATGGTGATGGCCACGGTGAGCATTCCCATCAGCAACTGGTGGGGCGGCTCTCACGCCATCAATCGCAGGAAAATCGAATACCAGAAAGCCATCGACGAACAACAAGACAAGTCAGAGTTGCTGCGAATCCGCATGAAAAACGCCTGGAACAGCGTCTGCGAAAGCCGCCAACAGATGGAAATTGCGCAGCACAGCATTGAACAAGCCAAAGAGAACCTACGGCTGAACCGCGATTTCTATCGTGCCGGAACGTCAAGAATGTCAGACCTGTTAGAGGCGCAACTGCTCTATCAGCAGGCCCTTGATCGCCACATCGAAGCCTATGCCGAGCACCAACTCAAACTGCTTGAATACAAACAGGCCGCTGGTATTGGCGATTGATTTTCCAGTGTTTTTTTCCATATCAAATCTGATTTTCCCGCTGTCGTCAATTCGCGAAGCGTTTTTCCGTTAAAAACAAAAAACTCCCGAGTCGTTTGGCGGTTAAGGCATTTTTTCGTATCTTTGCAGCGAAACACAAAAAAGAAGCAAATGAAAACCAAAACGAAACGCGCTTTCGCGCTCTTGATGCTCGCCCTGCTTGCGCCTGCTGCGGCGTGGGGGCAAACCTCTCCTCCTGACCCTTTCGAAGGACAATACCGAATCACAACCGAACGGGAACCGTCGGACAAAGGTTATCTCAGAATTATTCCCAATTCCGCCGGCGGCTATTACGACCCAGGAACGCAGATTACGGTTCTTGTCGAGGATCCGAGTGCAACTGGACTAAGTGGAAGTGAGGAGCTACTTATGCTCCTCGTGGAAGGGATACCTGTTACCGTGGTGAGTAGTTCTTTTTCCGGTCCGACTACATTTGAGTACAATTTTATTATGCCTGAGCGCAATGTACACATCAAGGCTATTTACAGCGGTGCGCCCACTTATGTGATTACCCAATCGTGCGAGCCTGCCGATGGTGGCACAATCGATGGCTATGGATGGAGCTATTCGGGTGAACGGAAAACCATGACGGCCACGCCCAACGACGGCTACCGCTTCGACGGCTGGTATGAGGGCGAGACCAAAGTCAGCGACCAGGCGAGCTATACCTTTACGCCTACGGGCGACGTGACCCTAACGGCGAAGTTTGTGCAGGTCACCCAATATGACCTCTGGGTAGGTGGTACGCAAGTGGATGAAACCAACAAGGACGACATTCCCGGCGTCACAGGGGAGAATGCGAAAGCATCCTTCGACCCCGCCACCAACACCCTGACTCTGGAAAACGTCACCGGCGTAACTGGCAGCACTATGGGCTCCCTCATCACTGCCGAGGGAATCGACCTGACGATCAAAGGCAGCGCGGTCCTTGCAGACGCTTCCACTGACATGGGCATTCAGGTTGCGCCCGGCAGCCTGATTCTGGATGGCGACTTCAACTTTTCGGCAGGAAGCTATGGCATCTATGTGCATAAAGACATTACCGTGGCTAAGGGCAGTCTCTTTGCCGAAGGATGGGCCTATGGTGTGTATTCTGCACGGGGTGGTATCAAAGTAAACAGTGGCGAGCTGGAGGCTCTGGGCAGCATGGGGGCGTTGGGGACAGACCCCGACCTTTCGGGTTACGACCCCGAACCCGTTGTGGTGGTGAACACCGATGCTGTGGCGGACGGCGCTGCGGCCTGGAACGGCACCGACCCTCTGGGCGGCTCTGGCTCACCGTACAAATATGTAAAGCTTTCCCCGCCTCCGATAACCGTCACCATCACGCCCGTCGAGGGAGGCACGGCGACGATTTCGGTGCGGAAGCAGGGGCAACTCTCCCCGCAGGCAGCGCAGCAGGCCGCAGCAGGAGATCAAGTGACGGTTACCGTGACGCCGAATGAAGGATATGGCATCAGCTCCGTGAAGGCGGTCACCGCGAACGGAGTGGAACTGAGCCTTTCAAATTATGCAGGCGGTTCCGTCATTGTCCCCGTTAATCCGGGTAATCCATGGGATCCCTCTATTAACAACCCCAAAACCAACTATACATTTACCATGCCGGAAGAAACGGTGAATGTGACCGTGCGCTTTGCCGTAACCTATCCCATCACGCTTACGCAGACGGGCAATGCACATGCGTCAGTGTACGTTCCCTCATCCGGGACAGAAGGGGAAGAAATAACGGGGCGGCTGGAGCGGATTCCGGGCAACGACGAATACCTGAAATCCGTTGCGGTGACGGGTGCAGACGGAACCGATATTCCGGTAACGATCAACGGAAACAGTTTTGTCTTCACTATGCCCGCGCAGGCGGTGACGGTGGCGGCTGAAATCGGAGCGGTGGCAAGCACGCTCGCGTCGATTACGGCAGATGGTGGTACGCTGGAGCCGGCGTTTGACCCCGAGGTGACTGCCTACACGATCACCGTACCCTACGAGACGGAAGAGATTGGTCTCGCAGCGGAACACGCTACGTGTTTGACAATCATTGAGAGCGAATGGAAGCCAGGCTCATTACAACTTACATACAATCCAAATTATTCGGACGCGATTATCAGGGTCGAAGGCACGATTGCACTTGACGTGGGCGACAACATGGTACACCTGACGGCAAGCTATGTAAATGGGTACTTTGAAGAAACGGAATACACCGTCACCATTATCAGGCGTCCGCAAGGGGAGAACGCCCATACCGTAACCTTCAAGGATGGCGAAACGATTCTCTCCAATGTCACGGTGAACAGCGGTGAAAAGGTGGCAAGGCCCACCCCCGATCCGAGCAAGGACGGCTACTCTTTTGGCGGCTGGTATGCAGACCCGGACTTCGAAACCCCATTTGACTTCGACCAGGAAATCACGGAAAGCATCCGCATCTATGCGAAGTTCACCTTACTTACCTATTCCATTACCATCGTGAACGACCCCGCAGATGGCGGCACGGCACGAGCCACCCTGCCGGGTCAATACCTCTCTGAAAGCTTGACCGAAGCTCCGGCAGGCAAGCAAATCCAAATCACTCCAACGGCGGCCTCCGGCTACAAGGTGACAGGCATCAGCTGCCGGACGGCCAGCGGCGAAACGGTCGAGGTGGGTGTGCAGAGCGCCATTGATATCGGCAGCAGCTCTGTTACAACCTTCGTTATGCCTGCCGAGGCGGTGACGGTGACGGTGAGCTATGCTTGGGTCTATCCCAGCACCATCGTCTTCCGCGACAATGGCGACAACAGCGATGTCATCGACGAGAATGCCGGACAAACAAAAAGCGTCATCATCTATGGCCGCACGCTCTACCGCGACGGTCGCTGGAACACGCTCTGCCTGCCTTTCGCCGTAGAGGATTTCACTGGCACACCGCTCGAAGGCGCAACGGTGAAACGGCTGGGCGAGTCGAGCTACGACGCCCCGACCAAGACGCTCACGTTGAATTTCGAGGATGCCGACGCAGTTTGGGCTGGAGTCTCGTATCTCGTGAAATGGACATCGGGTGAGAATATCGTGAATCCCGTGTTCAGCGGCGTTGAGATTCTTTCTGGCGATGTTACCGCCGATGCCACCGACTGCACTGACTTCATCGGCTGCTATTCGCCCGTGAACCTCGCGGCGCAAGACCGCACGGTGCTCTATCTCGGCGGCGACAGCAAGCTCTACTATCCCAGCGTGGACGTGCCCGTGAATGCGTTCCGAGGCTATTTCCAACTGAAAGACGGCCTGAAGGCTGGCGACCTGCCCGCAAACGGAGCGAAGAACATCGTGCTGAATTTCGGCAATGGGGAAACCACGAGCATCACGTCAGTTGACAGTGGAGAATTGACAACCGATAGTTATTACTCGATTGACGGTCGTCGTTTGCAGGGTGAGCCGGCGAAGAAGGGAATCTATATCAAGAATGGAAAGAAAGTAATCAAGTAAAGCCTCTCCCCCCGCCCTCTCCGAAGGGAGAGGGGGCTTTGAGGGGCTCTAAATCGTGAAAGAAATGATGGAAAAGAAACAATATATTCAGCCTTCGGTTCGCGTTCGTCGCCTCGAAATCGAAAATCTTCTTGCTGAAGGCAGCATCACCAACGTGAACGACAACGGCGACGGCACGGGAGTCGGCTATGGAGGCGGCGGAACAGGCCCCGCCTTCGCGCCGCAGTGGGGCGAAAGCCCCGACCGTATTGCCGGAATGGAAATCCGAAGTGTGTGGGATTAAGCCTAATAAAAAATGCGAATTATTCAAAATTCGCATTTTTTTGTATAAGAATATGCGAGTTGTTTGAGTTTCTCAAATATTTTTCTTAATTTTGCAACGATTTTCGTAGAATTCAGAAAAATAGAGATAAAAGCAATGGAATTAGCAAGCAAGTACGACCCGCAGGCGGTCGAATCGAAATGGTATCAATATTGGCTTGACAACAAGCTGTTCAGCTCGAAGCCCGACGGCAGAGAACCCTACACAATCGTGATTCCGCCACCCAACGTGACGGGCGTGCTCCACATGGGCCACATGCTCAACAACACGATTCAGGACATTCTGGTGCGACGCGCCCGCATGGAGGGCAAGAACGCCTGCTGGGTGCCCGGCACCGACCA
>DFHC01000143.1:5830-5965 GCA_002372575.1 bacterium UBA3734 | reverse complement strand
GACGGCGAATGGGTGAAGGCCAAGAACACAACGCTCGGCGCCGACAACGGTCTGGGTGTGGCGGCCATCATGGCCGTCCTGGAGGCGAAAGACCTGAAACACGGCCCCATCGAGGCACTCATCACCGCCGACGAG
>DFHC01000143.1:5157-5723 GCA_002372575.1 bacterium UBA3734 | reverse complement strand
CTGCAGGGCGACATCCTGCTCAACCTCGACTCCGAGACGTGGGGCAAGTTCGTCATCGGCTCGGCTGGCGGCATCGACGTCACCGCCACGCTCGATTATAAAGAGGTGGAGACCGACCCCACGGACGCTGCCGTGCGCATCACGCTGAAGGGCCTGAAAGGCGGCCACTCGGGGCTGGAAATCCACGAGGGTCGCGGCAATGCCAACAAGCTGATGGTGCAAATCGTGCGCGATGCCATCGAGGAGTGCGAGGCGCGACTGGCAACATGGAGCGGCGGCAACATGCGCAACGCCATCCCCTTCAAGGCCGAAACCGTGCTCACGCTGCCGAAGGAGAACGTGGAGGCGCTGAAGGAGCTCGCCGCCGACTATCTCGAAGCCTTCAACGACCAGTATAAAGTCATCGAGGGTAATATTGAAATCATCGTCGAAGAGGTGGAAACGCCGAAGACGGAGTTGCCCGTGGAGATTCAAGACAACCTCGTCTGCGCCATCTACGGCTGCCACAACGGCGTGTTGCGCATGATTCCGAGCTATCCCGACGTGGTGGAGACCTCGTCGAACCT
>DFHC01000143.1:630-5112 GCA_002372575.1 bacterium UBA3734 | reverse complement strand
ACCTCGTCGAACCTCGCCATCATCGAAATCGGCGGCGGAAAAGCCTCGCTGAAGGTACTCGCCCGCTCGGCTCGTGAAGACATGAAGGAATACATCGTGAAAACGCTCGAGAGCTGCTTCAACATGGCTGGAATGAAGGTGACGACGGCAGCCAGCTACGGCGGCTGGGATCCGAATCCCGACTCCGAAATCCTGCACCTGCTGCTGAAGGTCTATAAAGATTTGTTTGGCAAGGACGGCATCATTCAAGTGGACCACGCCGGACTGGAATGTTCGATTATCCTTGGCAAATACCCGCATTTGGACGTGGTGAGCCTCGGCCCCACGATGAAGAGCCCGCACACCACCATCGAGCGCGCCTACATCCCGACGGTGGAACCGTTCTGGGCGCTACTCAAGAAAGCGCTGGAAGAGATTCCCGTGAAGTAACGAAAAAAGAGGGCTGCGGCCCTCTTTTTTTGTCATACCCTGAAATCTGAGAATCTTGCGAACGACGCATCCCAATCGTCGCTCTGCTGCGGCTCGAAGCGCGTTGGGGCCACGTTTTCGGCAATCACGCGCCGCATGTCACCGAGGTCGCCGACGAGGCCGGCAGCCTGCGCCTGCACCATGAGGTTGCCGAGCGCGGTACACTCCTGCGGGCCGGCCAAAACGCTGACGCGGCAGGCATCGGCTGTCATCTGGTTCAGCAGGGCGTTGAGCGAGCCTCCGCCAATGACGTGGAGCACGTGGAGCGGCGCGGTCGAGAACTCCTGCAGCCAACCGAGCACCTGCCGATAGCGCAGCGCGAGCGACTCGAAGATGCACCGGCAAACCTGCGCCCGCGTCTCGGGGACAGGCTGCTTCGTTTCGCGACAAAAACGCTGGATGGCCTCGACCATCGACGCCGGATTGGCAAACATCGGGTGGTCGGGAAAAATAATCGAGCGGAACGGCTCCGACCGGCCGGCCTCGGCGAGCAATTCGGCGTGGGAAACGGCCTGCGCACTACTCGTCTTCCACTCCTTGCGACACTGCTCGTAGAGCCACATTCCACAGATGTTCTTCAGGAAGCAGGTGGTGCCGCCGATGCCGCCCTCGTTGGTGAAGTTGAGTTCGCGACTGCGCGACGTGACGATGGGCTCTGCCGACTCGATTCCCATCAGACTCCACGTGCCACTTGAGAGGTAGGCGAAATGCGCGTCGCTGGCAGGAATGGCGGCGATGGCCGAGGCCGTGTCGTGGCTCGCGACAGCCACCACGGGAACCGCACCGAGCCCCGTGAGCCGTTGGATTTCGGGCGTGAGCGTGCCGATTTTCGTGCCGGGAAGCACTATTCTTTCAAAATGTTCGCGCGCGAGGCCCACCGATTCCAGCATCCTCGGCGAGAAGTCTTTCGTGTGCGGGTCGAGCATCTGCGAGGTCGATGCAATGGTGAATTCGCAGGCGGCCTCGCCCGTGAGCATATAGGCGAGCGCATCGGGCATGAAGAGGATTTTCGCGGCGCTTTTCAGTGCCGAGTTGCCCTCGCGTCGCATAGCGTGGAGCTGGAAGAGCGAATTGAAGTTCATCAGTTCGATGCCCGTGATGTCGTAGAGCGTTTCGGGGTTGAAAATGCGCTCCAGATAGTCGTTTTTGGCCTCGAACGTGTGTGGGTCGCGGTAGGCCAGCGGATTGCGCAGCAGTGCGCCGTCGGAGCCGATGCAGGCGAAGTCCACGCCCCACGTGTCGATGCCGATGCTCTCGATGTGGAGGCCGCGCCGGGCCGCAAGTTGCAGGCTGTTGAGGATTTCGCGGTAGAGCGCGAAAATGTCCCAATAGACGTGTCCTCCCGTCTCAATGAGATGGTTGTCGAAGCGCGTCAGCTCCTGCATGTTCACCACTCCGTCGGAAAGCGTCCCGACGATGGTTCGCCCGCTCGTGGCACCGAGGTCGATGGCGAGGAAGTTCTTCTGATTAGTCATTTTATTAGTCAGTTTGATCATTTATCTTCTAAAAAACCATTTTTTTTCAAAAGCAGTCAGCCAACGGCGCAGCGGCAGGTCGTAGAAGCGGAAGCTGAGCCACGCCAAGAGGAGGCTGCCCAGGGCCACGCCAAGCGCGGCAGGCCACGTTTCTGAGAATTTGGCGATGGGGACAAGCTCGCCCGAGAAGCCGATGTGGGCATAGAAAAGGTACATCAGCGGGTAGTGGATGGCGTAGAGCGGATAGCTGAGGTCGCCCAGAAAACGGCTCACTCGCTGCGTCGCGGGTCCGACCGACAATTCCGACGCACCGAGCCACACGAGCACGGGGAACACGACAATGACGCACAGGGCATCATAGAGGCCGTTTTGCCACGCTGGGAGTTCGCCGAGCAGCAATGGCAGGGAGGCCACGGCAACAATCGTCGTGCCACAAATCCAGAAAGATTTTTTCAGTTTGAGAGGCTTGAAAACACGCGCCATCAGCAGGCCGAGCGTGTAAGGAAAGAGCATTCGGACCAGTCCGCCCCAAAAGCCACCATCGGCCACCGACCAGCCTACGCCGAGAAAGCCGTCGCGCTGGGAGATATAGGCCAACAATCCACCGGAAATCAGGGCAACGAAGGCCAGAATTTTCGTGGGCAGGCGACGTAGGAGCAGCGCGTAGAGAATGTTGCCGATGTATTCAAAAAACAGCGACCAATTCGGCCCGTTCAGCGGAAACATCTCGCCATTGCCACGCACGTCGGCCGACATTCCTGGGAGCACCGGCAGCATCAGCATGTTAAGCAACAGCGCAAGCATGACCCAACCAAGGGCAACCTGCGTGCCGTCCCAACGCACACCACCCTGAAGCAGGTAGCAGAGAAGGCCGACGAAGGCTCCGAGGAGCACCATCGGATGCAGTCGGATGAGGCGACGGCGAAAAAATCCCTTCATAGTCAATGACTTACGCCCGTCAGGAGATTTCCAGCGGTCGCCGTAGGCATAGCCGATGACGAAGCCCGACAGCACAAAGAAAAAATCGACGGCAAGATAGCCATGAGGCGCGGGCGACCAGTCGAAACACTCGAATACGTGGTAGAGAATGACCACGAGTGCCGCCACGCCGCGCAATCCGTCGAGGATGGCGTAGTGCGGCTTCGTGTCGGCGAAATTACCCTTGCAAGGAATCGTTTTTGTTGTCATTGGTTTGCAATTATACAGTATTTGGCCACAAAGTTACGAAAAATCAAGCAAAGTTAATAAAAAATTTTTTTCTAAAGAAAAAACATCGTACCTTTGCAGCGAAAATATACTCATGGACGAAAAAAACAACTAAACACAATTTAAAAATGTCAACTTTAACTATTGCTATCATCACCGCTTTCGTCATCGGCTACTTCTGCATTGCCATCGAAAGTGTAACGAAAGTGAACAAGGCGGCCATTGCGCTGCTGATGTTTGTCGTCTGCTGGACGCTCTTCATGATTGATCCGGCACAGTATCTGGCTGCGGCCATTGGCGAGGGGAAAGCCCTCATCGTGAGCGAGGAGATTGAACGACACCTCGGCTCCACCTCGACCACACTGTTCTTCCTGATGGGCGCGATGACCATCGTGGAACTCGTTGATCAGAACGGCGGCTTTAATTTTGTGCGCGACATGCTGCAGACCACGAGCAAGAAAAAACTGCTCTGGCGCATCGCCTTCATGACGTTCGTCTTGTCGGCCATCCTCGACAATCTGACCACGTCGATTGTGATGATTATGATTCTCAGGAAGCTCGTCAGCGACAAGAAAGACCGCTTGATTTACGCTGCCTTGGTGGTGATTGCAGCCAATTCTGGCGGCGCCTTCTCGCCCATCGGCGACGTGACGACAATCATGCTCTGGAACAAGGGCGTGATTACGGCGGCGGGCGTGATTATGGAGATTTTCCTGCCGTCGCTCGTGTCGATGGTGATTCCGGCCTACATCCTGTCGCTCTCGCTGAAGGGCGAACTGACCTTCACCAAGGAGCAGGCGCAGAGTTTCCAGGCCAGCGAGCTTACGACCAGCCAGCGCAAAACGATTTTCTTCCTCGGTGTGGGCGGACTGATTTTCGTGCCGATTTTCAAGTCGATTACCCACCTGCCGCCGTTCATCGGCATTCTGCTCGTGCTGGGCGTGCTCTGGACGGTGACAGAGGTGTTCTACGCCAGCCTGAAAGAGAAAGAAGAGAAAGGTGCCATGCAAAAGCGCGTGACGAATATGTTGTCGCGCATCGATATGTCCACGATTCTGTTCTTCCTCGGCATTCTGATGGCCGTGGCCTGTCTGGAGACCATCGGCGTGCTCACGCAGTTGGGAAAAGGACTCGACGTGGCCTTCGAGGGCAACCACTACCTTGTGACGGGCATCATCGGCGTGCTCTCGTCAATTGTCGATAACGTGCCGCTCGTGGCCGGCTGCATGGGTATGTATCCTGTTCAGGCTGTCGGCGACATGGCCGTGGATGGCATTTTCTGGCAGCTGCTGGCCTATTGCGCCGGCGTGGGCGGTTCGATGCTGATTATCGG
>DFHC01000143.1:0-546 GCA_002372575.1 bacterium UBA3734 | reverse complement strand
GTGGTGATGGGACTGGAGAAAATCACTTTCGGCTGGTATCTGCGGAAAATCACGTGGATTGCCTTCGTGGGCTACCTCGCCGGCATCATCTGCTACTGGGCACTGCGCACCTACGTTTTTGAACACATCGGAGTGCTATAACTCCCTTTAACTCCTAAGCGAAGCGATAACTCCCTTTAACTCCTTAAAGATTATGCCCAAATACGCAGAATACATCACACAGATTGAAATCGACTCGCTTTGGAGCGGCCGAAAACACGTCGTTTGGAACCTGAATCGCCACGTGAACGTGCTGAGCGGCATCAACGGCGAGGGCAAGAGCACGATTTTGAACAAGGTTGTGAAAAGTCTGGCGCAGGGCGGTGAATTTCCGAGCCATCTGCTCAAGGGCGTCCATCTGAAGGTGGAGCCGAAGGATGCGAAATGGATTCGCTACGACCTGATGCGGTCGTTTGATATGCCCGTGCTCGACGCCGACACCATCGCACAAATCGACTCGCGAATCTCGTCGGCACTCGATTTCCAACTCTACAACCTGCAGCGCAA
>DFHC01000041.1:333-2505 GCA_002372575.1 bacterium UBA3734 | reverse complement strand
CAGCAAAGGGCTCTTCTTCTCGATGCTTCCCTTTTATATCATTATGTGTTTTGCTACTGTTTATATCTATGCCCACTATGTCATCGATGTCATTGCGGGACTCCTGACGGGCATCGTTATCTACTGGGTACTTCGCGTAAGGGCAAAAAAAATGGAACTCCGCTGAGTTCCTAAAAATCTTCGTTAACCTTAAATCTAATACTATGAAAAACACGATGCAAATGTAAGCATTTTCAAGCCTCGCTCCAAATATTTCTATCAATTTCGCACAATATTTACGATTTATTTACAAAAATCGTAATACATTTAAGCGATTTTTACAATTTTGTTACTAAAATGGCGAAAAAAGTTTCAATCTGAAAGTTTCACGTCATCAAAACCACGCCCTCCTGCCGTTTTCCGTCCATGAGAATGCGGAGCGGTTGCGGGAAGCGCACGTGGCGCACGTATGGCGTTTCCTCCACGGCGGGCATCTGGTCGAGCAGGTCCTGACGGAAGAAGGAGTGGCGGCGGGGTTCGGCCTGCGCCTCCTTATTATTATAATAGGTGTCGTTCCACTCAATCGTGAAATAGCCAACGCCAAACGACGTGAGGTTCTGAAAGAAATGCGTGCCCTGCGAGGGGTCGATGCGATAGTTCTTCAGCGCAACCTCGGCAATGACGCGCGCCGCCGAGATGTGCGACCAGCGCACGGGGATGCCCAGCCACGGGTCGCTCGAGCCCCAGCGCCCAGGTCCCACGAGCACGTAGCCCTTGCCCGCGTCGAGGAATTGCTGGTTGATGCGCTCGATTTCGCCCGCGATGGTTTCGTTGTGGGCGGCGGAGAAATCGTCGCCTCCCTTCACATAGACCACGTCGCAAACGTCTTCGTTGGTGCCGTGGCCCAGCGAATTGACCGAGCGCAGCAGGCACTGTTCGTCGGGGATGGTCGAGAGGTTTTCGTCGAGCATCTGCTTCGAATCCACGATGGGGCGAATTTGCAGCAGATAGAGCGAGGCTTCGCTGCCGTTCAGGTTGCAGGCGAACTCGATTTCCACGGGTCGGCGCATGGCCTCCACGCCAAATTTCATGGCCATCCGGAGCAGCTCGGGCAGCGGCATCACGCCGTGTTTCAACACGCCGTTGAAGGTGACGACTCGCCGTCCGTTGCCGTCGAGGCTGTCGCGCAGGATTTCGTTCTCGGCGTCGTAGGTAGAGGCGATGCCCACGAGTGTGCCGTCGGCCTCGGCCTCTTTCACCTTGAGTTTCAAGATGTTAAAACCTTCGTCGGCCTTGAAATCGCAGTCGGTGTGTGACATATCGAGGGCGTAGAAGTGGGTTTGCGTCTGCTGCAAGGCGATTTTCAGCTCGCTCGTCTGCAACACCTGCTGCGGATGGTAGGGCGAAACGCGCAGCGTCTGTCCGCCATCGACGATGTATTTCCCGAGTCCGAGCGCAAGGTTGGCGATGCCTTCTTCGGTCTGCTCCGCCCCGAGCGGATAGTAGTTGAGCGAGCGCAGCACGCCGCTGAACGTGGGATAATAGCGGCTGCCGTGCTGCTGTCCGGCCACTTCCTGCAAGATGACGGCCATTTTCTCCTGGTCGATGACGTTCGACGTGGCGGTCATGTAGGCCTTCGAGTCGCGATAAAACACCGACGCATAGACGCTCTTGATGGCGGCCTCGAGCATACGCAGCATCTGCGTCTTGTCGTCGAGCCAGGGAATCATATAGGTGGCATAGACGCCTGCAAAGGGCTGGTAGTGAGCGTCTTCGAGCAACGAACTGGAACGGATGGCGATGGGCGAATGGGTAGCCTCGAAGAAGGCGTAGAAATCGTCGGTGAACGAGCCGGGCAACTGGGCACGCAGGAAGTGTTGCAGGATTACCTCGTCGGGGGCGTCGCTCAGGGCCACGGGATAGAGGTCGTTCTGCTCCATGAACTGGTCGAAAATGTCGGTGCAGAGCACCACCGTCTTCGGAATTTTCACGTCCACACCCTCGAAAGCGTGCCATTCGGGATGTCGCTTCACGATGCTGTCGAGAAAGGCCAGTCCGCGCCCCTTTCCACCGAGCGAACCGTCGCCGATGCGGGCGAAGTGGGCGTATTTGTCGAAGCGGCCTCGGTCGAAAACGGCCACCACGCCGAGGTTCTTCATGTGGCGATACTGCACGATGGCGTCGAAGATAATC
>DFHC01000041.1:0-162 GCA_002372575.1 bacterium UBA3734 | reverse complement strand
GCGCGAGACGTGGAACAGCATCGACTCGTGGGGAATCTGGAAAATAATGTCTTGCAGCTCCTTCAGGTTCCTCACGCGCGCAATTTCCTCGCCGTCGATTTTGCGGATGTGCCCGTCGTCGAGATAGGTCGGCGGATTGCGGAAAATGAAGTCGCCGAAGCC
>DFHC01000042.1 GCA_002372575.1 bacterium UBA3734 | reverse complement strand
TCCTGCTTGCGGATTTCGTATTCCTCGCGTGGGAAGATGTTCGGATTGTAGTAGAAAATCGTCGGCTGCACGCCATGCCCCAACAGCCATTCTACGATGGCCGATGAACACGGCGCACAACAGGCGTGCAGGAGCACTTCCGTCAGCCCCTCAGGAACAACGATAGTCTCTTTTGCCAAACTTTCGGGCTGCTGGAGAGCCTATTTGTTCAGTTTTGCAGCTTTCTCGGCGGCTTTTTCGGCCTTCTGCTGCGCCTTCACGGCCTTCTGCTGGGCTTTCAGCGATTTTGCCTGCAACTTCAGGTCGCCTTCGTTGGCAGCGGCTTTTTCGATGGCCTTCTGGGCTTCGGCCTGGGCTTTTTCAGCGTCGCGAGCAGCCTTTTTTGCAGCCTGGTTGGCCTTGTTGCGCTTTTCTATCTCTTTCTGCTTCTTCTTAGCGGCTTTTTCGCGAGCCTTGGCCTCTTTTTCAGCCTTTTTTGCAGCTTTTTCAGCCTTTGCCTGAGCCTTTTCCTGAGCTTTTTGGGCTTTCTGCGCCTCTTTCAGTGCTTTTTCCTGTTCTTTCTGCATAGCAGCCTGCTCAGCGGGGTCGGTCACTACGGCTTGCGCCTGTACGGTGCTTGTTCCGATGACAGCCATCACGGCGATGGCGGCCATTTTCATCATCATTTTCTTCATTTTCTTCTTGGTTTAAATTGTTGTAATATTATAACAAAAATATTTACTCTCAAAAACTAACGTCCCTTTCACTCCCCTTTGCCTCCCTTCGGTCAGCGACCTTCGGTTCACTCCCCTTTTCATTTCGATTTCTGAATTTCCGTTCCCCTCCCTATTTGGGGAGGGGCCAGAGGTGGGGCTTCACTTCGGCAGCCGAAACACCCTCGACAACTCGGCCATCTGCTCGCTGCTCATTCCCTCGGGCTCGAAACCCATCTGACGGGCAGCGATGTAGATTTTCGCACTCTTCGAGAGCACGTCGATTTGGTCGAAGGCATCCATCGCGTCGAGTCCCTTGGCAAACACGCCGTGTTTCTCCCAGAGCACCACGTCGTAGTCTTCCAACTCGCGGAGCGTGGCCTCGGCCAGCGCGTTCGACCCCGACAGCGCGTAGGGCACGACGCCCAGTCCCAGCGGACAGAAGGCTTTCGTTTCGGGAATCATCGACCAGAGGAGCCGCGTCAGCACGTCTTTTTCGAGGAATTTCCGATGGTGACTCATCGCCACGAGTTCAATCGGATGCGTGTGGACAGTGGCGCGATAGGGCGAACCCGTAGCCAACAGACGCGCGTGAACGCTCAGGTGGCTCGGCAGCTCGCTCGTGGGCCAAACCACTTCATCGGCCACGATTTCGTAGCTCGCGCAGTCGTCGAGAATGCGGACGACGGCACCGTTCTGCATCGGCCAGCGAGCCAGGTCGCGCATTCGCTTACCCGTGCCCTTGCAGTAGAAATAGCAACCGCGCAGCTCGGGCAGCGTCGTGCCGATGGGCTTCGCTTCGCTGATGGCGGGCAAATGGCGAATCGCGTCGTCGATCAGCCCCGTCACGTTCACCGTGATGTTGCCGCCGTTGCGCTCCGCCCAACCGTTCTGCCAGAGGTATCCGGCCACTTCGGCAGTTTTTTCGATTTCAGCCTGCAAAGCCCCTCGTCCGTTCAGAATACTGTCCATAAATTGCTCGATTTTGGTGCAAAGATAATGAGAATATTCGAATTACTGACATAAAATTTCAAAATTTATTTTGTTTTTCACGCAGTTTCTCGTATCTTTGTGGCTCAAAATCGTCTCAGACAACACGAAATAAAATCAATCTTCAAAAACAAAAACTATGAGCAGAGTATTAATGATTGGCGCCGGAGGCGTCGCAACCGTGGCCGCGCATAAAATCGCGCAAAACCCCGAAGTATTCACCGATTTCATGATTGCCTCGCGCCGCAAGGCAAAGTGCGATACGATTGTCGAAGCGTTGAAGGCCAAAGGCCTGCTGACACCTTCCGCCCAACACCCAACACCCATCAAAATCCAGACGGCGCAGGTCGATGCCGACGACGTGGAACAGCTGAAAGCGCTTTTCAACGACTACAAACCCGAAATCGTGGTGAATCTGGCCCTGCCCTATCAAGATTTGACCATCATGGAGGCGTGTCTGGCCTGCGGATGCCACTATCTCGACACTGCCAACTACGAACCCAAGGACGAGGCTCATTTTGAATACTCGTGGCAGTGGGCCTACAAGGAGCGCTTCGAGCAGGCGGGCCTCTGCGCCATTCTCGGCTGCGGCTTCGACCCGGGCGTGTCGAGCATCTACACGGCCTACGCCGCCAAGCACTACTTCGACGAAATCCACTACCTCGACATCGTCGATTGCAACGCCGGCGACCATCACAAGGCCTTCGCCACGAATTTCAACCCCGAAATCAATATCCGCGAAATCACGCAGAAGGGACTCTACTACAAAGACGGCCAGTGGATTGAAACTGAGCCGCTCGAGATTCACAAGCCGCTGACCTATCCCAACATCGGGCCGCGCGAGTCGTACCTGCTCCACCACGAAGAGTTGGAATCGCTCGTGAAGAACTATCCCACTATCAAGCAAGCCCGCTTCTGGATGACCTTCGGCGAGCAGTATATCAAGCACTTAGACGTGATTCAGAACATCGGCATGAGCCGCAT
>DFHC01000005.1 GCA_002372575.1 bacterium UBA3734 | reverse complement strand
CGTGAACCTCGTGCGCAAGGGCGTTTCCGGAAAGACGCAGAACCAGCGCTTCGAGTTCAACATGCAAATCAACAACCCCGCACTCACGGCTCAGGTGCTCGTCTGCGTGGCTCGCGCCTCACTGCGCCAGCAGCCCGGCTGCTACACGATGATTGAGATTCCCGTCATCGACCTGCTCGCGGGCGAGCGTGCCGAGCTGGTGGAGCGGTTGGTGTAGTCTTCAATCCCACTTCTGGCGCCCGGCAAGAATGCGCAGGCGGTTGCCGATGGCCGAGAAAATGCGCTTGAAATTGCCTTTCCGCAGGTTGATCCAAAGCTCTTCGAGCGAGTAGGCGATTTTCGTCCACGGGTGATTCCATCCCATGACCTTGTATCGACGTTTTTGATAGGCGACATCCTCTATGACGTAGCGAGGGTGTTTCAGTGGAAAATCAAGTTCATAGCGCGGCATCGTGAAAATACGACGCAAACGACGCGGCATCGTCTGTAACTCAGCTGAGAAATGGGTGGAATCCGCTGTCAGACCAACGTTATTGACAAGATTCTTGGTCGGCATAATGCAAAGACCAGAGTTTAGAATCAAGTCGGCCCAATAAATGGTCTCGAAATATTCTTTGCCACTTTGGCTGTGGTCGCGAAACATTTTCAGCATTGTATTTCGCAGGTTTCGCTGTTGAGCCAATGCCTGCATCTGCCGCAAGGTCTGTTTTTCACACATAAAAGTATATTCTGAGTCCCACCGCTCGGCCACGCGACGCCACGACGCCCACCCCCAAATGCTCAAAAAAGAGGTGAAAAAGTAGTCTTCCCCGACACCTTGCGTCACTTCGTCGGTGTTGAATCCACAAACCATCGAAACGCGCTCGTCGTACTCGTAGCGGTCGAGCATTTCTTTGCAAAACGGGAAGAACGACTGCGATGGCACAACATCATCTTCGAGCACAATCACTTTGTCGGCCAATGAAAACGCCCATTGATGCGAGCGAAAGCCCGACGGGTCGCAGCCTTGATTTTGGGTCAGATAATTCCTATGCACCTCGCATTCCCAATCGATATTCTCGTCGCTCACGATTTGCCGACAAGCCTCGATTCCAGCCATGTCGCGCTCGCCTCGCGGCCCGTCTTGATAGAGAAATAGCCGTGAGGGACGCGCCTTTTTCACCTCGTCGAACACTTTCTGAAACGTGTCTGTGCGCGTAAAGAACAGCAGCAGCACCGCCACGTCGATTTTTGCTGGATGTTTTCCCATTTTATGCAGGTTATTTAATGCTTATTAGGTATTATTCTGGTTGCAAATGTACGAAAAAAACAAGAAAAAGGAAAATATTTGGTGTTTTTTTTGTACCTTTGCGGAATCACAAACTAAAAGCATGAAAGTAGCTCTGTTTTTCGAAAATAAGTTTCACGAAGGTCGTAATCTCACCAACATTGAAAAGGCGAATCCCTGTATGGCGGGAACGCCCTACATGTTCTTTCTCATTGGACAACTCCTAGCGAAAAGAGACAATGGCATTGATGTAACGATGATGCTTACTCACTCTATGAATTTTTCAAATGGGGTTCGCATTGAATTAGTTAGGAATCTGGCAGAAGCCTATGAACATTGCTGTCGTGAAAATACTGATTATTTGATTATCAAGCATGCTGACAGCAACTACAACATCATCAGGAAATTGGGGTCTAAGGGAAAAACAAGACTGATTATTTGGTGTCATAACTTTGTGAATTTCAAAGGCTTATCATTTTATGCGAACAATCCGTTAGTTGGTCGACTAATTACTGTAAGCCGGGAACAGGCCGATTGCTATCGTGACCATTTAGCATTTCAAAAAACAGATTACATCTACAACTGTGTTGAAAATCAACTGTTTGACGTTTCCGCCGACAGCATCATACCCAGTGGGCAGCGACAGCATATCGTCACCTACATTGGAGCCGTGATTCCCGGAAAAGGTTTCCACATCTTGGCCAAGGCATGGCCGGCCGTTCTGAAAGAAGTTCCCGATGCACAACTCTATGTTATCGGCAACGGCCAACTTTACGGCGACAAATTTGAGATGGGGACATGGAATTTGGCGGAGAAAAAGTATGAAGCTTCTTTCATGAAATATCTGACACGCAATGATCATCTTATACCCAGCGTACACCTGCTGGGAGTCTTAGGATCAAAGAAATATGACATTCTCGCTCAGACTAAGGTAGGAGTACCCAATCCGTCAGGACTAACGGAAACGTTCTGCATCAGTGCGGTAGAAATGCAGATGATGGGAGCAGTCATTGTATCTAAGCGCTGTCCCGCTTATTTAGACACCGTAAGAAACGGACACTTGACCAGCAACCCTAAACATCTCTCAAAATATATTATTTCTGCACTTCGCTCCACAAAAGACTCTTACGCTTCAACCCGCCGTTCCATCAAAGAAAATTTCTCTCAGGAAAAAGTGATTCTTCAATGGGAGGAACTACTTACACACGCACTGCCTCGGAACGAGAGGCTACACCCATCGCTTCCGCTGACCCACCCTGACTTTGAGCTGAAACGATGGAAAGAAGCCATGCGACAAATCAAAACACGACACCCTTGGCTCTACCAGATATTGCCTTCAATCAGTTTATTCGTTGAAAGCTGGAAAAAAATCCAATGGGCTATATGGAAACGAGCCATACTTTAAAACGGAGTTTTCTTTACTCTCGATTTCATAAACTCCATCGCTTCATTGAAAATTTTCACCTTAGCCATCTTCATCACGAGAACGTATAACAAAGAACTCATCACCACGCGTAGTACAAGCAGCAGCCACAGTGATTCAATGTGCCTTGTCACAAAACCAGTGAAAAATAGTACTGCAGCGGAGATCAGGACAAACGGAACCACATCTTTTAGAAACATAGAAAGCCGATAGTTAATCAGCTTGTTCACCAAACGATGCCAAACAAACATCCATACGATGTATATAGCCGTATAAGTGACTGCCATCAGACGGATACCATAAGTATGGGTGGCTATCATGGCAATGATTAATGTCGTACTGAGAGCCAAGGTACTCAGAAAAAAAACACCCGAACGGCCCTTGCTAATGATAAGGTTCGACAATACGTTATTTATGGGTATAAAGGCGCCACTAATACAGAGAATCTGCAAGAGAATGACGCTGTTCAGCCATTTTTCCGTCAATGCCAAAACTATAAACTCACGGGCTATCAGTCCCAGTCCAAACAATAGCGGGAAGCAGACAAATGCCGTAAAACGCACTAACTTCCGAAAAATATGCATCTGCCGTTCTTGCTCGTCCGACACATTCGTAAGAGTGGGCTGTACGACTTGGTTTGTAGTTCCTTGCACCATATACGATGCCTTGCTACTCCACATATAGGCCTGATTGTAGTTTCCTACCTCAATCGCTGAATAATAACGACCTAACAGAACGTTCATAACATTCATATTGATACGGTCAAGTATGGTTGTAGCTAAAAGCATACTGCCAAACTTGAACATTTTCAAGGCTGGACCAAAATCGACGTGCAGATTAGGCCTCCAAGGGGAATAACACCACAATTGAAGCGTGTTCAGTGCCACATACAATACTGTTTGTGTGGCTAACGCCCAATAGCCCAGACCACAATAGGCCAGCACGGCACCTACGACATTTGAGCACAAAATGGCGACAATCGCAGATTTTGCTTGTTCTTTCACCTTTAAATTTCGGAACAGGTAGGCAGACTGGGCTGTTCCGAGACTGGCAAAAACAATACTCAAAAACGCATAACGGCTTAATTTCACCAATTCTGGAGTATGATAATAGCGTGCTATAAGTGGCGCACAAAAGAACAACGTCGTATAACAGAGCAAACCAATTGCAATATTAAACCAGAATACAGAATTATAATCTTTTTCTGTCGGGTTCTTCAAGTTGGCAATAGCACTCTTAAACCCACTTTCCTGTAAAGCTGAACCCACTAATTGAAATACCCAAATCATAGCGGTCATTCCATAGTCGTGGGGAGAGAGTATTCGCCCTAAGATGATTCCAAAAACCAAACCTATTCCCTGCTGGGCAACATTGCTCAGCCCTCCCCAAAACAGCCCCTTCGCGGTTTTCTCCTTCAGCGTTTCACTCATAGATTTCCAAACTCTTTATATGCGGTTTCAGACTTTCGGGATTGGGCAGCTGCATATAGTCGCCATAAATACCGCGCAGCAGGTGGTCGCTGTCGTGCGGCACGGGCAATTGGTGTCCCTCAAATTCGTGCGTCGTGAGCGGGAAAATGTCTTTCTCGTAGCGCGGGTTGTGGTAAGGTATTCCCAGTCCGCTGGTGATGACCTTGCTGCCCGCCATGCGGCACAAGCAGCGCAATACTGGGTAAACCCAGCGCTGGTTGAATTTGAATATGAACAAGACCTTTGGCAGGCTCTTCTCGTCGTTTTTGCTGGTACGCCAAACCTTATACATGTGCCCCGTGGTCTTCTCCGACAAGATGTGCACCCAGCGCACCTGTTTTTCAAGGGGGAATATGTCGATGTAGATGCCTCTTTCTTTCAGGCAACGGTCATAATTGATGCGTTCTTCCAGAAACGACCGACGGTCGCGCAGCTTCGCATAATGGTTGAAATAGCTGGGATCGGTGGAGTTGTCCTGTAAGGCCATCCAGTCGGGCAGCTCATGCGGCAGTATATCCATCAGACGCAGATAGTCGCTGCGCATCATTTCGACGTCGAGGTCGTCGTCCCAGGGAATGAAACCGTTGTGCCGCATGGCTCCTATCAGCGTTCCACTACTGAGCCAGTAGGGGACATCGTGCTTTTGGCAGATTTTGTCCAGTTCCAAAAGCATATCGAGCATCCGCAGCTGGTGACGGCGCAACTGCGAGCCTTCAGGGTTGAAGCGTTGGCGGAGTTCTTCTTGATTCACGGTGTCTATACCCATATTTTCTGGTCGTGCTTTTGAAACAACAAGGTGACTCCTGCACCCTGCGACAGTTCATAGATTTTTGATGCGAAAACGATGTCGTGAAGTCCAATGCCATAGTTGTAACTCAATATCCGCTCGTCATTGTTGATGCGTCCTGGTGTCTTACCTTGCAATACGCGGTGCAGCTCGTCATATTGCCGGAACTGCGAGAAATACTTGAAACCCCGAATCTGCCCTGTATCATCACCAAATACTTTATCAAAAAAAACATCGCAGTTCTGGAAGCCCCGCATATGAACAGGAACCACCGTCACGCCCTTCTGGAAAAGATTGTTGTCTGGGAAAAGCAGTTCGGTGGCAACCGTCACGCAAGACAACAACACCTCTGCCCCAGCCACGAAGGCGCAATGGTCGTCAACAATCTCGAATTTCACATTCGAATAGTCCTTGAATCGCTCTATGAATTGCTCCGCCTGCTCCTTGTAGCGCATAAGCCGAAGGGTAATCGGCCTGTGACGATTGTCGTCGATTAAGCAGAGTGCTACTGCTCGTGCAATATTACCTAAGCCTATCATCGAATAAGCATCAACATTGCTTCGCTGGAAAGTCCTGACGGCCAAGGCGGCCACTGCACCTGTGCGCATGGCGGTAATCCAGTCGCCGTCGATGATGGCGAGCAGTAAACCGCTCTTAGCATCATACAGGTAGATATCACTCTTCAAGGCTGGTCTCTGCCCCTCGATTCTACTGACTATCTTGATGCCAAAATATTTCTTGCCGTCGCGCTCAGGCAGAAGACAAGGCATGGAGGTGATAAAATCTTCTCCCTGTGGATGGACGCTCAACTTGGCGGGCAGCTGTACCTCGTCTTTCATCAAAAAACCCTCCTGCACCCACTCGATGCACTCGGCTGGAGAGATGTGCAGACTGTCAATCTGCGTTTGTTGGATAATTGCTACCTGATGGCTTGTCATACACTATGATTTCTTGAATTGTCTTAAAGCTTTTATAAGACGCATATTGTCCTCATGATTGCGCACAGCAATACGCATATACTGCTTTTGCGGGTCAAGGCCTGGTTTCAGGCTGCAGTCGCGTATCAGAATATTGTGCTGGCGGAGCATATAGACCACTATCTCGGCACCTGTGTAAGGAGGCTGTATCTCACAGAGGAAGTAGTTGGCTTGAGAAGGCATCACCCGAAGGAAGGGGATGTTGCGCAGCTGACTTTCAAAACAATCGCGCTCACTGACAAACTTCTCACAGGCTTCCTTGTAGTCCTTTTCATACTTGTTGTAGATTTGCATAAAGAATTCTGCGAAGGAATTAAGATTCCAGATAGAAACCTCTTTCTTGATATGCGCAATCAGTTGTTTATCTGCAGAGGCAAGGATACCCAGGCGCAATCCAGGCACACCGTAGCTTTTCGAGATACTCTTCATAATGGCCATGTGGGGATAACGCTCCAGCAGTTCGTTGGAGAGAAGCGAATGTGTGGCATGATCAATACTGAAATCAACGAAACTTTCATCAACGACGAGTCGGATGTTCAGTTCCTCGCACCAGGCAGCCAGCCCCAAAACGTCGGCCTTGGGGATGAAATTGCCCGAAGGGTTGTCGGGATTGATGAGCATCAGCGTCTGGATGTCCTTATCGGTAAAGAAGGCCTTCAAATCGTCTGCCGTATAGCGGTATTCATCGTTTTGTGGCACGAATGTCACCTGCCGTTCCTTGTCAAACCTGTTAGGGTATTCCTCGAAGGTAGGACGAATGAAGCCGGTCTTCCCTTGGAGGTTATCCTCCATCAGAATCTTAATCAACTCGGCAGCACCATTACCTGGCACGATGTAAGACTCGCTCACACCGAAACACTTGCTGGCAATAAGCGTATTTACCTTCATACCCGAGGGATATTCTGTCAGCAGTGTGTCGAAATTGCTGCGCAGCTCATCCCTCATACGCCTCGAGGGGAAATAGGGATTCACGAGATAGCAGAAGTCAAGCATCTGAGGGAAGCGCCAATAGCCACCATAGCGTCCGTAGTACTTACGGAGCACATCCTCGTCGTTGGCAAAAAGTGCCTCGGCAATGTCGAGGTCCTGAACGTCATCTATCTCGTACCATTTCTCCTGTCCGATGGGGAGTGCCTTCATCTGGTGACCATTCAGCATCGAGATGATGCGCAGCACGTTCTCGTAGTACTCATTGTTACCCATCGCCTTGGTGTAGGCATCGAGGAAAGGCACATACTGCTGGCGCAGGAAGTCGCGGCTGAACTTATAGATGTTCACCGTTTTATAATAGCTGTCTGCGTCGTCGAAATCGAAAGCGTCTTTCGAGATGAAATTCACGATATTCCAGTCGTCGTCGAGCCGCACCATCGTGCCGTCCATCCACGACTCATACTTGGCAACCAAAGCTAAGTTGGGGTACGGATGTTCAACGATCATCGGAATCAGTCGGTCGCTGAAAATCAGGTCGCTCTCGATGAGCAGGGTGTCATCTTCTTGCAGCTGGTCTTTCACCAAGGCCAGCGAATAGATATTGTTGGTCTTGTCGAACACAGGGTTCTCGGCATACTCGATTTTCAGCATATCGTCGTAGCGATGACCGATGTAGTCGCGGAGTTCCTTGCCTTTATAGCCCACCACGATAACAACCCGCTCCAACGACTGTCGTGACAACTGGCGCAAGAGCCTGTCGATGAGGCGCTCGCCATTCACGGCAACCATGCATTTCGTGTTGTCGCGTGTCAGTTCGCCTAACCTGCGGCCCATTCCAGCCGCCAGAATAATCGCCTGCATAATTTGTCTTTATTTCTTCACCGGAATCAGCCAGAACTTGAACTCGCGGTCCTTGTACTCCACGCGGTGGGGCTGCTGGGCCTCGGCCTTTGCGCTCCAGCTGTCGATGCCGCCCACGCCTGCGTGCTCAAGGTCGAGCGTCAGTTCGGTGTACTTCGATTTCGGCACGTCGGGCGAGTGGCGCTGGTCTTTCTCCTCGCCGTCGTCGAGGTCGGCGATGTTGTAGTGCAGTGCCGAGGCCGAGAACGGCTGGCTGGCCTGGATGCGCAGGCCGAAACCGTTTTTGTTGGTCTGATACCAACGGCGGATGTCGCTCTTCGTGCCGGTTTCCTGCGGACGGATGTAGGGGAAGAACTGCTCGTCGGCGGTCTGTCGGTATCGGCCAATGGGCATACAATCCTTGCGGTCGGCATAGTTTTCAATCGGGCCACGACCGTAATATTTGCTTTGGTCGAAGTCGTAAGGCAAATCCATCACCACGCCGTAGCGGAACATCTTTTGGACTTTGGCTTCGGGGTCGGTTGCCATTTTCTCGGTGACGTGGATGGCACCTCCGTCATCAATGACATAGGCCATCGTCAGTTGCGCCTTCACGTCGGGCATATCGTAAACGGCCTTCACCGTGGCCTCGTTTTTCTTTTTGTCATACGAGGAAGTCAGTTCGGTGAGCGTCATTTTCGGGTCTTTCCAGACTTTGAAGAATTGATGCAATTTTGCACCCATATCGTTGTCGGTCGGGGCGCGCCAGAAGTTCGGACGCAGCGTGCCGCCGTCGCCCAAGAGGTCGATGTCGAGCACTTCGTATTCCTTGAGGAGTCCTGTCCGCTTGTCGAATTTAATGGTGAAATCGGCATTTTCCACTGTGATTTCGTCGTCGTTTTTCTTGTTTTCGACTTTGATTTTCGACTTTGGCGTGGCGACAATCTTCCGATCAAAGTCGAGGACATCCCTGTCTTCAAAATCGTTGAAGAGAAGCTCCTTGTTTTGCATTACGGGAATCTGTACATAAGCCACGCGACTGCCTTTCTCCATCAGCGGCTCAGCTTCTTTCAGGACAAATTCTATATTCAGGGAAATTTCGGCAGTGAAGCCGTCGGGTTCGTCTATCGGGAAAGGAATTCTATACGCTTTCTTCGACTGCGGTGCCACATCGAGTTTGTCGATAGTGCCTTCTTCTAAAATTTCTCCATCTACGAGCATTTTCCAAGCCATTCTGTAGTTGCTCAAATCGCGGAAGAAATATTCGTTGAACACCTCGACGGTCTGCGTCTCGGCGATGTCGCCGACGGGCTTCACCCAAATGTTCTGATACTGATAGGCCACCTCGTAGGCGTGCGGATTCAGCTGTCGGTCGGGGCCGATGATGCCGTTGTTGTTGAAATTGTTGTCCGAGGCGTCGTAGGAGTTGTAGTCGCCGCCGTAGGTGTAGTGGATTTTGGCCAGTTCAGGATACGGCAGGTTCGCCACGCGGTTCAGTTCGTCGAGCGAGGCGTTGAGCATTTTAGCGTTAGGCTTGCGATGCAGGGCCTGATCGACGAAGTCCCAGATGTAGCCACCCTGATACTTCGGGTATTTGCGGATGAGGTCCCAGTAAACGCCCAGTCCGCCCGAGGAGTTGCCCATCGTGTGGTTGTATTCGCACTGGATGAGCGGCTTCTGGTATTTCTCGTCCTTGCAATAGGCTTCGCACTCTTCTGGCGAGCGATACATCGGACAATAAATATCGGTGTTCCACTTGTCTTTTCCGGCCTGTTCCCACTGGCAGGGGCGCGACGGGTCGAAGTCTTTCACCCATTGGTAGGCGGCCTCGAAGTTCGGGCCGTTCACGGTTTCGTTGCCGAGCGACCACACGATAATTGACGGATGGTTGAAGTGCGCGGCCACGTTGTGCTGGTTGCGCTCCATAATTTGCTTGGCAAAGGCCGGTTTCTTGGCCTCGGCATCGTCGCCATACTGGAATCCGTGGCTCTCTTGGTTGGCCTCGGCAGTGACGTAGAGGCCGTATTCGTCGCAGAGGTCGTACCAGACGGGGTCGTCGGGATAGTGGCAAGTGCGCACGGCGTTGATGTTCAGTCGCTTCATCACCTGAATGTCCTGAATCATGCGCTCACGCGACACGACATAGCCACCGTCGGGGTCGATTTCGTGGCGATTCGCACCCTTGATTAAGATGGGTTTTCCGTTCACCAACAACTGCGAATTCTTGATTTCCACGCGGCGGAAGCCGACTTTCACGGGAATGACTTCGATGGGCTTCATTTTTGCCAACTCAGCCTCCACCTGTTCACAAGGCCTGTTCGTATTCAGTTTTCTTATGTCGTAAACCTTTGCCACAAGCGTATAAAGATAAGGTGTCTCTGCCGTCCAAGTCTTGCAGTTTTTCAATGCAATATTGTCGAAACGACGGCTGTAGTCGTTCACATCGGGAGAGTGGTCCGCATCTGTGGGAACAACCTTTTTACCATCAGCATCGAGTAGTTCGTAGTTCACCCGAATAAATTCATCAGTTGACAATTTTGCCTCGATTTCCAACGTACCAGTCGTATAGTCGTCGAACAATCCTTGCTTTATTTGCAAATCCTCAACGTGAAACTCCTTGTTTCTCGCATACAGGAAACAATCACGCGCCACGCCGCTCAATCGCCAGAAATCCTGGTCCTCGCACCACGAGCCATCGCACCAGCGGAACACCTGAAACGCAATCAGGTTCTCCTCGCCAGCTTTCACGAAGGGCGTGATGTCGAACTCGGCAGCCACTTTCGAGTCCTCGGCATAGCCGACGAACTTGCCGTTCACGTAGAGATAGATGCACGACGTGACGCTTCCGAAGTGGGCAATGACTTGCTTTCCGTTCCAGTCGGCAGGAATCGTGAACGAGCGGCGATACGAACCCACGTGGTTGTCCTTCACGGGCACTCTCGGCGGTTTTCCATCGAAATGAGTTTTCCACGCGAAACCCGGATTCACATAAATCGGGTCGCCGTAGCCGTTCATCTCCCAAATGCCAGGCACGGGAATCGTTCCCCAACTCGAATCGTCGAGGTTCGGCTCGAAAAAGTCGGTGGGACGCTGGTCGCGGTTCTCCACCCAGTTGAATTTCCACGTGCCGTGCAGCGACAGGAAGTTCTTCGACTTCGTGCGGTCGCCCTGCAATGCCAACGCCTCGTTTTCGTAAGCGAAAAACGTGGTGTGCAACGGCAGTCGGTTGAGTTCATTCACGTCCAAGTCCTCGATTTCGGTCATCGTCGGTTTCACGATGGTAGCCGGAACGAGCTTCATCGCTTTCACTACTTTTTTCTTCGCAGCCTGCGTGCTGACGGCCAAGCCCATCAGGGCGGCAAGGAATAGGATTTTTTTCATTGAATATCGGTATTTTTTGGTTATTCGTGTTTGCAAAGTTACGACAAAATGCCTGAAATGCAAAAAATACGCCCTTAAAGATTTATAAAATCGTTAAATTTTCATAATTCACCGATTTTCATCCCCGCAAGCTTTCTCCTTTTCATCAAAACTTACTACCTTTGCACGCCGATTATTTGGGGAGAGTCTTAG
>DFHC01000100.1:931-5486 GCA_002372575.1 bacterium UBA3734 | reverse complement strand
GCCCCCTTCGGCTCGATGGAACGCTTCTGCGCCGTGCTCATCGAGCACACTGCGGGCCACTTCCCGCTTTGGCTTACGCCCGAGCAGGTTGCCATCCTTCCGATTTCTGAGAAATACAACGCCTACGGACAGCGCGTGGCCGACTACCTCGCCGAGCACGACATCCGCGCCACGCTCGACGACCGCAATGAGAAAATCGGTCGCAAGATTCGCGACAACGAGCTGAAACGCATCCCGTATATGCTCGTCGTGGGCGAGCAGGAGGCCGAGGAAGGTCTTGTTGCCATGCGCCAGCAGGGCGGTGGCGAGCAGGCCACGATGTCGATGGTGGAATTTGCCGCCCGCGTCAATGCCGAGGTCGCCGAAATGCTGAAGGCCACGAGTCTGAGGCCGCAAGACTGAATTTGTATCGACCAACTTTATGACAGATAATCGTATGAAAAAAATCAGACTTCTTTCAGCGATGTTGCTGATGTCGGCTGCTGTGATGGCTGCAGAACACGAGTTTTCTGCAGAAAAGTTCTATACCATCCATCGCAATGGCAACCAGAGCTCCTACATGTATCAGACGGGCAACGAAATCGGTACGGCTCCGCTCAATGTTACCAATATGTGTTGGTGGGTACTCGTCCCAACGAGTAAGAACGATTGTTACTACATCAAGAACGCCACCACAGGCAAGTATGTCCAGAGTCCGAAGGACTTGGCGCAGAACGTTCCCGTGAAGATGGACGATGAGCCCGTAGAGTTCCAAATCAAAAAAGACGAGACCAACGGAGCCTCCACAAAGGGCTACTACTACCTTGCCAGCACCGACCAAGACCCTGTCACCAACATCGGCGACGTGACGAAGGGACTGAACTGGAGTCAGGACTATCAGCGCGTGGTGTCGTGGTGGATTAAGTCCGGTCGTGGCAATTCCTACTGGGAAATCAAGGAAGACGAGTATCGTTACGACAATTCGGCTGTCGAACGCCTCGAAAACACCCAGAAGCAGTTACAGATGTATTCCATTCCCTGTGGCAAGACGAGTACCTCTTCCTATCTGAAAGGGGCCGACGTGGCAGGCAGCGACATCCTCAGCGAACTGCATTTTTCTACCACGTCGAGGCTGACAAGTGCGCATATCATCTACACCGACCAGAAAATCGAGGTGAAACGAGGCGGAACGCTGCCGTTGACCGTGAACGTGGTGAATAAAAATGGCAATGCGAGCACCTTCGCCTACGCCGACTGGGACAGAGACGGCGTTTTCGAGGTGAAGCAGGAAATCGCAGGCACTTCGATCACCCTCAGCGTTCCTGCAACGGCTGAGCTCGGGCAGTCGCGCCTGCGCATCCGCGTGACGGAGAGCGGACTCGACGGAGCCGAAGACGACGTGATTGGGGCCTGCTACGACTTCCTCGTGAACGTGGTTGAAGGCGACAAAAGCGTGGAATGGACGGTGGAGGTGAACGACCCGTCGCGTGCCACTGTCGCGGCAGAAGAGGTGGGCGGAAGCCTGAAAGCCTCGGTAACGCCCCTTGGCGATGCCGTTTTCAAAGGTTGGAAGCTGATGCACAGCTATTTCAAGGGCGAAATCATCGGTACCAACACCGAAATCGAGGTGCCCCTGACGCAGAGCATCCGGCTTGTGGCCATCCTCTCGCCCAACACGAAAGACGAGGCCACGAATATCGAGACATTCGAAAGGCAAACTTTCACGGACGAGTCTGTCTACACCTTGCAGGGCACCAAGGTGGCTGCCCCCCGCTCGCAGCTCAAGAAAGGCATCTACATCATCAACAACAAGAAAGAAATCATCCGATAAAACCCGAAAAGTTATGAAAGCAAACAAGTTATTATACGGTTTGGCGATGACCCCGGCACTCGCTTGCGGACAGAGCGAGAAACCCAACATCATTTTCGTTTTGTGCGACGATATGGGCTGGGGCGACCTCGGCTGCTACGGCCAGCAATACATTTCGACGCCCAATCTCGACCGCATGGCCGCGGAGGGAATGCAATTCATGCAGGCCTATTGCGGAAGTCCCGTGTCGGCTCCGTCGCGTGCCTCGCTGATGACGGGTCAGCACAGCGGCCACACGAAAATCCGTGGAAACAAGGAGCATTGGCAAGGTAAGCTGCAGCAGAATATGTATGGCGTGAATGCCGACTACACCCTTGTCGGACAGGAACCGCTCGACCCGAACCACGTGGTCATTCCTGAAATCATGAAAGACAACGGCTACACCACGGCGCAGTTCGGCAAGTGGGCCGGCGGCTACGAGGGTAGCGTTTCCACGCCCGACAAGCGCGGAGTAGATGTGTTCTACGGTCCCATCTGTCAGTTCCAGGCCCATGCCTACTATCCCAACTTCCTCAACCGCTACGACCCCTCGAAGGGCGACAAGGCGGTAGTGCGCGAGCTGCTGGAGGAGAACATCAAGTTCAATTTCCAGAACGACGAGTATTTCAAGCGTCCGCAATACAGCGCCGACCTCATCCACCAGCGGGCCCTGCAATGGATCGACGACGTGGCAGACGGCGACAAGCCTTTCTACGGACTCTTCACCTACACGCTCCCTCACGCCGAGTTAGCCCAGCCCGACGACTCCATCTACCAGAGCTACAAGGCCAAATTCTGCACCGACAAGAGCTGGGGAGGCGACGTGGGTAGCTGGTATCATCGCGTAACGAACACCCACGCGCAGTTCGCCGGCATGATTACGCGCCTCGATGCCTACATGGGTGAAATCATGGCGAAACTCAAGGAAAAAGGCATCGAGGAGAACACGATTCTGATTTTCTCCTCCGACAATGGTCCTCACGAGGAGGGTGGTGCCGACCCGATGTTCTTCAACCGCGACGGCGTGCTCAAAGGCATCAAGCGCAGTTGCAACGAAGGCGGAATTCGCATCCCGTTCATCGTGCGATGGCCTGGAAAAGTGCCCGCAGGCGTGAAGAGCGACCATCAACTTGCCTTCTACGACGTGATGCCCACGTTCTGCGAACTCATCGGCATCGACGACTACGTTTCAAAGTACAAACGTCCGCAAAGCAATGGGAAAGAAGACTATTTCGACGGCATTTCCTTCCTGCCCACGCTGCTCGGCAACGATGCCCAGCAGCAGAAGCACGACTATCTTTATTGGGAGCTCGCACCGCAAATCGGCGTGCGTCAGGGCAATTGGAAACTGGTGGTGAGAAACGGCAACTGCGAGCTCTACGACCTCGCCTCCGACATCCACGAAGACACCAACCTTGCTAGCAAGTATCCCGAGAAGCTCGCCGAGCTGAAGGCCATCGTGCGCGAGGCTCACGTCGATAGCTCCATGTTCCCCATCACACTGCCCAAATAAGACTATGACAATAGATTCTGCGACTATGCTCATGCTGAGCCAGCTGCCCGAGGCCTTGACCGACGAATCTGGCGGTTTACACCAAATTCTGAAGACGAAATTTATCGAAGGAAACCCGATTTTCATGTCGTTGGTGGCCCTCACCTTAGTCTTGGGACTGGCTTTCTGCATTGAGCGCATCATTTATCTCACACTCTCAAGCATCGACAACCGAAAGTTGCTCGACAGCATTGAAAAACTCGTTTCTGAAGGCGATATCGAAGGTGCCAAGACGCTTTGTCGCGAGACGCGCGGCCCCGTGGCCAGCGTGTGCTATCAGGGATTGGTGCGTGTCCATGAGCCGGCGGAGAGCATTGAGCGTTCGATGTCGTCTTACGCTTCGGTGCAAGTCGCGCTGCTGGAAAAGGGTTGTTCGTGGATCAAGCTGTTCATCGCCATTGCGCCGTCGCTCGGTTTTCTCGGTACGGTCATTGGCATGGTGATGGCCTTCGACAATATCCAGATTGTGGGCGACATGAATGCGTCGGTTGTGGCTGAAGGAATGAAAGTGGCACTCATCACCACGATTTTCGGTATCATCGTGGCAGTGGTTTTGCAGCTGTTCTATAACTACATCATGACGAAGGTGGACCGCCTTGTGGCGCAGATGGAAGAGGCAGGCATCACGCTGCTTGACATCATCGGACGACACCAGCAAAAAAGGAGCTAATCAATGGACGTTTTGACAGATATCATGCTGTTTTTGATGGCGACGGGGCTCGTCGCTGCCATTGCTGTGGTTGCCTGGTCCACGATTTTGACCGTGCGAAACCGCATCAAAAGCGGAAAAAACGGCGAAGACAAGACTTTGCGCAGGGTGGCGTTGTCGATTGTGGTCGGCACGCTCATCGTGCTGTTGTTGGCCATTTTGCTGAGTTCGGCAGACGCACTTTCCATCAATGGAAAACCCTACGACAATGCCTTGTGGCTGCGCTTGGCCGACGTGTTCACCATTTCGGCAGGCATTCTGCTCGTGGTGGCGGTGCTGAGCCTGCTTCTTGACTGGGGAAAGAGCTTCAGGATTAAAAGTTGAAGAATTAAGACATAGGAACAAAAGGAATGATTCGCCGCAGAAATCGTGAAACTCCCTCGCTGGACATGACATCGACAGCCGACATCTCGTTTATGCTGTTGATTTTCTTCCTCGTGACATCATCGATGGACACGGAGAAGGG
>DFHC01000100.1:0-884 GCA_002372575.1 bacterium UBA3734 | reverse complement strand
GATGGTGTCGTCGATGGACGTGGACAGAGGCATCACGCGCCTGTTGCCACCTTCGGACGATAAAAAACAGGAAATGCAGGTAGAGCGCGAGAAACTCATCGCACTGGGTATTACGGCGGAAAATCGGCTGACGCTCAACGGTGAACCCGTGGACATGGCTCAAATTAGGCCTCGCGTGGCCTCGCTCGTCATTCAAATCGGCGAGGAACACCTGATTTCCATCGAATCCGACCCCACTGCCGACTACAACACCTATTTCGAGTTGCAAAACGAAATCGCTGCGGCCTATCGCGACGTGCGAAAACGCAGGCCTCTTCCGCAGCGCATCGCCGACGTGGTGAAACAATAGCCGAAAACCATGAAGATTAAAAGGAGAGACCATACCGTTCCGAGCTTGAATCTGGCATCGCTGCCCGACCTGATTTTCACGGTACTTTTTTTCTTCATGATCGTCACCCACATGCGCAACGTCACGCCGCGCGTGCAGTACGAAACACCCGAGGGTACGGAAGTCGCAAAATTGCCCAGCAACCAGCCACACCTTTATATTTATGTGGGCTCAGAGTCGCCTCTGCGCATTCAGGTGAACAACCTTCTCGTAGAGCCCGAACAGCTTGCTTCGGCCATTGAGAGCGAGAAAATGAGCCTGCCCGTTGCCGACCGCCAGCGTCTGACGGCTCTGGTCAAGGCCGACCGCCATGTGCCGATGGCCGCCATCATGCAAATCAAGCAAGCGTTGCGCGAGGCCAACATTCCCCGAATCACTTATTCCGCCACGCGAAAATCCACGCCAAAATCGCAGATTTCAAAATAAAACCTATAAAATCTGAAATTTGCGACATTTTCTATCCGTTTCTCACAAAAAAATCGTATCTTTGCATCGC
>DFHC01000003.1:2306-6225 GCA_002372575.1 bacterium UBA3734 | reverse complement strand
CGACCCCATCGACCAGGAAGAGCGGTTCGTGGAACAGATGAAACTGGCAGACAAGGGCGACGACGAGGCGATGATTATCGACCACGATTTCCTCCGCGCCCTGCAATACGGTATGCCGCCGACGAGCGGTATCGGCATCGGTATCGACCGACTGGTGATGCTCATGACGGGCAAGACCTTCATCCAGGAGGTGCTCTTCTTCCCGCAGATGAAGCCCGAGAAGAAAATCCCGCAGTCGAGCGTGGCAGAATGGGCGGAAATCGGCGTTGCCGAAGAGTGGGTGCCCGTGCTCCGCAAGGCCGGATTCAACCTCGTGCAGAACATCAAAGACGAGAAGCCGCAGGGCTTGCAGCAGAAAATCGGCGACATCGTGAAGAAATACAAGCTCGACATGCAGAAGCCAAGCGTCGATGAAATTCAGAAGTGGATTGAGAGTGTGAATGTTTAACCAAGGAAAAATAGCCATCATCGGCGGCGGCTCGTGGGCTACGGCCATCGCCAAGATTGTGGTGGGCCACACGCACCACATCGGCTGGTATATGCGCCGTGAAGACCGCATCGAGGATTTCACGCGGCTCGGCCACAACCCGGCCTACCTCACCAGCGTGCGCTTCAACGTCGATGAGATTCATTTTTCCTCCGACCTGAACAAAATCACGCAGGCCTACGACACGCTCATCTTCGTCACGCCCTCGCCCTACCTGAAAAACCACCTGAAGAAGCTCAAGACACGCATCCGCGACAAATTCATCATCACGGCCATCAAAGGCATCGTGCCCGACGAGAACCTCTCGTGTTCGGAATATTTCCATCAGGTGTTCGACGTGCCGTATGAAAACATTGCCTGCATTGCCGGACCCTCGCACGCCGAGGAAGTGGCACTGGAGCGACTTTCCTATCTGACCATCGCCTGTGCCGACCCGGACAAGGCGCGCGCCTTTGCCGACCTGATTTCCTCGGACTTCATCAAGACGAAGATTTCCACCGACGTCATCGGCATCGAATACGCCTCGGTGCTGAAAAATGTCTATGCCATTGCCGCCGGCATCTGCTCAGGACTGAAATATGGCGACAATTTCCAGGCCGTGCTGATGTCGAACGCCGTGCAGGAAATGCTGCGCTTCATCACGGCCCTGCACCCACTCGAGCGCAGCATTTGCGACTCGGTCTATCTGGGCGACCTGCTCGTGACGGGCTACTCGAAATTCTCGCGCAACCGCACCTTCGGCAGTATGATTGGCAAGGGCTATTCGGTGAAAACGGCGCAAATTGAGATGGAAATGATTGCCGAGGGCTATTTCGGCACGAAATGTCTGAAGGAAATCAACCGGCGAATGCACGTGAACATGCCGATTCTCGACGCGGTTTACAAGATTTTGTACGAACAAATCAATCCGCAGCGAGAAATCAAACTGCTCACCGATTCGTTCCGATAAGAATTTGATAAGAAATGCCCCTCGAAACCAGCGTTCGAGGGGCATTTTCGTGTGAAAAAACGAGTCGTTTAGAGCGTAATCGGCTCGTAGGGCAGTCCGAAAGCGTCGGCCACGCCCTTAAACGTCACTTTTCCATCGACCACGTTCAGACCGCGAGCCAGTGCCTCGTCGTCTTTGCAGGCCTGTCGCCAGCCCTTGTTGGCCAGAGCCACGGCATAGCGCAGCGTGGCGTTCGTGAGGGCCATTGTCGAGGTGTTGGGCACGGCTCCCGGGATGTTTGCCACGCAGTAGTGTACGATGCCGTCGATTTCATAGACGGGCTCGGAGTGGGTTGTCGGATGCGAGGTCTCGAAGCAGCCGCCCTGGTCGATAGCCACATCCACGAGCACCGTTCCGGGCTCCATCAGCTTCAGCATATCGCGCGTAATCAGGTGCGGAGCCTTGGCGCCGGGCACGAGCACCGACCCGATGACGATGTCCACGTCCTTGAGCTCCCGACGGATGTTGTGCTCCGAGGAATAGAGCGTGTGGACGTTGGCAGGCAGTTCGAGGTCGAGCTGGCGCAGGCGAGGCAGCGAAATGTCGGTAATCGTCACTTCGGCACCCAGTCCGGCGGCCATCAGTGCGGCAGCCTCACCAACGACACCGCCGCCCAAAACCAGCACCTTGGCCGGTCTTACGCCCGGTACGCCACTGATGAGCTTGCCTTTTCCGCCCTGCGTCTTCTGCAGGTAGTAGGCACCGTTGAGCGTGGCCATGCGTCCGGCCACCTCGCTCATCGGCTGCAACAGCGGCAGCGAGCGGTTCGGCAGCTGCACGGTTTCGTAGGCCAGGCAAACGGCTCCGCTCTCGAGCATGGCGTCGGTCAGTTCGCGCTCGCTGGCAAAGTGGAAATAGGTGAACAGCAGTTGCCCCTTGCGCACGAGCTTATACTCGGGCTCGATGGGCTCCTTCACCTTCACAATCATCTCGGCCTCGCGATAGACGTCTTCAATCGTTGGAAGCATCTGTGCGCCCACGGCCTTGTACTCTTCGTCGGCAAATCCGCTACCCACGCCCGCCGTTGTCTGCACATAGACGGTGTGGCCGTTGCCCACGAGTTCTGCTACTCCCGCAGGGGTCATTCCCACGCGGTTTTCGTTGTTCTTGATCTCTTTTGGAATTCCGATTTTCATAAAAGTCTTGTTTAAATTAGTGTCCTAATGTTGGCATAATAATATTGTACTTGTTCTTTGAAGGATCTTTCATTTCTCGCTTGAAAAGTTCAAACCGGTAACCCAGCGTGACGGAGACGGCTTTGTTCTTCAAGTGGTCGTCTGAGGTGATTGAGAGTACTCGGGTATAGGAAACATCGAGCCTGATGTTCTTGTGTTCATAGGAAATGCCTGCCAAAATGTCGGCTTTCATGTTTTCGATGTAAGGATCTATCGTTTTATCGACTTTGAGATTGTATCCAGGCTGTAAACCTGCATACACCCCGAAGCCTTTCAAAAAATAGGCATGGAACAAAACGGGAAGATTGATACAGTCGATGCTGATATTTTTTCCTCCATCAAGCTTATATCCCATCTGCGAATACTTCAGACCGCCCGAAATGGCGAGAATGTTGTTGATTTGGTATTCTATGTCTGCACCTATGACAAGCCCCAACTTTGTCTTTGGGTCGGTTACGACAATACTATTAGGATCTTTTTTCACGCTGCTGAAATTCACGCCGGCATACGTACGCAAAGAGCAACTGAATTTTTCCCTTTGAGCATTTGCCGACAGAGCAATGATGAGCAGAAGTGACGAAATGAAATACTTTTTCATGTCATAATGTTTTATCCATGCAAAGATACGACAAAAAAGTGAACTCGCCAAAGAAAAACGCCATTTCTTTTCGTGTTCTGCCGTTTTCTTCGTACCTTTGCACCACGAAAAGGGGTTTCCCAATTTGAAAACAGGTAAAAAAGATTGAATAAGAATAACAAAATCATGGAAAAAATCGGATTAGATTTGAGTAAGGCGACGTGTTTTCTCGGCGAGGGCGTCGTGGAGCGTTTCGTGCCGAAAGTGAAGGATGCGCAGATGGCCTTGGAGCAGGGCACGTGCGCTGGAAACGACTACATCGGTTGGCTGCATTTGCCCTCGGGCATCACGACGGCGTTTCTCGATGAAATTCAGGCTGTGGCCGACACGCTGCGCGAGAAGTGCGAGGTGATTGTGGTGGCCGGCATCGGAGGCTCGTATCTTGGGGCTCGCGCGATTATCGAGTCGCTGAGCAACTCGTTTGCGTGGCTTCATCACCCATCACCCACCACCCACCACCCATCTCCTGTCATCCTTTTCGCGGGCAACAACATCAGCGAAGACTATCTTTTTGAACTCTCGGAATACCTGAAAACGAAGCGTTTCGGCGTGATTAACATCTCGAAATCGGGCACCACGACGGAAACCGCCCTCGCGTTCCGCCTGCTGAAGAAGCAGTGCGAAGAGCAGCG
>DFHC01000003.1:0-2110 GCA_002372575.1 bacterium UBA3734 | reverse complement strand
GGGCGGACGCTTCTCGGTGCTCACGCCCGTGGGTCTGTTGCCCATCGCCTGCGCCGGATTCAATATCAAGTCGCTCATTCAGGGTGCGCAGGACATGGAGCGCCAGTGCTGCCCCGACGCGCCTTTCAGCGAGAATCCTGCCGCGCAATATGCCGCCGTGCGCAACGCCCTCTACCAGTCGGGCAAGAAGATTGAAATCATGGTGAACTACCAGCCGAAGCTCCATTTCGTGGCCGAATGGTGGAAGCAGCTCTACGGCGAGTCGGAGGGCAAGGGCGGAAAGGGAATTTTCCCCGCTTCGTGCGACTTCACGACCGATTTGCACTCGATGGGGCAGTGGATTCAAGACGGCGAACGCTCGATTTTCGAGACCGTCATCAGCATTGAAAAACCCAATCACAGCGTGGATTTCCCCTTCGACGAGGAGAACCTCGACCAGCTGAATTTCCTTGCCGGAAAGCGCGTCGATGAGGTGAACAAAATGGCCGAACTTGGCACCCAGATGGCCCACGTGGATGGTGGCGTGCCCAACATTCGCATCAGCGTGCCGCAACTGAACGAGTATTACCTCGGCCAGCTCATCTATTTCTTCGAGCTGGGCTGCGGCATCAGCGGCCTCGTGCTCGGCGTGAATCCGTTCGACCAGCCCGGCGTGGAGGCCTACAAGAAGAACATGTTTAAGTTGCTCAAGAAACCCGGCTATGAGGCTTGAGACGCTGAAGCTGAAAGCCGTGCTCTTCGATATGGACGGCGTGCTCTACGACTCGATGGCGATGCACGCGGTGGCATGGCGCGAGGCGATGGCACAGTTCGACATCGTGATGACGACCGAGGATGCATACGCCACGGAAGGCGCAAAGGGCGTTGATACGATTCGGAACATGGTTCTCAAGCAGCAGAATCGCACGATTTCAGTCGAAGAGGCGCAGCGGATGTACGACGAAAAGGCCCGCCGCTTTCATGCGATGCCCGAGGCCAAGATTTTCGACGGTGTGCGCGATTTGATGCGCCTGTTCAAGGATAACGGCATTGCCATTGCCATCGTCACGGGCAGTGCCCAGCGGCAGCTCATCGACCGTATGCTCAGCGATTTCGCCGAATTTGTGGACGAGCAGCATGTTGTCACGGCCTACGATGTGGAACACGGAAAACCCGCGCCAGACCCCTACTTGATGGGGCTGAAAAAGTGTGGTTGCACGAATGCGGAGCAGGCCATCGTCATCGAAAATGCACCGCTCGGCGTCGAGGCAGGCGTGGCCGCAGGCTGTCGCGTCTATGCCGTGAACACGGGGCCGCTGCCCGACGAAAGATTACGGGAAAAAGGTGCCCATCGGCTCTATAAAAGTATTCGGGAACTGTATAACGACCTCTCAAAATCATGATTTTCCCGCGAAAAACCGTCATTTTCCTGCTTTTCGCGCTCTTTTCGGGTGCCGCGGCAGCGCAAACTTTTCGCATCGACACGCTCAGCGATGCCGTTTTCCAACGGATGCAAGGGCGTTCCTATCCGTCGGACTGCAGCGTGAGCCGCGCCGATTTGCGCCTGCTCACGCTCGCCTACTGCGATTTCGAGGGCACGACGCGCACGGGCGAACTCGTCTGCAACAAGGCCATTGCGCAAGACCTGGTTGAGATTTTCCGCGAGCTCTATCGCCAACGCTATCCCATCGCCCAAATCCGCCCCATCGACGACTTCGAGGCCGACGACGAACGCTCGATGCAGGCCAACAACACCTCGTGCTTTTGCTTTCGCAAGATTGCCGGCAGCAAAAAACTCTCGAAACACGCGCTGGGAATGGCCATTGACCTGAATCCGCTGCAAAATCCGTGTGTGAAGCGGCGCAGGGACGGCACGCTCGTCGTGCAGCCCAAGACGGGGCGGCCCTACGCCAATCGCTCGCGCAATTTCAAGCATAAAATCACGCGACAAGACCTCGCCTACCGACTATTCACGCAGCGCGGATTCCGCTGGGGAGGCGACTGGAACTCGCTGAAAGACTATCAGCACTTCGAGAAATAGCTTAGCTCAGATGACTACAGCCGTGCCGCTCGTGGCCACCATCAGCATCGAGTTGCCCTGTCCGAGCGTCTCGTAGTCGATGTCGATGCC
>DFHC01000081.1 GCA_002372575.1 bacterium UBA3734 | reverse complement strand
GAGTTGTAAGCACTGGCAGCCCATCCGCCAATGATGACGACAGCTGCGATAATAGCTAAAATCAAACTTTTTTTCATAATTCTAATTTTTTAATTATTAATGTTTTACTATCTGTTAATTCGTTAATTATCTTCGAGAAAAAAGGAAATCATCATTCTTAATTCTTAATTCATAATTTCTCACAAAGTGAGACTACCATCTCGACGTGGCACCGCCGCCTCCGAAGCTGCCGCCTCCATAGCCGCCACTGAATCCACCGCCGCCAAATCCGCCTCCGAAACCGCCACGCGACCCGCCGGAGCTGAATCCACCGCCGCCCGTGCTGACAAAAACAGGCGCTTCCACGAAGGGATTGCTCAGCAGAGCCGTCACTCCATAAACGCCCAACCACTCGTATTTCCGGTCGAGGAACAGGCCGAAAATCAACCATCCGACAAGGAAAATGAAATACAGACCCATTGTCGATTCCTCGCTGGCTTCGCTGCGGAGCGTCATTTCGGGCATCGGCTTTTTTTGCATGAAGGCGTATAGGCCATCGGCCAAGTAGAGCATTGCGCTGTCGGGCTGCTGCGCCTTCATGGCCGGAACAACATAGCGCTGCTGCAAGCGATAGCACTCGGCATCGGTGAGGTCGGCCTCAAGGCTGCGCCCGGGCGACATATTGATCGACCCGTCTTTGTAGCCCACCACGATGACCAGTCCGCGGTCGTCGCGTCCCACGCCATAGCGGTTTCCCACATCCTGCGCCATTCGGTACGGGTCGTCGTTTTCGATGTGGTTCACCACGATTACCGCCGTTTCAATGCCGAAATCGTTGTCAAGACGCAGCATCGTCTCGTTGATTTGGCTCACGGTCGAGGCCGCGAGCACGCCGTCGGGGTTCGACACGTATTGCGAGCCGTCGGTGAGGTGGGGCAGGGGAATCGTCTCGGCGTTCCAGTAGGTCGTTTCCTGCTGTTGCACCATTCGAGCCTCTTCGATGTTGCCACCGATGTCATGGTTGCAGCTGAATACCATACCAACCAAACCCAACACGAGCGTCCAGGCCCAAAGCTTGCGGAACAGGCGATATCGCTTGTTTTCGTTTTGCCAGAAATTGAGGAAGCCCATCCGTTCTTTCGTATATTCGCTGAAAACGGCATCATAGCGCTTCGAATAGCTGCTGCGCAGGCTTCGTCTGAGGCTCGAATGGGCTGAAACGAGTGAAGATTTCTCGGTTTTATATTCCGACTCGAGCGAGCGAATCTGGGAGTTGTATTTCTGAGTGATGCGCGACAGCCCTGAATGCTTCTGTTCCAGCAACTTTCGTGTTCCCGGGTTCAGGAAATAGTCTGCCACGAGGCCACCAACAGCCACGACGCAAACGATGATGAGATAGGTCAGGAAGTATGTTTCAACCATATTTTCTTAATCTTCTTGGTTCCAAAATTCCCACGAGGCGAAAGCCTGTAGAAGAAGCATTTCGAGTCCGTTGATGACGGTTGCCCCGCGCTCGCGTCCGCATTTCATAAAAAGCGTCTCGTCGGGATTATAGATAAGATCGTAGAGCAGCGTGTGGCTGTCCATCGCTTCGTAAGGCAGGTTCGGGCAGGTTTCCACCTTCGGATACATGCCGAGCGGCGTGCAATTGACAATGACTTTGTACTCGTGCATATCTTCGGGTGTGAGACTTTCGTAGGAAATCGTTCCCGGACGTCCCGAACGGCTTGCAAAAGCCGTTTCCAAACCCAACGAGCGCAGGCCAAAGTCAATGGCTTTCGACGCGCCGCCCGTGCCCAGAATCAGGGCTTTCTTGTGCGAGGGCTCCAAAAGCGGCTCGATGCTCTGCGTGAAACCAATGACATCGCTATTGTAACCTTTCAGAAAGGTGTTTTTACCCCTACGTTCCACGCGAATCACGTTCACAGCGCCGATGGCCTTTGCCTCGGGACTCACGGCGTCGAGGAAGGGAATCACCTGCTCCTTGTAGGGAATCGTTACGTTCAACCCGCGCAGTTCGGGATTTTCGTCGAGCACTTCGTGTAGTTGGTCGATTGTGGGAATCTCGAAATTGATGTAGCAGGCATCAATGTTCTCATTGGCAAACTTCTCGTTGAAGTAGCCGATGGAGAAGGAATGTCCCAGGGGGTAGCCGATGAGTCCGTATTTGTCCATGTCGTTATCTGTTTGCTAAATATTCGCAGACGTTTTTCTCGATTCGGGCGGCAATGTCGCCCTCGCATTCTGCCTTGTCGAACTTCTCTCCGATGATGTTTTCGTAGAGTTCGATGTATCGCTCCGACACGCTTTCAGCGTATTCGTCGGTGATTTCGGGCATCGTTTGTCCGGGTTCGTTCATGAAATCGTGCTCGATGAGCCATTGGCGCACAAATTCCTTTGAGAGCTGGCGCTGCGGCTCGCCCTTGGCAAATTTTTCCTCGTAGCCGTCGGCATAGAAATAGCGCGAGGAGTCGGGCGTGTGAATCTCGTCGATGAGATAGACTTTGCCGTCGCGCTTGCCAAATTCGTATTTCGTGTCCACGAGAATCAGTCCCTGACGGGCGGCAATTTCCTGACCGCGGGCAAACAGCTGGCGCGTGTAGTCTTCCATCACCTTGTAGTCGGCCTCTGAAACCAGCCCCTGTGCGATGATTTCCTCGCGCGAAATGTTCATGTCGTGCCCCTCGTCGGCTTTCGTCGTCGGTGTGATGATGGGTTCGGGGAAACGCTCGTTTTCACGCATTCCGTCGGGCAATTTCACGCCGCAAATCTCGCGCACGCCCTTCTGATAGTCGCGCCAGGCCGAGCCCGTCAAAATGCCTCGGATAATCATCTCCACGCGGAATCCCTCGCACTTCAGGCCTACGGTCACCATCGGGTCGGGCGTGGCCAGTTTCCAGTTCGGGCAGATGTCGGCGGTGGCATCGAGAAACTTGGCCGCAATTTGGTTCAGCACCTGGCCCTTGAAGGGGATTCCCTTGGGCAGAATCACGTCGAAGGCCGAAATTCGGTCGGTCGCCACCATCACGAGCAGGTCGCCGTTGATGTCATAGACGTCGCGCACCTTGCCGTGGTAAACACTCGTTTGTCCATCGAAATGGAAGTCAGTTGTCGTTAATGCTTTCATATCGTTTATTCATCTGTCTTTCTCAATCATGCGATTTCATCTTGCAAAAGTAAGAAATAAAATCTGAATGGACAAGAATATCAAAAAAAAATTGATTGTCTCACG
>DFHC01000083.1 GCA_002372575.1 bacterium UBA3734 | reverse complement strand
TGCGGTTCGTATAGACGTTCATCGAGAAGTCCTTGTCGGCCTGTACGAGCGCCTCGGTGTATTCAAAAGTGTTCTGTGCGTGGACGTTGTCGTCGGCCAGTCCCTGACAGATGAGCAGGGCACCGTGGAGCTTGCCGGCGCGCGTGATGGGATTGTCATCGTAGCCCGTCGGATTTTCCTTCGGCGTGCGCATGAAACGCTCGGTATAGACGGTGTCGTAGTAGCGGAAACTCGTGGGAGCAGCCACAGCCACACCCGCCTTGAACACAGGTCGGCCTTCGCTCATCGACATCAGCGTGCAGAATCCGCCAAAGCTCCAGCCCCACAGTCCGATGTTTTCTTTATCGACGTATGGCTGCTGTCCGAGCCAGATGGCCGTTTCCACTTGGTCTTTCGCTTCGAGATTGCCGAGCGTGAGGTAGATGGATTTCTCCCATTCTGCACCTCTGCCGCCCGTGCCGCGACCATCGACGCAAACCACGATGAAGCCTTCCTGCGCAAGGTAGCTGTCGAACAGCGCGCCGTTGCCCATCGAGCCCATCGACCACGAGTTCACCACCTGCTGGCTGCCCGGTCCGCTGTATTGGAACATCACGACGGGATATTTCTTCTGCGGATTGAAATCGGCGGGCTTCACCATCCATCCGTTCAATTTGACGCCTTCGGCGGTCGTGAAAGTGAAAAATTCCTTCGTTCCGAGCGTATATTGCGCGAGTTTTTGCTTTAGCGCTGCGTTGTCTTCGCGCGTGGAGAGCACCCTACCCTTCTGGTCGCGAATCGTATAGACGTAAGGCGAATTCTTGTCGCTCCACGTGTTGAGGAAATACTGATAGTCGCCCGAGAAAACGGCAGTGTTCCAGCCCTCTTGCGAGGTGAGTCGCTCGGTTTTTCCGTTCTTGCGACTGACGTAAATCTGCCTGTCCATCGGGCTGAGCGCGGCGGCTTGGTAGAAAACGTCGCCCGTGGCCTCGTTGTAGGCGCAAACCGTGGTAATTTCGCCATTTTCGGGAGCGATGGTGCGCTCCAAAGTGCCGGTGAGCGTGTAGAGATAGAGTTTCATGTAGCCGCTGCGGTCGGAGGGCAGCAGAATGTGCTCCTTGCCCACGACGAGCGAGGTCAGTGCATCTTCCTTGACGTATTTTGGCACGCGCTCCTTGATGAGCAGCTGCGCGATGGTGGAACGGGTGTTCACCATGTAGAGGTTCAGCTCGTCCTGATGGCGGTTCATCGTGGCCACGACAACGCGGTCTTCCGTGCCTGCGGGCAGAATGCGCGGCATGTAGCCGTCGGTGTCGATGGGCACCTGCAGTTGGCGTGTCTGTCGGCTTTTCACGTCGTAGCTCCAGGCCGTCACCTTCGAGTTGTCTTCGCCGGCCTTCGGATATTTGTAGCTGTAGAGTCCGGGATAGTTCGCATATTCGCTGCGCTGCGGCCTCATTCCTTGGAACATCTGCAGCGAGTATTGCTTCACGGCGCTCTCGTCGAAGCGAATCCAGCAGAGCATCTGGCCGTCGGGCGTGAAGCAGAAGGCGCGATTAAAGGAAAACTCCTCTTCATAGACCCAGTCGGGGATGCCGTTGATAATCTCGTTGAACTTGCCGTCTTTCGTCACCTGCGATTCGGCATTGTCGTAGAGCAGCTTCACGAGGAAAATATTCCCTTCGCGCACGAAGGCCACCTGCGTTCCGTCGGGGTTCCACAGCGGTGCCTGCTGCTTGCCGCCCTCGGAAAGGCGGTCGAGGCGGCGGGTCTGTATATTATAAATGTAGTAGTCGGCCTTCGACGAACGGCGATAGACGGGCTCGGTGTTGGTTTGGATGAGCAGTCGCTTGCCGTCGGGCGAGGGAATGTAGCCATCCACCTGTTTGATGCTCTCGCCGAGCGTCTGCTCTGCGTCGAAGAGCACGGCGGTTTCGGCTCCGGTCTTGAACGAATACCTGAGGATTCGCTTTCCGTCGCTGGAAATGGTGGCATACTGGTCGGTTCCGGTCAAGGGGTTCACGCCCGCGATGCGCTGCGGCGCAAATTCTCCGCCCATAATGGCTTTGATAGAGAGTTTTTCAGCTGCAAAACTCAGCGATGCACAGAAGGAAAGTGCGACGCATATTGTTGTCAGTTTTTTCATATCGTTTTGATGCTTATTTGTTTTAACGTACAAAGATAAGGCATTTATTTGAATTTCTTGCCATGCATCAAAATGATTTGGGAGTTTTTAACAGTTATTTTATTTTCCGAGCGCCTCCGATGGTGTAATCTCCACCTCAATGTTCTTGAATCCAAAAGAGTTGAGCAACTGGCGGAACTGCGTCGTGGCACTTTGTTCGGCAGTGCGGATGTTTGCCTCGGTAAGACAGCGTGCGAGCATTTTTCTACGCGCCTTTTCAGCGAGTTTCTTGCGGTCTTTCTGGCTCCACTTTCCCGTTTCGTAAAACGCTCGCGTGGCAGCCTCGTCGAGGAAGTCGGCATCGAGCAGTTTCACTGGCGGGAGCACAACGCGGATGGTGTCGCCATCGGCTCTGATCCAGCCTTCCGAAGCATCGGCCATATCGATGCCAAGCCGTAGCGTTCCGCTGTAGATGCGCACGAGTTCGTCGTTGCTGAAAACGCCTCGACGCGTGGTGTCGGCTATTTCTTCATCCTTGACGCTCAGAAATTCCCACTGCCCGATGGCCTCAATCTGCTCCACAATCGTGGGCGTGAGTTGGGTTTCAGAGCGATTACCCAACGAAAAATCGGTATTTTTCAGGAGGAAATAGCCTCCTGCGAGCAAAATGAGAATCAAGCCGCCGATGACAATCGCATTCATCATCGACTGCGGGATGCTACGAAGCATTTGCAGCAGAATCTGCTGAACGAGCGTTTCGTTTTTCGGTGCTCTCTTACGGGTCGATTTCGATTTCTGGCGAGGCATTTTTGAATGATTTTTGGGTTAATTGCTTACTGAAATCAGGAAATTAGACAATTCTCGGGGCGAGAACTGCTTTCGGAACGTCACCGTGATTTGGTCTTCCTCAAATCCCATCTGACGGAGCATTGGAATGAGCACGCGCGCCATGTTTTGCCGAGCCGGTTCAGTGAGGTTCAGCTTGGGCAGATCGCGTTCGATGGCTGCTCGTCCGGCCTGGGCCAATGCGGTGAGTTCACGATCGGAGAAGTTAGAGCGCAATAGCGGAATGTATTGCTTCACCTCGTCGTGGCTGACACGCGTACTGGTCAGTTCAAACTGCGGGTCGGGCAAGATGATTTCAACGCCGTCGCCCTGCCTGCGGACGTTGCTCTCACTGAAATCAGAGAAATCAACATACGCCTTCACCGTGGCTTCGATGGGAATGGCGATGCTACGCTTGCCCAACGGCAGGTCGATGTTGTATTTCTGGTTGAACACACTGCCTTGCAGCTGCTTCGTGTCGTCTTGCGTGATGATTTTATGCAACTGATACTCCGTGCTGTAGAGTCGTCCTTGCGCCTGTATTTGGGTGACGATTTCGGGCAACGCATCGCCGTCGTCCTCTCCCGTCGCGCCGCACGAAATTGCCAGCATCGACCATAAAACGAAGAAAAAATAGTTGTAGTATTTCATTTTCGAGGGCAAATTTATGGAAAAAAATCGAAATGTGCAATTTTTTTACATGAAGTTTAAACTTTTTGTCATCTCATGCATCTAACTTCATGAAATCTGACTCTTCATAAGCCAAGTAAATTTTGTATCGTGTGAGTTTTTAAGTTAAGTTATTTTTAGAATAGTCAGAGTACAGCACTTTCTATGTGAATAGAGGGTGCCTTTTTGTTTTCAGAATCTGGTTTTTCTCGATTTTCACCCTATTTTTTGAGCCAACTGACGCGTTTTTCGGGATTTTTTCCTAAATTTGCACGGAAAATCAAACCTTTTCAAGAAAAATGAATACAAAAACTATGCTGAAAGGCTCGCTGGCGGCAGTTTTACTGAGCATCGCCATGGTGGGCTGCAAAGAAAAAAAGCCCTCGAACGACATCATCACAACCCTGCCCAAACCCGAGGCCAACGCGCCGAAACCCGTGCAGGAAATCGGCGACTACAACCAGGAAATGACTGCCGAATGGGGCGGCTCCAACTACACGATTGGAATGGAGTGCATGGCCGACAAGTCGCTGCCCGTAATCGACGACGGACAGGGCAACCGCTACTACGACAACCAAATCAGGCTTCGCATCGTGCGCAGCGACGGCAGCGAATTTTTCGCCCGCACGTTCACGAAAGCCGACTTCTCGGCCTATGTCGATGCCGCATTTAGCAAGCGAAGTGCCCTGCTGGGCATCGTTTTCGACAAGGTGGAAGACGGAATGCTGCGCTTTGCGGCCAGCGTGGGCTCGCCCGACAAGGCCAGCGACGAATATGTGCCCATGGTGCTGAAGATTTCGCGCAGCGGCAGTGTGAGCATCAGCAAAAACACGCAGCTCGACACGGACTACACAGGCTCTGACGAGGGTTTTGAAGGCGTAGTCGAAGAGGGCGTATGAGAATGCCGAAAGTGGCCGTGGTGGGTGGCGGTGCGGCTGGATTTTTCTTTGCCGTCAGCTTGAAGGAGATGCTGCCCGAGGCCGAGGTCACGATTTTCGAGCGCAGCCGCCACGTGCTGGCGAAAGTGGCGGTGTCGGGCGGCGGACGCTGCAACTGCACCAATTCTTTTGCCGACGTGCGCGACCTGAGTCAGGTCTATCCGCGCGGCCACAGGCTCATCAAACGCCTTTTCAACGTGTTCGACCACCGCGACGCCTACGCGTGGTTCGAGCGGCATGGCGTTGCGCTGACCACGCAGGCCGACGGCTGCGTGTTTCCCGTCTCGCAGCGCGCCCAGAGCATCATCGATTGTTTTTTGAGCGAGTGTCGGCGGCTCGGCGTAGAGATTCGCACGGAATCGCCCGTCGCCTCGCTGTCGGACTTGCAAGATTTCGACAGGATTGTCGTCACCACGGGCGGTTCTGCACGTCGCTCGGCCTACGAATGGTTCGCCGAGGCCGGCGTGGAGCTTGTGGAGCCCGTGCCGTCGCTGTTCACGCTGAATATTGCCGACGAAGCACTGCGCAGCCTGATGGGAACGGTGACCGAGGCCACGGTGATGATTCCCGCGACTTCGTTCCGAGCCGAAGGGCCGCTACTCGTCACGCACTGGGGGATGAGCGGACCGGCCATTCTCAAATTGTCGAGCTACGCCGCGCGCCTGCTCCACGACAACGGCTATCGGATGCCGCTGTCGGTGAATTGGGCGAACCAGAAGCCCGACGAGGTTCTGGCGGAACTCCGACGCATTGCCGGAAGCCATGCGCAAAGGCAAATTCTCTGCGAAAAACCCTTCGCACTGACAGGTCGATTGTGGAACTATCTGGCGGCGAAGAGCCTTGGGCAGCGGTCGCAGGGGCCTTGGGGAAGCCTCAACTCGAAAGAGCTGAACCGCCTTGCGAACACGCTCTGCAACGACACGTTCGAGACAGACGGGCGCGCCCCGTTCAAAGACGAATTCGTGACCTGCGGCGGCGTGTCGCTGAAGAGCGTCAATCCCACGACCTTAGAGTGCAAAACGCGCGTCGGACTCCATTTCGCGGGCGAAGTGCTCGACATCGACGGCATCACCGGCGGCTTCAATTTTCAGGCTGCGTGGACCACGGCCCACGCTGTAGCGAGGGCGGTAAAGGAAAGCAATAAAAATATTCCGTAACATTTGGACGTTTATCCATTTTTTTGTAACTTTGCAACCAAGATGAATAAAGAATATGTCACGACAGCAAATCATAGACAAGCATAAGAACCTTTTCTGGTACACGCCCGACGACCAGAAATACAATATCAGCGATGCGTTGCTCGTGGAGCGCATCCTCAACGACGGCACACTCGACGACTATCGCGAACTTGTGGCCACGCTTGGTGGAAAGCGCGTGGCCGAAGTATTTTTCTCTGCCAAAGGTCGCCAGAAATCGAATTACTATCCAGAAATTTACAATTTCTTCTCCCTCGTTTTGAAAAAATATGCATCGTGAGATTCTGAATATCCGTCAAACCGAGCTGCTTCCGTTGGTGGCGCAATTCCGCCGGGAATACTACCTTGTCGGTGGTACGGCGATTGCCCTGTATCTCGGCCATCGTCGCTCTATCGATTTCGACCTTTTTAAGTTCTCGGCAATCAATCACAAACGCAATCTTGAAAAAATCTCCAAGACCCCATTCCGGCATCTTGTGACCCGACGTGTTTCCGAGCAAATGAATCTCATCGTTAACGACGTGAAAATCACATTTTTCCAATATCCCTTTCCCATTGAGCCTACTGTCAAATTTGAAGGCTATTTCCGATTGCCTTCCCTGATTCAATTGGCGGCCATGAAAGCATACGCGTTAGGTCGCCGCTCTAAGTGGAAAGACTATGTCGATCTCTATTTTCTGCTGCGCGACCATTTCACCATTGCCGACATTTCCGACGAAGCCACCCGACTGTATGGCGAACTCTATTCGGAAAAAATGTTCCGTTCTCAACTCTGCTATTTCGAGGACATCGACTATACGGAAGCGGTAGATTTCCTCGTCCACAATCCTCCGACAGACGAAGAAATCAAACAGACTTTGACGGAAATGGCAACGAAAGGAGTGGAGGGGTAACATTCGTAACATTCAATACTAATAAACTAACACTGAATATAATATGGAAACAAACAACAACCTGATTGCCCAGTGTGAGGCAAGAGCAAAAGAATGGCTTCAGCCAGCGTTTGACGAAGCAACGAGAAAAGCGGTGCAAGCAATGCTTGACAATAGTGACAAGACCGAACTGATTGATGCGTTCTATCGCGACCTTGAGTTCGGAACGGGTGGACTGCGTGGCATCATGGGTGCCGGTAGCAACCGCATGAACATCTACACCGTGGGCAGCGCCACACAAGGACTGGCCAACTATCTGAAGGAGAACTTCAAGGATTTGGAGCAAATCAAGGTGATTGTGGGCCATGACGTGCGCAACAACAGCCGCCTCTTT
>DFHC01000160.1 GCA_002372575.1 bacterium UBA3734 | reverse complement strand
TTGAATGGATATGGCCGTCCGAGGGCGGCTTTTTATTTTTAATTACGGTCACATGGCACAAAGAGTAACATTTTACATCGACGGTTTCAACTTTTACTATGGCTTGCGTCGCACAAAACGCAATGAACCACATTGGGGTGACTATTATTGGATTGATATGGTAAAACTGTGCGAAGGATTCCTCGGTGATGGGCAACATCTGGAAAAGGTGGTCTATTTCACAGCTTCTCCTCTCAATCCAGAGAAGAGCAGTCGGCAAAGTGCCTTTCTCAACGCCAATAAACTCCTGAATGGAGAACGTTTCGAGGTGGTTCGCGGTAAGTACCTTGAGAAACAGATACAATGTCCCAACTGCCATTACGCCATTTCTCGACCAGAGGAGAAGAAAACCGATGTGAATATTTCCGTCCGAATGATGGCCGATTGCGTGCTCAATACCACAGATTCCATTGTTTTGGTTAGTGCCGACAGCGACCTCGTGCCACCATTGGAATTCATTCAGCAACACTATCCCCAAAAACGTATCAAGGTTTACTTTCCTCCATCTAACTATAGTAGTGACTTGAAAGATAATTTAACTCACCACAGCAGCAAACCTATTTTGATGTATAAGAACGAACGTCGCTTCCGCGACGCCATTATGCCAGATGTGGTGACTGACGGAATAAAGCAATACGAAGTGCCAGAAAAATGGGCACCTGCGAATATCGTACGATAGGCAAAATGGGATAATGCGCCGTGACTTGGAATAACAACACCACTTTGGTATGCTAAAAAGTGACAACTTTTTAGTCTAGATCTCGTTAAGGGTGGACAAACTATCTAACCCACCGACATTTCAATATTCTTCTTAAAAAATCAAGTATTCTTAACAATAGTGTGCTTCGGGGGATTTGGATTCTTGAGTCTGTATGCCTATGTGAAACTTGCTCCTTCTTATTCAAATTAAAGGTAATGTTCACTGACTCTTTTTCATTCGTAATGGAAGCACTCTTCAAAGATTTTGACTTTCTTTCTCCTACTGATTCTCCAAAGTATTTAGTTGTCGGTTGAAGCGTAGAAACATCATTCTTACTTGTCCTTTCACTTTTCCAACTCTCCAGATGTTGTATTGTGGCGAAGATACGTTTACCCTCTTGGGGATTTTGACGGTGTGGCATTGTAACTCTTTCTCTGACTTTTACAACAGGTGGTATTGAATCTTCTTTTTTTTCTTGAAGTCCTAAGCTAATATATTTTTTGGAGTTTAGATAAGACAGGTATAATTCTATAGACTCCTCGTATTCCTTAACAGAAACGCTGAAATCTCTGTTTTTCATTCCATTTACAAAAATCTCAATATCTTTAGTATTAACTTTATATTTATTGCCATCAATAAAGGTTGAATGCTTATGCTCGTTCCACCCACTTTCATATAGCATTTTAATGGTTTCATAATATCTCTTTCTCCTCTGACGTTCGGGTATTCGTCTTTCCAAATAGTCTAAAAAATCATCAATATCATCCATCACTATGTCTATACGTATCTTCTTCGTATCATTCTCGTTTTCTGTGGGAATACTAATACGTTTTTTTTCACTTACTTCGTCTAACGGGCGTGCGACTACTTTTGCTTGGCTCTGCGACTCACGCTGATATTCCAAAAATCTCAAATAAAGTGTAAGTGCCTTTTTTAGCTCTTTCTCCCGGTCTTTATCATCACAATCAACAGCATAGAGTGACGTTACATAATTATCGATATCTGAAGGATATTCTTTGAACACATTGGTAGAGGGATTCTTGCTTTTCCACTTATAATCACCAATAATATCCATATTCTGCACATGGATGTCCGCATATTCTTCACTCAAATGCAAAACATGCAATAGGTAATCTCGAAATTTTTTTCGGACTCCATTTCTTCTGATAGTAAATCCTTGAAATTCATAGTTCTGCAGAAGTTTATATTTGATGGTATTGGGCAAATTTCGCCTACAATTAACATCTATGATTATGACATTCTTACGATACCAATTTTTGAAGAAGCGCTTAGTTTCTGATATTAGTAGATTTCGATCACAATGTAAAGGTTTATATGCGATATATATTATATCGGAGTAACTGCTCTGTGGGATACTTAAGTAACCAAGGACGTAAATCGTATTTGCCTTCAAAAATTCAAAATAAGCATCAATAAATATATATGTTTTGAATTTAATTGGGACTCTCAAATGTTCTCTGCATTTGATGCAGAAGACATCTGCATCATACGGGAGCTGCTGCTCTGAAAATCTATTTCTAATGCTCATTGTCCTATGTTACTCCTGACTGTAGATTATTACCAACGAACGCTTGTGGTTTTTGCCCAGAATATCTTCAACGAATAAATCCTAAGGCTTCATCGTGAGCCTGCCGTCGTAGGAAACCAACACCTCGACCACATAGCCGATGGGCGAGTCGGGAACGCTGATAGAGGCATCGTAGAGGATGCCTTTGTCGTTGAATTTCCTGAAGGTCATGTCGCTCAGAATGCACTGTTTGAGCTGCGTCTCGTCGATGAATTTGGCGAAGTCGGCCTTGTGGAAATCGCTCGAAAACACCTTTCTCGTGCCCTGATAGACGGCGAGGTTGATGATGTTGTCGTAGTAGATGTTATCGACGGACACGCCCTCGCTGTTGTAGGTGGTTTTGAAGACCTTGTAGGTGGTCGGATTCACCTGCACGTAGCAATGGTAGCGCTTGCCGTCGATCATGAGCACGGTGTCGCGCTTGATGAGCTGGTTTTGGTTGATGGCCTTCGGTTTTTCTGTCGAAAAATCAATCAAATCGTCTTTTTCATCGCTTTTCACCAGCTTCACAAGGTCGCCGCTCTGGTTGCGGAACTCGAAAATATAGTTCGACTGGCGGACAATGGCATAGCGGGCATCACTGGCATCGTGGAGCACGAGCGTGTCGCCAAGAATCCGGAAGGCGGCGGGCAGGCTGGTGGAATCGGGATAGAAAATGGTGTCGCCCTCGACACGGAACGCCGGCGACTCGTCATCGGCATTCAGCCAAATGCCCTGCAGCATCTGCTTCGCCTGACGGTCTTCACGCGCCGGAGCATCTTCCGACGGTGATTTCTGCCCTCGGCCACACGAAACGAAAAACAACAGAACCAAGCAAAGGCTGCACCACCTGAATGCTGCAACCCTTGTAGATTCCATTATTTTTCTGCGAGTGACCATGATTTTATTGTTCGGAAAATCCAGAGATTTATTTTTTTCCAATGCAATGGTATTCAAAACCTGCCTCGTTGAGTTCGGTGAAGTCGAAAATATTACGTCCGTCAATGACGAGGCGCTTGTTCATCGCCTTTCCCACGACCTCCCAACTCGGAATGCGGAACTCCTTCCACTCCGTGAGCAGGAGCAGCGCGTCGGCATTGAGCACGCAGTCGTACATATCGCGGCAATACTCGATTTGGTCACCGATTCGGCGGCGGCATTCGTCCATCGCCACAGGATCGTAGGCGCGCACACGGCAACCGGCTTTCAATAGCAGGTCGATCATCACGAGGGCCGTGGATTCGCGCATATCGTCGGTCTCGGGCTTGAAGGAAAGTCCCCAGAGCGCAACAGTTTTGCCCTGCAACGACTCGCCCTCGAAAGCATGCTGAAGTTTGTCGAAGAGAATGCTCTTCTGCCGCTCGTTCACGGCCTCGACGGCCTTCAGCACCTCCATCGAATAGCCGTTTTGGTCGGCAGTCTTGATGAGTGCCTTCACGTCTTTCGGGAAGCACGAACCGCCGTAGCCACAGCCCGGGAAAAGGAACTTGCGACCAATGCGCGTATCGCTGCCGATGCCCTGACGCACCATGTTCACGTCGGCTCCGACGAGCTCGCAGAGGTTGGCGATGTCGTTCATGAACGAAATGCGCGTGGCAAGCATCGAGTTGGCGGCGTATTTGGTCATCTCGGCACTGGGCACGTCCATGAAAATCACGCGGAAATTGTTCATCATAAAGGGTTTGTAGAGGCGCGAAAGCAACTTTTTGGCGCGCTCGCTCTCCACGCCCACCACCACGCGGTCGGGGCTCATGAAATCCTTGATGGCATTGCCCTCTTTGAGGAACTCGGGGTTGCTGGCCACGTCGAACTCCACGTCGCTACCGCGCTTGTCGAGCTCGCGCTGAATGGTGTCGTGCACTTTCTTGGCCGTGCCCACGGGGACGGTGCTCTTCGTCACCACCACCATGTATTTATTGAGGTTCCTGCCGATGGTTTCAGCCACCTGAAGCACGTATTTCAGGTCGGCAGAGCCGTCTTCGTCGGGCGGTGTGCCCACGGCAGAGAACACGATTTCCTGCTCGTTGAGAATCTCGGCGAGCGAGGTCGTGAACTTCAGTCGGCCTGCATTCACGTTTTTGAGCACCAAATCGTCGAGCCCGGGCTCGTAGATGGGAATTTCGCCCTTTTTCAGACGTTCGATTTTCTCGGCATCGACATCGACGCACGTCACGTTGGCACCCGTGTCGGCGAAACACGCACCCGAAACGAGTCCCACATATCCTGTTCCAACAATTGCGATATTCATAATTTTTCAGATTTTATCGATTAAAAAAATGTTTTCTGCTTCAAAAGATTTTTTGATGATAATTTTCGACCCGGAAAGGCCTTGACTTAGAAATACTCAGCCTCGGCGAAAGGCTGCGCCTCGCGGTCTTTTTGGCTCAGAATCAGCTTTTCTTCAGACAGCGGCCAGTCGATGGCCAAATCAGCATCGTTCCAAAGGATGGATGCCTCGGCCTGCGGCGCGTATGGATTATCGACTTTGTAGGTGAAAACAGCCTCGTCGCTCAGCACCAGAAAGCCGTGGGCAAAGCCGCGCGGAATGAAAAACTGGCGTTTGTTGTCGCCGCTCAGCTCCACGGCGACGTGTTTGCCAAACGTGGGCGAATCCTTGCGCAAATCCACCGCCACGTCGAGTACTCTACCGCTAATCACGCGCACCAGCTTCGCCTGCGAAAGCTCGCCCTTCTGATAGTGCAGGCCGCGCAAAACGCCGAAAACCGACTTCGACTCATTGTCCTGAATGAAATCGACCTTTCCGATGTTTTCCTCGAATTCCTGTCGCTTCCAAGCCTCAAAAAAATAGCCGCGCTCGTCGCCAAACACACGCGGTTCGATGATGTAAACGCCCTCGATTTCTGTTTTTCGGTATTCCATAATCTATAAAATTTGTGCAAAGGTACATATTTTTTTTGAAACGACCTCTTTTTATGATATAAAATCAAAAAAATTGTACGCAAACGGCCTTGCTGACGGGAATATCCTGATGGATGTCGGTGAGCAGACCCGTTTTTTCGTCGCGTCGGAAAACCTGAATTTTGTTGTCGTCGCGGCAGGCGCAAAGCAGGTAGCGGCCATTCGGTGTGATGTTGAAATGGCGCGGATGGCGACCCGTCAGCTGATAGCCCACTTTCGTGAGTTTTCCCGTGCGTGCATCGACGGCGAAAATGGCGATTCCGTCGGCCTTGAGGCGATTGCTCGAATAGAGGAATTTCCCATCGGGACTCAGGTGAATGTCGCCGCTGCCACGCCCCTCAACGCTGTCGGAAGCGACGGTTTGAATCTCTTTGAGCCGACCATCGCGATAACTGAACACGCTGACTTTTCCCGACAGTTCACTGATGAGGTAGGCAAAGCGCCCGTCGCGACTGAAAACGAGGTGACGAGGACCCGAACTGGGGGCGATTTGGGCGGCGATACCATTGGCGACTACGGTCGTTCCTCGCAGGCGATACGAGCAAATGCGGTCGGCACTGAAATCGGTGGCAAGAATGTATTTTCCGTCGGGTGTGAAGGTGGCACAATGCACGTGAGGCGCTTCCTGACGGCCTAAATCGGGACCGCCCTTCGCACCAAGGAATCGCTGCGTGAGCGTGGCCTGCGAACCGCCGTTTTCAAGTCGAAAAACGCTCATCGAACCGCCAGAATAGTTCGCCGTAAGTGCCATTTTTCCATTCGTCGCCACGTAGCAGGGCGATTTTCCCTCAGTGGCGGCACTCGAAAGCAACTGCATCCGCCCATTTTTCGCGTCAAAACGAATCGTGTTGAGTGAAGCCTGTCGGTCATCGGTCTCGCCGACGGCATAAACGTGGCGACCATCGCGCGAAAGCGTCAGAAACGACGGATTTCGCAACGCCAACGAATCGAGTTTTTCGGCCTTTCCGCTTACTTGGTCGAAACAGAACGAATAGATGCCACAACTGCCGCTGTCGGTGTAAGTTCCAACGAGCATCGGCAGCGATTTTTGCGCTTGTGCACAACCGATTGCACTCATCAGCAAGGCAATCGTCAAAATTCGATTTTTCATCATTTTCAAAAAAAATTTATGATGCAAAGGTAGCAAAAATTTCAAATCAAGTAAACCGATTCGCGTTAAAGAAAACAAAAACAACGGTAAATTTTACCCTTTTTTCGCTAGTTTTGACTAACTTTGCGACCCATTTGAATGAAAAAATAAGATGAAATACGCCATCATAGCCGCAGGCGAGGGCTCTCGGCTCGCACAGGAGGGAATCGATGTCCCGAAACCGCTCGTGAAAATCCACGGCGAGCACCTCATCGACCGCCTCATCAGAATTTTCACGATGAACGAGGCGGAGGAAATCGTCGTCATCTGCAACGACCTGACGACCGAGGTGAGCGAACACCTTCGACGGCTTCAAAATGCGGGTGAACTCTGTGGAAAACCGCTGCCGCCGCTGCGTTTCGTGGTGAAAACGACACCCAGCTCGATGCACAGTTTCTACGAACTGAGCCGACTGCTGGCCGAAAACGACAAACCCTTTGTACTGACAACGGTGGATACGATTTTCCGCGAAGCCGAGTTCAAGGACTACATCTGCGCCTTCAAGCGAATGCTGGCCGAGGGCGAGGACGGGCTGATGGGCGTGACAGCCTTCATCGACGACGAAAAGCCGCTGTACGTCGGGTGCGAGGATACGGAGGTACGGGGGTGCGAGGGTGCGGAGGTACGGGGATGCGAAGGTGCGGAGGTACGGGGGTACGGAGGTACGGAGGTACGGGGGTGCGGAGGTACGGAGGTACGGGGGTACGGAGGTACGGAGGTGCGAAGGTGCGAGGAGCGATTTCCGAGGATTACGGGATTTTTTGACTCGCTTGAAGACCTCAACACCCATCACCCATCAACCACCACCCATCACCCATCACCCGACACCCATCACCCATCACCCGACACCGTCATCTCCGCCGGCATCTACGGCCTCACGCCCCGCGCGTTCAGGACGCTGAACGACTGCATCGGGCGCGGCGAAAGTAGGATGCGCAACTTCCAGCGGGCACTCGTGCGCGACGGACTCCGCCTGCGGGCTTATCCGTTCCAGAAAGTGCTCGATATCGACCACGCCAGCGACATACAGAAGGCAGAACTGACATTAACAATTAATAATTAACAATTAACAATTTGTGAGAATTATCGCCATTCGTCGCGACGGGCGCTTTTCGCCGAACTGTTTGGAGAAAGACCGCGCCATTCTCGAAGCCGCGAGCAGAGAAGCCTGTAAGCACTTCGAGGAAAAGGGCGATTCGTGTCAATTCCGATGGATTGACGAGCGCGATTTAAAGCCGTCTGACGAGGCTGAAATCTACCTTTCGATGGCTCGGCTGCCCGAGGCGCTGAGCATTTTGGAGGCGTTTGAACGCAAGGGGCGGCGCGTGGTGAATCGACCGAACGGCGTGAGAAACTGCCAACGCTCGCGTTTGCAGCGACTGATGCTCGAAAACGACCTCCCGATGCCCGATTCTTCACTCGTTTTTCCCGTTTGGCTGAAGCGGGGCGACGGAGCTGCGCAGAGCGAGGGCGACGTGGTGTTTTGCGCGGATGAAACGGCTTTTCAGCAGGCGATGAACGCATTTGAGCAGCGCGGAGTCGCAGATTACGTCGTGAGCCGGCACGTGGCGGGCGACGTGGTGAAATTTTACGGTGTGGGCGACCATTTTTTCCGCTATTTCTACCCCACGGACGATGGAGATACGAAATTTGGCGACGAAATGCGCCACAACGGCCCCGCACAGCACTACGCCTTCGACGCGGAGCAGATGAAAAAAGACGTGAATCGGCTGGCCGGACTGACGGGCTTGGAGGTCTATGGCGGCGACTGCATCGTGCGACCCGACGGCTCGTATTGCATCATCGACTTCAACGACTGGCCTTCGTTCTCGCGTTGTCGCGACGAGGCGGCAAAAGCGATTGTTCAATTAGCAATTTACAATTAAAAATTAACAATTTACAATTAAAATAATATTTGGAGGACTCGTACCCGCACTTACGAACATCTCCGACGTCAAGAAATAACGATGAATATATCACAAGAACACCAACGCGCTCATTCAGGGAGCTTCAAGGAGCTGCTGCAAGCATCATTCAAGTCGAACGACACTGAGGAGTGGCTCGACGTGCACTTCACGCGCCCCATCGGACTCATGTTTGCGCTGTTTTGGAACCGCCTCGGCGTGCATCCCAACGCCATCACGATTCTTTCGATTTTCCTTGGCGTGGGCGCCGGATGGATGTTTCACTACACCGACCTCGCGCACAACATTCTCGGCGTGATTCTGCTGATGTTCGCCAATTTCTGCGACTCCACCGACGGCCAAATGGCGCGACTGACGGGCAAGAAAACACTCATCGGACGAATGCTCGACGGTTTTTCGGGCGACCTGTGGTTTTTCGCCATCTACGCAGCCATCGCGTGGCGACTGATGCCCGAAAACATCCCGTTTACAAGCGTGAAATGTGGCATTTGGAGTTGGGTGCTGTGTGCTGTGGCGGGCTTCGTTTTCCACTCGCGCCAGTCGTCGCTGGCAGACTATTACCGCCAAATTCACCTTTTTTTCCTAAAAGGGAAAGACGGCAGCGAACTCGACAACTACGAGCAGCAACGTGACATCTTCGAGCACCACAAGAAAAATGGCGACATTCTCGGACAACTCTTTTTCTACAACTACGCCAATTATTGTCGCAGTCAGGAGAAGCGGACACCGAATTTTCAAGCGTTTTTCAAAAGCCTCTCCCCCGACCACTCCATAGAGAGGGGAGAAAAAAAGGCAAATCGAGAGGCTTTGCGACAAAAATTTCTCGATGGTTCGCGTCCGCTGATGCCCTTTACGAACATTTTGACCTTCAACACGCGCGCCATTGTCGTCTATATTTCGTGCCTCATCAATCAGCCGTGGCTTTATCCCGTGTTTGAAATCACCGTGATGCAGGTGCTCTATGTCTATATGCATCGGCGACACGAAAATTTATGTAAAAATCTCAGCCAAAAACTATAAAATTCGATGAAGAATCAGATAAGAGACCCCCAAACCTCTATTTTAGGGGACGTGAAAGGAATCATCTTCGACTACGGCGGCACGCTCGACACCGCCGGATGCCACTGGGGAAAGATGCTCTGGCGCGCCTATGAGCGACAGCAAGTTCCCGTCACGGAAGAGCAGTTTCGCGATGCCTACGTCTATGGCGAGCGCACGTTGGGGCGAAATCCCATCATCCGACCCGACGACACGTTCCACCGCACGCTGTCCACGAAAATCCGACTGGAAATGGAACATCTGTGCACGCAGGGGGCGTGGGATGCGAGCGAAAACGATTTCAAAGAGAAACACGAGGCCGTGCTCAACGACCTTTACAGCGAGGTGCAGCGCATCACCGCCCACAGCGCGGAAGTGCTCACAGAACTGCACAAGCGCTATCCGATGGTGCTCGTGAGCAATTTCTATGGCAACATCGCCTGCGTGCTCCGCGAGTTTGGCCTCGACGGGTTCTTCCTCGACATCGTGGAGTCGGCCGTCGTGGGCATCCGCAAGCCCGACCCGCGAATTTTCACGCTCGGCGTCGAGGCGCTCAACACCCATCACCCATCACCCATCACCCCACAAGAAATCCTCGTCGTGGGCGACAGTTTTTACAAGGACATTCTGCCCGCCCAAAAGGCCGGTTGCAAAACGGCGTGGTTCAAGGGAGAAGGATGGACGAGCGAAGAATACAACGAAAGCATACCAGATTTGATAATCAACGACTTACAAGGACTTCTATGAACATTTACTCTAAGATAGATTTACACGTTTTGAAGAGCATCGCCTTGGCTTCGATTCTATGCGTTTTCTGCTCGCTGACAAGCTCGGCACAGCAGATTTCGGGCGTGGTTACCGACTCGCAGACGGGCGACACGCTGCTCTATCCAAGCGCGTCGTACAAGGGCAACCACGTGGCCGTGAGCGGCGACGCACAAGGGCGCTATCGCATCGAGCGACACAACGGCTGGTACCTGACCTTTTCTGCCGTGGGCTATCAGTCGAAACGCATCCTCATCAACGAGAAAACGCCCTCGCGCCTCGACGTGAAGCTCAAGCCCGACTCCAAACAGCTCAACGAAGTCGTCATCAAGGAAAAACGCGGAAAATACTCGCGCAAGGACAACCCTGCCGTGGAGCTGATGCGGCGCGTGATTGCAGCCAAAAAGCGCACCGACCTGCACAACCACGACTATTTGCAATACAACAAATACCAGAAAATCACGCTCGCCGTGAACGACATCGGCGCTGCCGAACTGACCGACAGCGGCTTCATCGGCAAGCGGAAATGGCTGCTCGACCAAGTGGAGCTATGCCCCTACAACCAGAAACTCATCCTGCCGATTTCGGTCGATGAAACCGTCACGCAATACCTCTACCGACGCGACCCGCGCAGCGAGCGAAACATCGTCAGAGGCGTGAATTCCACGGGCATCAACCAGTTTATCCAGACGGGCGACATCCTGACCACGCTGCTCAAGGACATTTTTACCGACATCGACCTCTACGACGACCAAATCCGCCTCCTGAGAAAGCAGTTCACATCGCCCATCGGCAAAGACGCCATCGCTTTCTACCGCTTCTACATCGAAGACACGGTCTATGTCGATCGCGACCTCTGCTACCACCTGCAGTTCATTCCGAACAACCAGCTCGACTTCGGCTTTCGTGGCGAGCTCTACATCCTCGCCGACTCCACGCTCCACGTGAAGCGCTGCGACCTCACCATTCCGAAGGTTTCCGAAGTGAATTTCGTCGAGAACATGCAGATTCAGCAGGAATACAAGCGACTGCCCAACGGCGAATGGGCCTTGTCGGTCGATGACATGATTGTGGAGATGAAAGTGTCGAACTACATCTCGAAAGCCGCCGTGATTCGCACCACGCGCCTCAACGACTACGATTTCAGCGAGATTCCCAAGCAACTTTTCAAGGGGAAACAGCGCGACAGGCAAGAGGCCGACGCAATGATGCGCGACGAGGCCTTCTGGAACCAGTATCGAACGGTGGAACTCACCAAGTCGGAGTCGTCGATGGACGCGTTCATCCATAGAATCGAACAGCTCAAGGGCATCAAATACATCCTGTTCGGCATGAAGGCACTCATCGAAAACTTCGTGGAGACGAGCACGCCCGGCAAACCCTCGAAATTCGACTTCGGCCCCGTGAACACCACCATCACGCGAAATTTCATCGACGGATTCCGCTTCCGACTCTCCGGCCAGACCACGGCCAACCTCTCGCCCCACTGGTTCCTCTCGGGATACATCGCGCGGGGCCTCAACTCGAAAAAAACCTACTACAAGGGCGACCTCACCTATTCGTTCAACAAGAAAGAATACCTGCCGCGCGAATTTCCGAAGCGCACGCTCTCGTTCACCTCGACCTACGACGTCGCCTCACCATCCGACAAGTTTATGCACACCGACAAGGACAACGTGTTCACGGCGTTCAAATGGGCGAAGGTCGATAAGATGATGTTCTACAACCGCCAACAGCTCACCTTCGAGCGCGAGGAGGAATGGGGATTCAAGACCACGGCCTCAATCAAAACCGAGGAAAACGAGGCCGCTGGAGCACTGTTTTTCACGCCGCTGTCGGCGGAAAATGTCGGCATCGACATTCCTGAAGACGAACTCAGCCGACACCTCCACAACGGAAAGTTGCGCACCACCGAGGCCCGCCTCGAACTGCAGTTTGCACCAGGGCGCACCTATTTCAACACGAAGCAGCGGCGCGTGCCCGTGAACCTCGACGCGCCCGTATTCACCATTTCCCACACCATCGGATTCAAGAATTTCCTCGGCGGCGAACACAACTATCACTTCACCGAAGCCTCCATCTACAAGCGCATTTGGGTGAAGTCGTGGGGTCGCATCGATATCTTCCTCAAGGCCGGCGCACAATGGAGTAAAGTGCCCTTCCCGCTCCTCGCCATGCCGGCGGCCAACCTCTCGTACATCATTCAAGACGAGACGTTCAATCTCGTCA
>DFHC01000111.1:26257-26385 GCA_002372575.1 bacterium UBA3734 | reverse complement strand
CCGCGAGCGCGGACTGGCTATCGCCGCCAAGCGCTCCGACCGCGAAACCTCTAACGGCTGCGTGCTCGTGAAGGCTGCCAGCGGCTTCGCCGCCATGGTCGCCGTGAAGTGCGAAACCGACTTCGTGG
>DFHC01000111.1:25900-26200 GCA_002372575.1 bacterium UBA3734 | reverse complement strand
GACTTCGTGGCCAACGGTGCCGACTTCATCGCCATGACCCAGAGCATCCTCGACGCTGCCATCGCCAACAAGTGCCAGACACTCGACGAAGTGAAGGAACTCAACATCGGCGGACAGACGGCGCAGGAAATCGTCACGCAGCGCTCGGGCATCACCGGCGAAAAGATGGAACTCGACGGCTACCTCACCCTCACGGGCGACAACATCGAGGTTTATGACCACATGGGCAAGCACACGCTCTGCACCATGGTTCAGCTCAACAAGCAGAACGTGGATGCCGGCCACAAGCTCGCCATGCAG
>DFHC01000111.1:25677-25830 GCA_002372575.1 bacterium UBA3734 | reverse complement strand
TGCCATGAAGCCCGTGGCCCTCGATGCCGAGAGCATCGACCCGAAAATCCTCGATGAGGAGTATCGCACGGCTGTCGAGAAGACGAAGCTCGAGCAGGTGCAGAAGTTCGTCGATATGAAGGTGAAGAAGGCTGGCATCAACCCCAACCTCGT
>DFHC01000111.1:15559-25585 GCA_002372575.1 bacterium UBA3734 | reverse complement strand
AAGGGCTGGCTCACGCAGGAGCAGGCCGACGAGGCTCGCAAGATTATTGCCGAGGCCAAGGTTGAGGGCGAGGCCCAGCTGAAGATGCCGATGATTGATGGCATTGCCAAGGGCCGCGTCGAGAAGTTCAAGAAAGAAAGCTGCCTTGTGGATCAAGAGTTCCAGTTCGGCGACGGCGACAAGCAGACCGTCACGCAGTGGCTCGCCCAGCAAGACAAGGAGCTGAAAATCTGCGACTTCAAGCGCTTCACGCTCGTGGCAGAGTAAAACGCCGCCCGACGCTATACAAGAAAAAAGTCGCCCCCCGAAACGGAGGGCGACTTTTTCTTTTGATGAGCAGGAAATACGGATAATATTTTGCATTTTCGCGAAAAAAATGTATATTTGCACCCGAAATGCAACGAATAGTAGAAATTCCACATACGCAAGTGGAAAAACAATCAGAAACCCAACAACTATGAACCAACAAACCCCACAGATGACCTATCCGCAGGCCGAATGGCTGCCGGCGGGTGACATCCTGATGCACACGCCCGGACAGGAACTCTTCGACGGCGTGATTCACCCCTCGGCAGCCCTGTTCGAGGACTATTTCGACGTGAACCAAGCCGCCTCGGAGCACCGCCAGTACATCAGAATGCTCGAAGCCAACGGTATCCGCGTGCACACGGTGAGCAAAATCCTGCAAGAAACCGACATTGAGAAACTGCGCCCGCTGGCCGCGAAAATGCTGACCTACGACATCAGCCACATCAACGAGGAAAACCCCGACGCCTCGGAGAGCTACCGCCAGTACGTGCTCTCAAAAATGAGCCGCGCCGACCTCATCAGCTGCATTCTGCGGCAGCCCACCGTGACGCTCTACAAAACCGACCTGAACACGGGCTACGAGGCCGTCTATAGCCTGCGACCGCTCATCAACCTCTATTTCACACGCGACCAGAGCATCACCACGCCGCGCGGACACGTCATCTGTAAGATGAACTCCACGCAGCGTGCTCCGGAAACGGAAATCATCAGCTTCTGCTACGAGCACCTCAACCAGAAACCCATCTTCCGCGTCACGGGCGAGGGCCGGCTGGAGGGTGGCGACTACATTCCGGCGGGCGAGATGTCGCTCATTGGCTGCGGCATGCGCACCAACGACGAGGGCATCCGACAGCTGATGGAGGCCGATGCCTTCGGCCACGACACCATCGTGGTGGTGCGCGACCACAAGTTCTGGCAGATGCAGATGCACCTCGACACGTATTTCAACATTATCGACCGCGACCTCTGCACGATGGTGACGAGCCGACTGAATGCGAAGCCCGGGTCGCCGGAGTTCGTGACGTGTGATGTGTATCAAAGGGCTGGAAAGGGGAGTGAAGGAGGAGTGAAGGGGAATGAAGGGAATTTCTATCAACTCGTGGAGAAAGACCTTTCTTTCGTGGATTTCATCCGCGAAAACGGCTACGAAATCATCCCCATCAACCACGACGACGAGATGCACTACGCCAACAACTTCCTGACCATCGCGCCGCGCCACATCATGGCCGTCGGGCGGCAGTCGCTCGAATACTATCAGCGAATGGCCAACGCCGGCGTAACGGTGGAGTGGATTCCGCTGGAGAGCCTTATCAACGGCTACGGCGCCGCGCATTGCATGACGCAGGTGCTGAGGAGAAGCCTCACCCCTGCCCCCTCCCCAAAAGGGAAGGGGAACTAAATAACTCCTGTAACTCCTAAAAAAATGAAAATATTAGCCATCGGAAAAAACTACGCGCTGCACAATAAAGAGATGGATGGCGCGTTATATAAAACAGAGAATCCCGTGGTGTTCATGAAGCCCGACTCGGCGCTGCTGAAAGACGGAAAGCCGTTTTTCCTGCCCGACCATCTGGGGCGAGTCGATCACGAAGTGGAGGTGGTGGTGCGCATCTGCCGACTCGGCAAGAACATCGACGAGAAGTTTGCCCACCGCTACTACGACGCCGTGACCGTGGGCATCGACTTCACGGCACGCGAGCTGCAGCGCAAGCTGAAGGACAAAGGCCACCCCTGGGAGGTGTCGAAAGCCTTCGACGGCAGTGCCGCGCTCGGCAAGTGGGTCGGAATCGAGGGAAAAGACGTGCAAGACCTGCATTTCCACCTCGACATCAACGGGCAGACCGTGCAAACGGGCTGGACGGGCGACATGCTCTACCGCGTGGATGAGCTCATCAGCTACGCCAGCCGCTTCTTCACGCTGAAAACGGGCGACCTGCTCTACACGGGCACGCCTGCGGGCGTCGGGCCGGTGAGCATCGACGACCACCTGGAAGGCTACCTCGGCGACGAGAAGCTGCTCGACTTCCGCGTGAAATAAGGGCACGACCACACATAAAAACAGGCTTGACATGATGATGAAATACATTGCGACATGGCTTTTTTGTTGCCTTGCCACCCTTGCGCAGGCACAGCAGTTTTTCAACCTGACCCGCGAACAGGTGGAAATCGACTCGCTGCTGCCGCGTTTCGGCCACGGCATCGCACTAGGTGAGAATTTCGAAGACTCGCTTTATTCGGTTTCCATTCTCTATCCCGAATTCATTGACATGTCGGCTACCGACGTCGCCAAGTACATGAGGTTATCGGGCGAGGCGCTGCCCGAGATGCCCGAAGTGGAACAGGTGGTGCTGAAGAGTCGCGGAAAAGGCTTTCTGAGCGTGCGGTTCCTGCCATTCGTCTATCGCGAGGGGCGCTACCAGACGCTCGTGAGTTTCATGCTGAAAATCGAGTCGAAGGCCAAGAATAAGGCGCCGAAAAAGCTGAAAAAAGCCGAATCCACAGGGCGCTACGCCGAACATTCGGTGCTGGCATCGGGACGATGGGCGAAAATTCGCGTGGCGGAGTCGGGCATCTACCAAATCACCGACGAACTCATCAGAAAAGGCGGTTTCACCAACCTCGAAAAGGTGAAAATCTACGGCTATGGCGGAAATCTTCAGCCCGAGGTGCTGACCGAAGCCCACCTGCGGCAGACCGACGACTTGCAGGAGGTGGCGCAGTGCGTTGTCGATGGCAAACGGCTGTTCTACGCGAAAGGCCCCGTGAACTGGGAAGCGGCGAACTCCACCACGCGCATCCGCAACCCCTACAGCGACTACGGCTACTATTTTCTCACCGAGAGCGACGAAAATCCAACGACCATCTCACAGGAAGACTTCCTGAAAGCCATCTATCCGCTGACCGACGACTATCACGTGCTCCACGAAGTGGATAACTTCGCGTGGTATCACGGCGGGCGGAACCTCTGCGAAAATTCGCCCATCAACACCGGCAGCTCAAAGACCTACACCATCGCCTCGCCCGTGACGGGAACAAGCGTAAAGCTCTCCGTGACGGCCTCGGCGGGCGTGAACAGCGTGGTCAAAGTGTCGTGCAACGGACAAGAACTGGGCAACCTCACCATCAGCGTTTCCTCGATGAACTACGAGCAAGGCCATGCCACGAACCGCGTTTTCAGCATCGCCAACGTGCAGTCGAGCAACGAAGTCACCCTCACCACCATGTCGGGCGGCCCCGTGAGGCTCGATTTCATCTCGCTCACCCTACCCAATCCCAAGCCCGCACCCAACTTGCAGGGCGACACCTTCGCCGTGCCTGAATACGTCCATAACATCACGAATCAAGACCTGCATGCCGACGGAGCCGCCGACATGGTCATCATCATCCCGACCTCGCAAAACCTTCGCGCCCAAGCCGAGCGACTGGCCCAGTTCCACCGCGAGCGCGATGGCCTGCGCGTGCGCATCGTGCCCGCCGACGAGCTCTACAACGAATTTTCGAGCGGAACACCCGATGTCACAGCCTACAAGCGCTATCTGAAAATGCTCTACGACCGCGCCGAAACCGAGAGCGACCAACCACGCTACCTGTTGCTCTTCGGCGACTGCACGTGGGACAACCGCATGAACACCGTCGATTATCGCCAGTCGTCGCCCAACGACTATCTGCTCTGTTTCGAGAGCGAAAACTCGTTCAGCGAGACTTATTGCTACGTGGCCGACGAATTTTTCTGTATGCTCGACGACAACGAATCGCTCGTCACGGGTGCATATCCCTACGAGCGACCCGTGGGACTGGCCGACGTGGCCGTGGGACGCTTCCCCGTAGTCACCGAGGCCGAGGCCAAGGTGATGGTGGATAAAGCCATTGCCTACGCCGAGAACAAAAACGCCGGCGGATGGCAGAACACCCTCGTGTTCATGGGCGACGACGGCAACAACAACGTCCACATGAACGACGTCAATGACGCCGCGCTCGACGTCTTGTCGCGCCATCCAGGCTACGTCGTGAGGAAAGTCATGTGGGATGCCTACGTGCGCGAAACCTCATCGACAGGCGACACCTATCCCGAAGTGACCAAAATCGTCAAGCAATACCAACAGCAGGGAGCCCTCATCATGGACTACGCCGGACACGGACGCGCCGACCAGATTTCCCACGAAAAAGTGCTCCGACTGACCGATTTCGAGCAGTTCTCGAACCAGAATCTGCCGCTCTGGATCACTGCCTCGTGCGACATCATGCCCTTCGACGGCCCCACGGCCACCATCGGCGAAACGGCAGTGCTCAATCCCAAGGGCGGAGCCATCGCCTTCTACGGAACGGCACGCACGGTTTATGTACGGCAGAACAAAACGATGAACATGACTTTCCTGAAACACGTGCTTGCCTCGGAAAACGGCCGGCCGAACACGCTCGGCGAAGCCCAGATGAAAGCCAAGAACGAGATGATTACGCAGGGAAGCGACCAAACCGTGAACATGCTGCAATACCAGCTTCTGGGCGACCCCGCACTCGCGCTCAATATCCCCACCAAAAACGTAGTCATCGACGAGATCAACGGCATTCCCACAACCGACGAGCAGCTGCCGAGCCTCAAGGCTGGCAGCATCGCCCGCATCAAGGGACACATCGACGGCGACACTGACTTCAGCGGCATACTGACCGCCGTTGTGCGCGACAACGAGGAAACCATCGTCTGCAAACTCAACAACACCGACAGCAGAGAGGGCGCACAGCGAGCCTTCACCTACAAAGACCGCACGAAAACGCTCTTCAACGGCTCCGACAGCATCCAAAACGGGCAGTTCGAGTTTGAATTTGCCGTGCCGAAAGACATCAACTATTCCGACGCATCGGGACTCATCAACATCTACGCCGTGAACCATGCCCACACCGTCAGGGCCAACGGAGCCTCCGACCGCTTCCTCGTGGGCGGCACGGAGTCGATGGGCAACGACTCCATCGGCCCCAGCATCTACTGCTACCTGAACTCGCCGAGCTTCACAAACGGCGGAAACGTCAATTCCACGCCCTATTTCGTGGCTCAAGTGACCGACCAAGACGGCATCAACGCCTCGGGAAACGGCATCGGACACGACCTTGAACTCATCATCGACGGCGAAAGGGCGAAGACCTACGTGCTCAACGACAACTTCCAATTCGATTTCGGCAGCTATACGACGGGCACCACCTTCTATCAGCTTCCAGAACTGGAACCCGGCCAGCATACGCTGCTCTTCCGCGCATGGGACGTGCTCAACAACTCATCGACCGCGCAGCTCACGTTCAACGTCGTCAGAGGCCTCGAACCCACGCTCTTCAGCGTGAACTGCACACAGAATCCGGCCCGCGAGACCACCACCTTCATCATCAGCCACGACCGCACGGGCAGCACCGTCGATGTGACGCTCGACGTCTTCGACACCAGTGGCCGACAGCTCTGGCACCACCGCGAGAGCGGCGTGTCCACCGACTCCACCTACACGCTCCCCTGGGACCTCACCGTAGATGGCGGCCAGCGACTGCAAACGGGCGTCTATCTCTACCGCGTCAGCGTGGCCAGCGACGGCAGCAAAAACGTGTCGAAAGCCAAGAAACTCATCGTCATAGGCAATAAATAATTGAGTTTTACGTTATTCCATGTACATGACCATCAAGAAATCGCATGAATAAGACCATCAGACTCATCTTGACAAGCGTGCTTGTCGTCGTGGCAACCATCGCCCGCGCACAAGACAAGAAAGATATGTTCAACCCTGTGAACGCATCGGTGACCTCGCAGACCATCGCGCCCGACGCGCGCGCCGCCGGTATGGGCGACGTGGGTGTGGCCACCGAGGCCGACGTGAACTCGCAATACTGGAACCCCGCGAAATATCCCTTTGCCATCTCGCGCGCCGGCATCTCGCTGAACTACACGCCCTGGCTGCGAGAGCTCGTGAGCGACATGGACCTGGCCTACCTCGCCGGCTACTACCGCATTGGCGACTACTCGGCCATCTCGGGCTCGCTGCGCTATTTCTCGCTCGGCGAAGTGTTTCTCGCGGGCGACGGCATGACCATCGACAACGCCATGACCATCAAGCCCTATGAACTGTCGGTCGATGTGGCCTACTCGATGATGCTCAGCGAGAAATTCTCGTGGGCGGCAGGACTGCGCTTCATCTACAGCGACCTCACCTACGACTACACCGACGACACGAAGCCCGGCACGGCCTTCGCCGCCGACCTCGGACTCTACTACCAGAACTATCTGAACATTGGCGACCGCGAGTGTCAGCTCGGACTGGGTATGAACATCTCGAACATCGGCTCGAAAATCACCTTCGGAGGCGACGACAACTCGGAATTCATCCCCACGAACCTGCGACTGGGCGGCTCGCTGATGATTCCCGTCGATGAATACAACCGCTTCACGATTGCCGCCGACGCCAACAAACTGCTCGTGCCCACCTATCCGAAGCAAATCGACGGCGAATCGACCGAGGCATACCAGCAGCGCGTGCAGAAGGAATACTACGACATCTCCTCCATCAGCGGCATCTTCAAGAGTTTCACCGATGCACCGAACGGCTTCAAGGAAGAGTTGCAGGAAATCCAGTGGAGCGTGGGCGCGGAATATTGCTACCACGACCAGTTCACGCTGCGCGCCGGCTACCACCACGAGGCCGAAAACAAGGGTAACCGCAAGTATTTCACCTTCGGCGCGGGCTTCCGGATGAGCGTTTTCTCGCTTGATGCCGGCTACGTCATCGCCACGGCCAAGAGCAATCCGCTCGACAAGACGCTGCGCTTCACGCTGTCGTTCGACATGGATGGCATTAAGGATTTGTTTAGGAGATGAGAATAGGATTCGGCTACGACGTCCACCGTTTGGTTTCCGAGCGCGAACTGTGGCTCGGCGGCATTCTGATTCCCTTTGAAAAAGGACTACTCGGCCACAGCGACGCCGACGTGCTCATCCACGCCATCTGCGACGCAATGCTCGGCGCCGCCAACCTGCGCGACATCGGCCACCACTTCCCCGACACCTCTGCCGACACGCTCAACATCGACAGCAAGGTCATCTTGCGCAAAACCATCGAGCTGCTGCGCCAGCACGGCTACGAACTCGGCAACATCGACGCCACCGTCTGCGCCGAACAGCCCAAGCTCAATCCCCACATCCCGCAAATGCAACAGACTATGGCCGACGTGATGGGCGTTTCGCCCAGCCAAATCTCCATCAAGGCCACCACCACCGAACGCCTCGGTTTCACAGGTCGCGAAGAGGGAATTTCGGCTTACGCCGTAGCCCTCATCTGCAAAAATGACGCATAAAATCGAGAAAAAAATGCTTTTGTGTAAATTTAGTGTAAAATTTTTATAATTCGCTGAAATTCAATTAGTTATATTGTCGAAAAAATCAAATTGTGTAAAGTCAGTGTAAAAATTATCGTCAAAAAATTTGGCGACATTTTCTTTTTCGTGGTACTTTTGCAGCGACATTTTTTAACAACTAAAACGCAAAAATCATGAAAAAAATCTTGTTATTCCTGATGGCATTCATCACCACCACAAGCGCTCATGCAACATGGCAGGAAGGCGACATTCTCTACGTGAACGGAGAACGGTGGGAACTGCTGTGCAAACCCATCGGCTGGGACTCCGTCTTCTACCACAAATTGAAAGACGCATTGCCCAAAGACAGAGTGAAAACCACCGCCAATTGGAGCGGCTACACGGCGGCGTGGAGCGTCAAAAACAACAAACTCGTGCTCGACAGCATCCTTGTGGAAATCTACGACAAGAAAAGCCCCCTGAAAACCAATTTTCGGAAACTCACGCCAGACGAATTGGCCAAAGTCTTCGGGAATCGGAAACTACCCATCGCTGCCACGTGGTTCAACCAATCGGTCGTGGCAGGCAAAGGGAAAGTCATCTGGTATCTTCATTCGGGCTATCATCGCCACTATGCACAGGAACTCCACCTCACTTTCAAGCGCGGGAAAGTCGCCAAACGGAAACTTTACAACAACGGCGTGATTGTCGATGGGTTTTCGATTGCGGAAATCAAATCGGCCGAAGAATTGAGACAGAAAATCATGCTTCCATCCGAAAAATATCCGCTACTGAGAGGCAAGCGCGTGGTTTTCTCCATCAAACAGGCACGGGCAGATGAGTTCGGCAACTTGTTAGACTGTGAAGTCAAAGCGCATAGCCGCGATATTCCTGATAACAGCCCCGACCTGCGACAAGCAGCCATCGACTTCAAAGCCGCCCTGAAAGCAGTCAAACCGTGGAAGACGTGGCGCGTGAACGGAAAACTCATCTGCCTGTTTCAAAATTGGGGAATTGGTTATCAATTCAACCCATAGTTTTTAGGGTGTTTTTCAGACATTTTTTGCTGTTTTGACAAAAAAATCGTCCTTTTTTGCTCGCTGGCCCGAAATTTTAATTATCTTTGCAATTGAATACTAAAAAACAATGTTAAAAGCAAAGAGACATGATGCAAAATAATTGCCATCTTTCGACGCTGATTCACGAGCAGGCGAAGAAGTACGGGTCGAAGCCCGTGCTGAACTTTAGAATGTTCGGTTCGACCGAGTGGAAAGCCGTGTCGTGGAATCAGTTTTCGCTGCGTGTGAAACAGGTGTCGAACGCCCTGTTGAACCTCGGACTGCAGCCGCAGGAGAACATCGCCGTGTTCGCCCAGAATTGTATCCAGTATCTCTACACCGACTTCGGTGCCTACGGCATTCGTGCGGTGACAATTCCGATTTACGCTACGTCGAGCGAACAGCAGATTCAGTACGTCGTGCAAGACGCGGGCGTGCGCTTCCTCTTCGTCGGCGAGCAGGAGCAATACGACAAGGCGCACCGCATTTTCGCGCTCTGTCCCACGCTCGAGCGCATCATCATTTTCGACAAGAGCGTGCGCATCTCATCGCACGACCACAACGCCCTCTATTTCGAGGATTTCATCGCCCTTGGCGAGAATCTGCCGCGCCAGTCGCAGGTGGAACAACTGTGGAAAGAGGCGTCGATGGACGATGTGTGCAACATCATCTACACAAGCGGCACGACGGGCGACTCGAAGGGTGTCATCCTGACTTATTCGCAATATTTCGCGGCGATGGCAGCCAACGGCGAGTGCGTGCCCGTCACCGAGAAAGACCGCGTGATGTCGTTCCTGCCCTTGGCGCATATTTTTGAGCGCGGATGGGCTTATTTGTGCCTCACGGTGGGCGCTCAGCTCATTCTGAACACCAATCCGAAGGAGATTCAGCAGTCGATGCGCGAGACGCACCCGACGTGTATGTCGTCCGTACCGCGATTCTGGGAAAAGGTCTATCAGGGCGTGAAGGAGAAAATCGAAAGTTCGTCGCCGATGAAGCAGAAGCTTTTCCGCCACGCGCTGGCCGTCGGTCGCAAGCACAACATCGAATACCTCAGTCGGGGAAAACGTCCGCCCATCGGGCTCGCACTCGAATACAAAGCCCTCAACAGCACCATTCTCAGCCTTGTGCGCAAGCAACTCGGCCTTGAAAACGCCCATTTCTTCCCGACGGCAGGTGCTTACGTGTCGCCCGAAGTTGAGGAATTCATCCACTCGATTGGCATTTGGATGATGGTGGGCTACGGACTGACCGAAAGTCTCGCCACTGTGTCGTGCGACCACATGGACAAGCCTTATTCCATCGGTTCTGTGGGTCGTCCGATTAGCAGTATTCA
>DFHC01000111.1:0-15410 GCA_002372575.1 bacterium UBA3734 | reverse complement strand
TTCGACAAAGACGGCTTCTTCCACACGGGCGACGCTGGCTACATGCGCAACGGCGAGCTGTTCCTCACCGAGCGCATCAAGGACCTTTACAAGACCTCGAACGGCAAATACATCGCGCCACAAATGGTGGAGGCGATGCTCCTCGTCGATAAATACATCGACCAGGTGGCCGTCGTGGCCGACCAGCGGCAATATGCCTCGGCACTTGTCGTGCCCGAGTTCCGCCTCGTGGAGGAGTGGGCCAGCGACCACGGCCTGCACTTCGCCTCGCGCGAGGAGCTCTGCCAGCATCCCGCCGTCCACGAAATGCTTAAGGAACGCATCGACACGCTTCAGCAGCGGCTCTCGGGCTACGAGCAAATCAAGCGCTTCACGCTCATTCCCCACCACTTCTCGATGGAGAGCGGCGAGCTCACCAACACGCTGAAAATGAAGCGGTCGGTCATCAGTAAAAACTATAAAGACGTCATTGACAAGATGTACGAATAACCCATGATTACGCAAGAACAACTCAAAGATATTCTCGAACGTGCCGAGAAGCTGCACCACTACTTGAACATCCCGCAGAAGCAGATGGAGTTCGAGGAAGAGCAGCTGCGCACGCAGGCACCCGACTTCTGGGACGACGTGAAACGCGCCCAAGAACAGATGAAGAAGGTGAAAGGCATCGAGAAGTGGATCAAGGACTACAAGGCCGTGCGGATGGCCGCCGACGAGCTGCAGCTGGCCTTCGACTTCTACCACGACGACATGGTGACCGAAGAAGAGGTGGACACCGACTACCAACGCGCCCTGAAGCTCATCGAAGACCTCGAACTCAAGAACATGCTGCGCCAGAAGGAAGACCCGATGGACTGCGTGCTGAAAATCAACTCGGGCGCAGGCGGCACCGAGAGCCAGGACTGGGCCCAGATGCTGATGCGAATGTATATGCGCTGGGCCGAGGCCCACGGCCACAAGGTCACCGTCTCGAATCTGCAAGAGGGCGACGAGGCCGGCATCAAGAGCGTGACGATGGAAATCGAGGGCGGCGAGTTTGCCTACGGCTTCCTGAAGTCGGAAAACGGCGTGCACAGGCTCGTGCGCGTGTCGCCGTTCAACGCGCAGGGCAAGCGAATGACCTCGTTCGCGTCGGTGTTCGTCACGCCGCTCGTCGATGACACCATCGAGGTGTATGTCGATCCGGCCAAGCTCTCGTGGGACACGTTCCGCTCGAGCGGTGCCGGCGGCCAGAACGTGAACAAGGTGGAGTCGGGCGTGAGGCTGCGCTATTGGTACACCGACCCCGACACGGGCGAGGAAGAGGAAATCCTCATTGAAAACACCGAGACGCGCGACCAGCCGAAGAACAAGGAAAAGGCCCTGCTCCTGCTGAAGTCGCAACTCTACGACCGCGCCATGAAAAAACGGCTCGAAGCACAGGCGAAAATCGAGGCCGGCAAGAAAAAAATCGAATGGGGCTCGCAGATTCGCTCCTACGTGTTCGACGACCGTCGCGTGAAAGACCATCGCACCAACTACCAAACCACCGACGTGGATGCCGTGATGGACGGGAAAATCGACGATTTCATCAAAGCCTATTTGATGGAGTTTCCGGTCACGGAAGAAGGGTGAGGGATGAAAAATTGAAAAGTTGAAAAGTTGAAAAATTTAATCATACAGATTCAAAACTCAAAATTCAAATAATTATGAGCAAGAAAGTAAACGTAAAGCGTCAAGCTTATCAGAAAAAGCAGGAAGAACAAGGACGAAACATCGTCATGTGGATTATCGGATGCCTCATTGCACTGGGCATCATCTTCGCGCTCTGGACGAGCATCAACTCCTGATGAGCGGATTCGAAATTGAGCGGAAATTCTTAGTGAAGAAGAGCGGACGGTATCGGCAGGAAGCTTACTCGTGCAGCCACGTCCGACAGGGCTACATCCCCTGCGAAACGGCTACCGTGCGCATCCGCCTGCGCGACGAAGAGGCCTTTCTCACCATCAAGGGAAAACCCATCGACGGCGGCCTGACGCGCTACGAATTTGAGAAGCAAATCACGCTCGACGAGGCCGAGCACCTGCTGCAACTCTGCCACGGCGGCACCATCGACAAGCACCGCTATCTGGTGAAAAGCGCCGACGGACGACACACGTTCGAGGTGGACGAGTTTCACGGAGCCAACGACGGCCTCGTGATGGCCGAGGTGGAGCTGTCAAGACCCGACGAACCCTTTGAAAAGCCCGATTTCATCGGGCCGGAGGTCACGGGCGACCGCCGCTTCTACAACAAGCACATGCTCAGGTATCCCTTCTCGCTCTGGCGCGATACGCTGCCAGAAGAATACCGATGAGCGTGCCCAAGACCACGCCGATGGTGTTGGCTGCGAAGTCGAACCACTCACCACTGCGCCGCCCACCCGTGCAATAGGCCTGCGCCAGTTCCACGAGCCCGCCCATCGCCACAGGCGCAAGAAACGCCAGCAGAAGCAGCCGGCGGGTGTTGTTCGTTGTGTGTTGTCGCGTGTATTCCCACCAAATGACGGCCACAAGCGTGCCGTACATCACGAGGTGGGTCCACTTGTCGATGAGGCTGAAGCTGCTGAGCGGCGTTTCGGGCACGGTCGGAATCAGACACAGCACCCAAATCGCCACCACGAGTAGGCTCGTCAGCGGATAGCGTTTCGCAAAATTGAGGATTCGATTCATCGAGATAGAAAAAAAAGAGGGCACGAAACCCTCTTTTTTATGTTTGTTTCAAATGATTAAAGCGGAATTTTGTAACCCACAGTGAACTGGATGACGCTGTTTTTGCTGCTGTTGCCACTAACATCCACAATTTTGGTCAAGCCAAGGTTGTAGCGAGCGTCGATTACAAAGTCGCTGATCTCGTAGGACAGGCCAAGGGGAATCGAAAGATCCAAGCTTTTGTAGTTCGGAATATTGGCTTCTTCCGAGTAGCCATTAAGTTCAGCCTTAGCCTTGTGCTTCACGTTGAATCCCGGCTGAATACCAGCCTTGAGGGCCAATCCGGGAAGAACATACACGTTGGCAAGAATGGGCACATTGATGTATTCGGTGTTTATCTTTGCCGTTACGCTGCCTTCCTTGCCTTTTGCTCCCTGCATAGAGTAGAAAGCACCTGCGCTAATGGCAAACATATCAGAAAAGCGATAAGCCAGATCGGCACCAGCCACAAGGCCTACCTTCATCTTGGCATCGTCTCCGTTTGTAATCGTGGCGAGGTTCATACCCACCTTCGGCGTCACCGACCACTGAGCACTTGCCGTCAGGGTTGCTACCATCATAACGGCTAAAATCGTTAGTTTTTTCATAATTTCAATCGTTTAATTGTTGATAATGTTAATAAAATCGCCGCAAAGATAGAAAAAAATATGATAGCTTCCAAGAATTTTCTGAAATAAAATGCGTAACTTTGTGCCATCATTGACTTCAACGACCGAAAAAATATGATTTTGTTTTTCAAAACCCAAGAAGAGAGAGTGATTGCCGTGGCTGCCGACCATCAGCTTGTTCAGGACGAAAAAGATGCCTTGTGCTGGCTGTTTGGCGGGGCTGAGATGCTCGACGAGGAGCAACTGGGGGGCACGTTTGTGGGCCCGCGGCGCGAAATGGTGACGCCATGGAGCACGAATGCCGTGGAAATCACGCAGAATATGAATCTCAGAGGGATTTCGCGGATAGAGGAGTTCTCTGCAATTGACAATTCACAACTGACAACTGACAATTATGACCCGATGCTCCAGCGCATTTACGACGGCCTCGACCAAGACATTTTCACGGTGGACATCGAGCCGGAACCCATCCGCTACATCGACAACCTCGAAGCCTACAACGAGCAGGAGGGACTGGCGCTCTCGGCAGAGGAAATCGCCTATCTCCACGACATCGAGAAGCAAAACGGACGAAAACTGACCGATTCTGAGATTTTCGGCTTCGCACAAATCAATTCCGAGCACTGCCGACACAAGATTTTCGGTGGTACTTTTGTTATTGACGGCGAGGAAAAGGAGGAATCGCTCTTCCAGATGATAAAAAACACGACGAAAGAGCATCCGAACCACATTCTCTCGGCCTATAAAGACAATGTGGCCTTCGCGCAGGGGCCCGTCGTGGAGCAGTTCGCTCCGGCTGACCCCTCGACCGCCGACTGGTTCGGGGTGAAGGAAATCGAAAGCGTCATCTCGCTGAAGGCCGAAACCCATAATTTCCCGACCACCGTGGAGCCATTCAACGGCGCAGCCACAGGCACGGGCGGCGAAATTCGCGACCGCATGGGCGGCGGCACAGGCTCGTGGCCCATCGCCGGTACGGCTGTCTATATGACAGCTCCGCGCAGCGCGCAGCGCAACTGGCTCTACCAAACGCCCGAGCAGATTCTCATCAAGGCATCGAACGGAGCTTCTGACTTCGGCAACAAGTTCGGCCAGCCGCTCATCGCGGGCTCGGTGCTGACGTTTGAATACCAAGCCCCCCAAACTCTCTACGCCTACGACAAGGTGATTATGCTGGCAGGCGGCGTGGGCTACGGCAAGAAGCGCGACTGCCTGAAAAAAGAGCCGCAGAAGGGCAACAAGGTGGTCGTGGTGGGCGGCGACAACTATCGCATCGGACTGGGCGGCGGCTCGGTTTCGTCGGTGGATACGGGTCGCTACTCCAACGGCATCGAGCTGAACGCCGTGCAGCGAGCCAATCCCGAAATGCAGAAGCGAGCCTATAACCTCGTGCGCGCCCTCGTGGAATCGGACGACAACCCCGTCGTTTCCATCCACGACCACGGCTCTGCAGGCCATCTGAACTGCCTCTCGGAGCTGGTGGAGGACTGCGGAGGCGAAATCGACATGGCGAAGCTGCCCATCGGCGACCGAACGCTCTCGGCCAAGGAAATCATTGCCAACGAGAGCCAGGAGCGAATGGGACTGCTCATCGACGAACAGCATATAGAATACGTTCGGAAGATTGCCGAGCGCGAGCGGGCACCGTTCTACGTGGTGGGCGAAACCACAGGCGACGCCCATTTCTCATTCAAGCAAGACGACAACACAAAACCCTTCGACCTCGACGTGGCGCAAATGTTCGGCCATTCGCCGAAGACTGTGATGAAAGATACGACGGTGGAAAGAAACTATGAACCAGTCATATACAAAGCCCCCCTGTCGTCCCCCGAGGGGGACACAAATGTCCAACAAAATGGTAATGAAGCCCCCTCGGGGGCAGTAGGGGGGGCTTTGGAAAAAGTTCTCCGCCTCGAAGCCGTAGCCTGCAAAGACTGGCTGACGAACAAGGTCGACCGCTCGGTGACGGGAAAAATCGCCCGACAGCAGTGTCAGGGCGAGCTGCAACTGCCGCTGTCGGACTGCGGCGTGGTGGCACTCGATTTCCGTGGTCGAAAAGGCATTGCCACGGCTCTTGGACACGCCCCACAGGCTGGTTTGGCCTCGCCCGAGGCCGGCAGCGTGCTCAGCGTGGCCGAATCGCTCACGAACATCGTGTGGGCACCGCTTACGGACGGTTTGAAAAGCGTGTCGCTCTCGGCCAACTGGATGTGGCCCTGTCGCTCGCAGGAAGGCGAAGATGCGCGGCTCTACAAGGCCGTCGAGGCGCTGAGCAACTTCTGCCGAGCCATCGGCGTGAACGTGCCGACGGGCAAGGACTCGCTCTCCATGACGCAGCAATATCCCGACGGCCAGAAAATCATCGCCCCGGGCACGGTCATCGTGAGCAGCGGCGGTGAGGTGAGCGACGTGCGCAAGGTTGTCTCGCCCGTCATCGTACCCGACAAGCGCTCATCGCTTTACCACATCGACTTCTCGTTCTGCGAGCAGCGACTGGGCGGCTCGGCCTTCGCGCAAAGCCTTGGAAAGGTGGGCAGCGACGTGCCGACGGTGGAGAATCCCGACTATTTCGTCGATTGCTTCAACGCCGTGCAGGAGCTGATTCGGCGCGGATGGGTGATGGCCGGACACGACATTTCCGCCGGTGGACTGATTACGACACTCCTCGAAATGACCTTCGCCAACACGCGCGGCGGGCTGCACGTGAACCTGCACGACCTCTGCCACGACGGCGACATCTTGAAAACGCTCTTCGCCGAGAATCCGGGCGTGGTGATTCAGGTGAGCGACGCACATCGGAACGACCTGCGCGAATTTCTCGAGGACGTGGGCGTGGGCTTCGCAAAAATCGGCTATCCCGTGGAGAGCGGGCGCACGATGGAAATCGTTTTCGATTCAACACCCAACACCTCAACACCCAACACCCCAACACCCAACACCCCAACACCCAACACCCTCACGCTCGACATCGACCACCTGCGCGACGTATGGTACGAAACCAGCCACCAACTCGACACGAAACAAAGCTTTAACGGCATGGCCGACGAACGCGCGAAAAACTACAAACAGCAACCCGTGGAAATGCTCTTCCCGCGCGGATTCACGGGGAAACTCAGGCAATACGGCCTCAATCCCGACCGCTGGAAAAAACCCAGCACCCAACACCCAACACCCACCACCCCAAAAGCCGCCATCATTCGTGAAAAAGGTACGAATGGCGAGCGCGAGATGGCCTATTCGCTCTATCTGGCGGGCTTCGACGTGAAAGACGTAATGATGACCGACCTGATTTCGGGTCGTGAGACGCTCGACGAGGTGCAAATGATTGTGTTCTGCGGCGGTTTTTCAAACAGCGACGTGCTCGGCTCGGCCAAAGGATGGGCCGGTGCGTTCCTCTACAACCCGAAGGCGAAGGAGGCCCTCGACCGCTTCTATGCCCGCGAAGACACGCTCTCGCTTGGCATCTGCAACGGCTGCCAGCTGATGGTGGAACTGGGGCTGTTGGACCATTTGACCATTTCACAATTGGACAATTTTGAAAGCACAGCGAATCGTCAAATCGTCAAATCGTCAAATGTAAAAATGCTCCACAACGTGTCGCAGAAGTTCGAGAGCAATTTCCTCACGCTGCAAATCCCTGAAAACGAGAGCGTTATGCTGCGCTCGCTCAGCGGCTCGAAACTCGGCATCTGGGTAGCCCACGGCGAAGGTCGATTCGCGCTGCCCGAGCCCGAAAGCCACTACCACATCGTTGCAAAATACAACCACCACGACTATCCCGCCAACCCCAACGGCTCCGACTACGACGTGGCAGGCATCTGCTCGGCCGACGGACGCCATCTGGCAATGATGCCCCACTTGGAGCGCGCCATCTTCCCGTGGCAAAACGCGTGGTATCCGCGAAATCGCCAGGCAGACGAGGTGACCCCGTGGATCGAGGCTTTCGTGAATGCCCGTAAATGGATTGAGGGAAATCATTCCTCACTTCACTCTTAACACTCCGCGAACTATGAACTTTGAACTTTTCAAGACATTCAGCAAAATCGGCACCTTCACGTTTGGAGGCGGCTACGCGATGATTCCGATGATCGAGGCCGAGGTGGTCGATAAGCACCACTGGATTTCGAAAGAGGAATTTCTCGACCTCATCGCCGTGGCTCAGAGCTGTCCGGGCGTGTTCGCCATCAACATTTCGACGTTCATCGGCTATCGCCTGCGCAAAAAAACAGGAGCCTTGGCCGCCGCATCGGGTGCTGCCCTGCCCTCGTTCCTCATCATTCTGCTCATCGCCGCCTTCTTCCACAAGTTTATGGACGTGCCCTGGATTCAGTCGGCCTTCAACGGCATCCGTCCGGCGGTGGTCGCGCTGATTGCCGTGCCCACGTTCAATCTGGCCAAAAGCGCCCACATCACGCTGTCGAACTGCTGGATTCCCATCGTCACGGCACTGCTCATCTGGCTGCTCGGCGTCAATCCGATTCTCATCATCATCGCGGCAGCCCTTGGCGGCTACCTCTATGGAAAATTCATCAGCCCAACGGAGGAAGAATTGAAAAATTGAAAATCAATTGTATATTGTACATTGTTAAATTGTAAATCCCTATGGTATATCTGCAATTATTTTTGACGTTTTTCCAAATCGGCCTCTTCGGCTTCGGCGGCGGCTACGGAATGCTCTCGCTCATCCAGACCGAAACGGTGGTGCAGCACGGATGGCTCTCGACCGCCGAGTTTACGAACATCGTGGCCATTTCGCAGATGACTCCCGGCCCCGTCGGCATCAATGCGGCAACCTATTGTGGCTATGCGGCGGCGGAAAAGGCCGGATTCGGCGGCATGATGGCTGTGCTCGGCTCCGCCACGGCCACGTTTGCACTGGTGTTGCCCTCGCTGATTCTGATGATTCTCATCAGCAAGATGTTTATGCACTACACAAACCATCCCATCGTGCAGAGCGTTCTGATGGCCCTGCGCCCCGTGGTCGTGGGTCTGCTCGCTGCCGCCACGCTCTTGCTGATGAACGCCGACAACTTCTCGTCGATGAGCGGCAATCCCTGGCATTTCTGGATTAGCACAGCCCTGTTCGCCGCCACGTTTGTAGGCACGAAATACGTGAAAATCAATCCGATACAGATGATTGGCTTCGCCGCGTTTGCGGGGTTGATACTGCTGTGAGGCATCGTGTTCGCCTTTAAAAAAAATGCGAAATTTTTGGAAGCTACGCATTTTTGTCGTATCTTTGCGGATGTAAATTACTTATCCAATCAAAGAAAGGACAGAGCAATGATGAATAGTACTACACTACAAGGCGTGTACGTGAACGTGCCCAAGGCCGATTGGTCGCTGTTTCGCGAGCTTATACGCAAGTTTGGATGGCAAACGGAGACCCGTGAGCAACTGCTCGACCGTTTTGTAGAAAGTCGCCCTGAGCCTCCAACCCTCAGCGAGGATGACATTATGGACGAGGTCAGAGCCGTCAGATACGGAAAATAGGAAATGAAGATTGTCATCGACACGAACGTTTGGATTTCATTCCTAATCGGACATCGAAAACAATTAGTTCGTCAACTTCTGGTTGATGAGCAAATAGACATTTATGTAAGTTCCGCCCTCATCAGCGAGATTTGCGACGTGGCCAAACGCGATAAAATACGCAAGCACATCAGTCCAGCCGACCTTGAAGAATTGTTGGCCATCATTCAGGCATACTGCCATTTCGTAACCGTTAATCATCAAGCTAAATCCAACATCCGAGATTCAAAAGATTTGTTTTTGCTCTCTCTGGCAGAGACGATAGAAGCTGACTATATCATCAGTGGCGACAAGGATTTGACAGACCTACATAGTCACGCAGGAATCCCAATTCTGAAATATTCCGAATTCCTCGACCGATTAAACACTAAACCATAAAATAAACTCAACATTCAACCATTTATTGACAATAGATAATTTTTAATTTTTCACTTTTCACTTTTAATTTTCAAAAGCCTATGACGTAAAACAGACAAAAAACATATAGATAGAAAAGCGTTAGCTTTGATTCTTGCTTTTCAGACAATTGGGGAATTGAACGAAAATCTATCAAGAAAGAAGTTAATGCTCACGCGGCAGCGTGGGCTAATACTCGTTTAGATAGATAGGTTATCCCCAATACCTCTGAAAGCGTGAACGAAGTAATGAGTCCACGTATTTTTGATGTCTTCATCTGAAGTGCTGAACTCGAAGACCATTTAACCAATTAACAAAAACCATTATGAACAAGCAGTTGTGGAAAATGTACAAGCAAAGCCCTGATGGAAAAGCTTGTATAGATCTTTTTAACCCCGAAGTAGAAAACATTTCCGACGGAGCATTCGCCATATGGAAATATTCTTCAAAGTGGGGTGCAGACCCTGTTAAAGATAATTTTAGGGAAGAAATTGACCGTTTCCTTTGGCTATGGGGAACTAATCTTTCTCAGCGTGGATTGATTCCCGACAAGTGGGACAGGGAGTCTTTTAGAATTTTTGTGAAAGAATATGACATACTTCGCCCAAAGTGCGACAACAAAGGGGAAATTGAATATACGAATGACAACCAAGTTGTTCTTGAAGAAGGTTCATATGTGTTGAAAAAAGAGCAATATCGCGAGAAAGCAGCAAGTATCTCCTTCTTCTCCTTGCTACTTTATTATTCATTTAAGTTCTTCAAGCCTATTCTCCTGCCGAAAAGATTCGATGTCATTCAACGAAACTGCAGTGCCTTGGGAATAAGTCTCCCTACCATACCTCGTTCAAACGACTATAAGGAATACCTTGACTACTATTTTGACCTCTGTGAATCTCTGAATACCTTTCAGCAGGAAAACGAGTTGACAGACGCAGAACTCTGTGCGTGTATCTACGATTTTGCCAATTTGCTTATTGAAGAATCAAAGGATACGACTCTACCAAAACCTACAAATGTCTGGCTAACAGGAGCAGGAGTGGGAGATTTTGCATTTCTCGATTCTTTAGGCATCGCACCACAAGGCAATAAGAGGGCGATTTGGGCTTGTAATGAAAGAACGAGAAGGGGTGACATTGTCGTTGTATATTGTACCTCGCCAAGAAGCTATATCCACTCGATATGGCGTTCCGACAGCGGTGGTTTCTTCAATCCTTTCGACTATTACCATTGCCGTACAACCGTGCGCGACGGCATTAAAGTTCCACCTCTTTCATTCAAAGACTTGAAAGAGGATTCACATATGTCACAAATTCCGATAGTGAGGCGCAATCTACAAGGCATCAATGGCATAGAACTTACATCTGAAAATTATGCAGCATTATTGAGAATGATTAGAGAGAAGGGTGGTGATACGACACAACTTCCACGATTATTTGAAGGTGTAAACGTTGATTTCGGAGAAATCAATTTAGAAAAAGACGTTGAAGAAAACATTTTAATCCCCACGTTGAAGAAATTGGGCTATTCCAATTCTGACTGGACACGCCAATTACTGCTCAAAGCAGGTCGCAAGGAAAAGGCTATTCCCGATTTTGTGTTTTTTCCGCGTGGCAAGAAACATTTTGAAACAGCACCCATGATCATTGAGGCAAAACTCGACATGGCTCCAGTGCAGGAGTTACAAAAGGCGTTTGAACAGGGCTGGTCTTACGCAAAATTGCTACGCTCAACATTTATGGGAATTTGCGATAAAGAACGCCTCGTACTGTATAAGGCAGATTCCAATGGTTTTTTTGACCGGAATAATCCTATATTTGAAAATCATTGGGCCGCAATATTTGCAGATTCCAATATTGGAGCGCAACTAGCCAAACTTATAGGCAGAGAAGTGATAAAAGGCATATAAATTCAAAAGGTGAAAAGTTATGAAAAATAAATTTGTCAAAACCTTTCTTTTGAGATGGAATCCGACTATCAGCGGTTTCAGTTTAGATGCGTACCGCAAGGCTGTGTCCGAATATCCTGATGGATTTGGTATGGGTTGGGCCATCTATGAATGGGAACAAGCCCACGAAGGCGACTTCTATTATATGCTGAGAACGGGAGATGAGAATGCTGGCATTGTCTTTATGGGCACCTTTACCTCAGAGCCTTATGAGGCCGACGATTGGGCAGGTACAACAAACAAAAAACACTATGTTGACATTGATTGCTATGATTATGCCCCCGCTGACAAAAAGCCTGCTCTTGATGTAGAAACGCTGGAAAAGAATATTCCGGAAATTGACTGGAGAAATGGCCATTCAGGCGAACTGCTATCACCAGATATCGCACAAAAGCTGGCCAAGTTGTACGGAGATTTGAACGAGCAAAGGTGGGATGAAGACGATGTCGATGAGGAAGTATTTGATGACAACCCATCTCACGGAGACCACTGGGAGAGTGTTTGCGACAGCTCAGATTTAGAGGACTCCATCATCGGTTTCGCAAAGATACTGACGAGGCGAGGAAAGCCATGTTTGAAAGGAGAAATAGAAGAGATAGATGGACACGGAAATAGAGTGAACATTCCAACGATAGGAATCAATTACATCAGGGATGGTGTTGGCATACAAGGTGTCATAGTCTGTAGAGAGGATTCTAATGAATTAAAAACAATATTTCCAGCCTTTTATGACGGGACGGAAATCGAGTTGCAACTGACACGAATAGATGAATTTGAATCTGGGATTGAAGCAGTTTTAACAGGTGAAAATGCTCACGGAGATTTGAGTTTTCACGATATTGATTATTATGCTCGGAAAAGCCAGTATAAAATAGGAGAAAAGTACACATTTCAAATAGCCGCTTTAGCGCTCAATTCTGAAACCGTTCCGAAAGAGGAGTGGGAGTTTAAGATAGAAGGGGAAGATGCAGTAAAATTCTATACAGCACCAGGTGATGAAGTTAAATACCTGAAAGATGGTTCCGTAAAACCCGTCACAATTGCTGCCAAGAATCTTGTCGCCCTGCTGCAAAACAACGATGCTTATCCTTCTTGCGGAGAATTTCAGTCACCTGTGCAGGGGAGGGCGAAAACAATAGATTTTTGGGGATGTCCACTATATCGTATTCCCATTTTGGTCTTGCGTGATGAGGAAAGCGAAGGAACGGAGATTCCTCTGTATGCAAAAGTCATTTTCTTTGATCACAAGCCCAAGAAAGGTGAGCCCATACGAGGTCATTTATGGCTGATGGGTAGGTTAAAAGCAGAATACTAATATTCCACTAATCACCTAATCTCCTTCGCCAACAGCGATTCCAGCTCCTCAGCCGAGAGCCGCAGGCGGAAATGGCCGTGGATGGCTGCACTGATGCGCCCCGTTTCTTCCGAAACCACGATGGCTACGGCGTCGCTCTCCTGCGAAATGCCCATTGCGGCACGGTGGCGCAGACCCAGTTCCTTCGGAATGTTGTGGTCGTGGCTCACGGGCAGAATGCAGCCGGCGGCCTTGATGCGCTTTTTCGAGACAATCAGTGCACCGTCGTGCAGCGGAGAATTCTTGAAAAAGATGTTTTCGATGAGTCGCTGGTTGATGCGTGCGTCGATGCGTTCTCCCGTGTCCACGATGTCGTTGAGGGCCACGCCGCGCTCCATCACGATGAGTGCGCCCACCTTCTGCCGCGCCATGTTCATACAGGCCATCACAATCGGCATAATCGTCTCTTTGTCTTCGGCGTTTCCGTCTTTATGATGCCTAAACTTGAAGAATCGCGACAGTGAGCGATATCGCTCGTGTGCGCCAAGCGAATAGAGAAACTTGCGGATTTCGTCCTGAAAGAGCACGATGAGGGCGATGACTCCCACGCTGACCAGTTTGTCGAGGATACTGCCCATCAGTTTCATCTCGAAAACCTGGCTCACGAGCAGCCAAATCAGCACAAACACCATGATGCCGCTGAACACGTTCAGCGAACGGCTCTCCTTCATCAGTCGATAGACGTAGTAGAGCATAAAGGCGACAAGCAGAATGTCGATGATGTCCTTGATTCCGAAATCGAATGGCATAGTTTCTATTTACAATTTACAATTTGACAAATTACAATTTTCGTCGAGGAGCGAGGAAGGAGGAACTCCTTAACCCTTTAACTCCTTAACCCTTTAACTCCTTAACCCTTTAACTTTTAACCTTTTAACAATTCCCACGGTTTCCACCGCCTCCTTCACATCGTGTACGCGCAAGATTCGGGCGCCTTTCTGCAGCGCAATCGCGTGGAGTGCCGTCGTGCCGTTGAGGGCTGTTTCGGGCGAGCCGCCGAGCATTTTCCAAATCATGCTCTTGCGCGAAACGCCCACCAGCAGCGACAGTCCCATCACCGTGAGTTTCTCCAGCTCACTCATCACGGCATAGTTTTCATCGAGCGACTTGCCGAAGCCGAAACCCGGGTCGAGAATGATGTCTTTTTGGCCGAGTGCGCGTAGCTGGAGCACGTCATCAGCCCATGTTTTCAGCATCGTTTCTATCGTTGGCTGCACCGACATCAGGATGTAGGGCACGCCCAAACGCGCCACCGTTGCAAACATCGACTCCTCTTCGTGAATCTTCACGCCCACGATACCCGTCCGACCGCCCTCCGACACGTCGTTCACGATGTCGGCGCCCCACTCTTCCACGCAACGGCGCGCCACCAACGGGCGATACGTATCCACGCTGACAACGGCCTCGGGCACCTCACGACGCACAATTTGCAACGCCATCTGCAGGCGCCGCATTTCCTCGTCTGCCGGAACTTCCTCTGCACCGGGTCGCGTCGAAAACGCTCCCACATCGATGATGCTGCCGCCCTCGGCCACAATCTGCAGGGCTCGCTCGGCAATCTCGCGCTCCGTCTGCATGCGGCTACCGCTGAAAAAAGAGTCGGGCGTGGCATTCAGGATGCCCATCACCACAGGCTTCTCTAAGTCGAGGAGTCGCCCCCTCACGTTGATGCTATGGTTCATATCCACGTGCAAAATTACAAAATTTTCTTGATTCAAGAACTTATCACGCGAAGAATTTGCAATCTCGCGTTTTATTTCGTAACTTTGCAGATGGAAAGTTGTATCAATTATGAATATCAAGGAACTATACGAATTCTACAAACAGCATCCCGTCGTGACGACCGACAGCCGCGACTGTCCCGAGGGAAGCATCTTTTTCGCACTGAAAGGCGAGTCGTTCGACGGAAACCAATTTGCCCTGCAAGCTCTGGAAAAGGGCTGCGCACTGGCCGTGGTCGATGACCCTTCCGTTGTCGAAAAGGCCAAACTATCAACGCTCAACACTCAACACTCAACTCGCCTCCTCCTCGTGCCCGACGTGCTGAAGACCTTTAAAATGCTGGCTCGCGAGCATCGTCGGCAGTTCCACATTCCCGTCATCGGCATCACGGGAACGAACGGGAAAACCACCACGAAAGAGCTGATTCGTGCCGTTTTGGCCGAGAAATACAACGTGCTGGCCACCGAAGGCAATTTCAACAACGACGTGGGCGTGCCGAAGACGCTCTTCCGACTGACTGCCGACCACGAAATCGCCATCATTGAAATGGGGGCGAGCCATCCGGGCGACATTCGTACGCTGGCCGAGACCGCCGAGCCCACCTGCGGCATCATCACCAACGTGGGAAAGGCCCATTTGCAGGGATTCGGCTCGCTCAAGGGCGTGCTCCAGACGAAGGGCGAGCTCTATCAATTCCTTGCCACGCACGACGAAAGTGTCATCTTCATCAATGCCGACGACGAGCAACTGACCTCGATTCTGCCCGAAAACGCGTGGGTGTCGCCCTACAGCACGAACCCGAACAATACCGACGGCTGCGTGGTGGGCGAAATCATCAAAGACCACACACTTCACACCCCCTTTCTCCACCTGCGCTGGTGCGAGAACGGCCTCGACCTCGAAGAACGCGGAGAAGAGCAACAATGGTACGAGATTCAGACGCAACTCGTGGGCGACTACAACATTCAGAACGTGCTGGCCGCCGTCACCGTGGGACTGCAGTTTGCCGTTGCGCCTGAGCAAATCTGCCATGCCATCGAGCACTACAAGCCCTCGAACAACCGCTCGCAACTCAGCGAAACCGCCTCGAACCATCTCATCGTCGATGCCTACAACGCCAATCC
>DFHC01000072.1 GCA_002372575.1 bacterium UBA3734 | reverse complement strand
ACGCCGAACTTATCGATACGGTTGCGGACCACGTTGAACGAGTTGTCCACTGCACTCTGTACCTCAGCACGGATGGCGCTCTCAACCTCGGAGTCGCTCGACTGGGTGCTCACCTTGCCCTTCATCTGCTGGGTGGCGAAGATTTCAGCCAGACCGCGTCCCTGTGCGTTTTGCTTCCAACGGTTGATGAAGAGTGAGATAAAGTCGTCCTGACTTGTCTCCTCGTCCTTTTTGGCCTCAGCCAGCGACTTCTGATAGGCAGCATCCTGCTTGTGGTCGGCCAGTACGTCGATTACATCGGGAACTGACACTTCCATAATCACGTTCATACCACCTTTCAGGTCCAATCCGAGACCGATTTCCATCTCCTGGCACTGCTTCAGCGTATAGACGCCGAGATAGACTTTCTCGTTCTTCAACGAATCGAGATACTCCTGTCCTGCTTCAGCGCCCATAGCCTCTGCCTTGTTCTTGTAATGTTTAGTCACAAGTCCGAAGGAGAGATAGAAGCAACAGAGCAGCACAAGTGCCACTGCAATTGTCTTTACTAATCCTTTGTTTTGCATTGTTTTTTTTATGTTATTTACTGATTTTATGCAAATTAGCCTGCAAATATAGCTATTTTTTTACGTTTCGAAAAATTTCCACCCTATTATTGCACATTTTTTAAGGTTTTTCCCTCATTTCCCATCATTTTGCCCTCATTTTCAGCCAACAAAGCAGCGGATAGTGGTCGCTGGCATCCATCTTATTATCGATTTCGCAGACGACGGGCTCAAAGTGGTCGGAGCACATCATGTGATCTATGCGGACGTTGAATCCTTTCCTGTTAAAAGAGAAGCCCAGCCCTCGGCCTGCCTCAACGAAACAATCGTTCAGTCCTTTGGCCATTGTATGTCGGGCGTATGAGATGGGGGTATCGTTGAAGTCGCCGCACGAAATGACGGGATACTGCCGATGGTCCTCAATATACTGGTGGATGATCTCCACGTGACGGGCCCTGATTTGCATGCCCTCGCTCAGTTTCGCCATCAGCGCGAAAGTCTCGGCCTGTACGGTGTCGCGTTGCATATCGCCTTCGATCATTTCCTGATACCGGTTGCGATCGCTCGCATTGAGGTGCGAGGTCTCCAAATGGCTATTAATCACAATCACCGTGTCGGTTCCCATTTTCAGAAAGTAGGCCACCGAGCCGTTAGTGGGCGACTCATAGGGAATGACTTCTCTCTTGAGGATGGGGAAACGCGTGTAAAAGCCCACATAGTTCTTCATTTTCGACTTGCCCACGTTGAACGTGTCGGCATATTCGAAATATTCGCCCCAGCGTTCAAACGCTCTCTGTTTCTTCTCATCGTTGTCCTCCTGAATGCAAACGATGTCGGGACGTTTCGACTTCAGATAGCTGAACACGGTATCGAAGGCATGCTCATACTTATAGTTGCCGCCATATCCGCACACGTTGTAGCTGATTACGCAAAGCGACTCCTCCGGCACTTCCGCGCGGGCGTGCAGGGGCATATAAATACGAATAGGTGGGAAAGCCAAGAGAAATCCCACAATGGGAATCAGCAACCGCCGCCAACTGAGGAACGCCCAGACTGCGACAAACAGCAAGTTGGCCACCACGGTGAAGGGGAAGACCATGCCCATGCAGCACAGTCGCGGAAACTGCACAGGCGAAAGATGGTCGCTATAGCCAGCCAAGAGCATCAAGACAATGGTCATGATGTTGGCCCCCGCAATGAGGTTCAGAAAGAAGGCTTTCAGGTGTTTCATCAGTTGTCGCGACTTGCGTCGAAGAGTCGCTGCTTTTCATCCTTCGTCAGACTGTCGTAGCCACTGACGCGAATCTTGTCCAGAATCTTGTCAATCTCGGCCTGGCGCTGCTGCTTGCGCGCATTATACTCCATATCGGTCTCCTGTCGCGGCTGCGGCCCGGGCTTCGGCTTGCGCCTTTGCCACGCGCGCTCGCCAAAACGGTCCATGAACTGCCGCACATCGCTCAGGTCGAAGTCCTGATAGGGATGGCGTTGCCAGTAGCGAATGAGCAGGAAGCCAAAGAGCATGCCGCCCAGATGCGCCATGTGAGCCACGCCGTCGCCAGCCGAGTTGATGGCTGAGAACAGCTCGATGCAGGCATAGCCTACCACGAACCACTTGGCCTTGATGGGCATAGGCAGGGGGAACACGAACATGCGCTCTTCAGGAAACATCATGCCGAAGGCCAGCAGAATGCCATAGACGGCACCCGAAGCACCGATGGTGAGACTATAGCTGCCCATGAGGAACTGCACCAGCTCCTGACACACTCCGGCACCTATGCCGCACACCAGATAGTATATCAGGTAGCGCTTCGGCCCCCACATGCGCTCTATCACGCAGCCAAACATCCACAGCGCGAACATATTAAAGAATATATGCGTGAAGCTGCCATGCATGAACTGATAGGTCACGAACTGATAAAGGTGGAAACCGGGCGAGCCAAAGAAATGCAGACCTCCAAAATAGGAAATATGGATGCCGTACATCTGGAGCACGAAATCAGCAGCAAAAACCAAGAAATTGATGATGAGCAAATTCCTCGTTACAACAGGTATATTCTGTAACATTCTCTTTGTTTTTGATAAATAACGTTTGTGGTGCAAAATTACGAAAAATATCCGTCTTACCACTCAAAAAGAGGCTTTTAGCACTTTTTTTTCAACAAAAAATGCATTTTTTCGTGTTTTTTGCTTGTTTTCTGAATACTTTGCCTTATATTTGCGTCAAATTTTTAAAGTAACTCTATTTTTACACTTTTAAAACTTACAAGAATTATGAACAAAACAGAATTAGTTGAGAAAATCGCTGCAGGTGCAGCTATCTCAAAGGTGGATGCAAAGAAGGCTCTGGATGCTACGATTGCTGCCATAAAAGAAGCTCTGATTGCTGGTGATAAGGTTTCACTGGTTGGCTTTGGCACATTCGCTGTGAACGAGCGCCCCGCTCGCGAAGGCATCAACCCTGCTACTAAGGCTAAGATCAAGATTGAGGCCAAGAAGGTTGCCAAGTTCAAGGCTGGTGCCGAGCT
>DFHC01000021.1:2879-4483 GCA_002372575.1 bacterium UBA3734 | reverse complement strand
GCCAACAACGAGTCGGCCTACCGCTCGATTACGCTCTCGTGGTTCCGCCATTCGGTGATGGCCGAGGTGCTGAAACTGCTCTCGCAGGGCGACTACAAGGTCGTCATCACCACCGACCACGGTTCCATTCGTGCCTCGAAACCCATCAAAATCATCGGCGATCGCAACACGAACACGAATCTGCGCTACAAATTGGGCAAAAACCTGAGCTACAACCCGAAAGAGGTTTTTACGATTAAGGAGCCGCATCGCGCCCAACTGCCTGCGCCGAACCTCTCGACGAGTTACGTTTTCGCGACGGGCGACGCGTTTTTCGCCTATCCGAACAACTACAACTACTACGTCTCGTACTATCGCGACACCTTCCAGCACGGCGGCATCTCGATGGAGGAAATGCTCATCCCGCTCGTGACGCTCACGCCGCGAAAACGATAAAGTCTCACCAAATTGAAAAAATGAACAAACGACTCGACTCACTGGACGCGTTGAGAGGATTCGACCTGATTCTTCTCGTAGTTTTCGAGGAATTTCTTTGGAAACTGCGGCCAGCTGTCGATGCCAGTTGGTTCGACTCGCTGATGCAGCACTTCACCCACAAAGACTGGCAAGGGTTTTCGTTTTGGGACTTGGTGATGCCGCTTTTTATGTTTATGTCGGGAGCGACGATTCCCTATTCATTGGCGAAATATCGCAACGGAACAGGGCGCGAAGGGCTTAATCGCCGTCTGGCGCGTCGTTTTTTGCTGCTTTGGCTGCTCGGAATGGTTTGTCAGGGCAATCTGCTCGGCCTCGACCCACAGCGCATCTACCTTTTTTCCAACACGCTTCAAGCCATCGCCGTGGGCTACATCTTCGCCGCCATCATTTTTCTGAACACCCGCATTTGGACGCAGGTGGCGATTGCCGTCATTCTTCTGCTTGCCTACTGGGGAGCGATGGAGTTCGTCACCATCGGCGGCTACGGCGGCGGCAACTACACACCCGAAGGAAATCTCGCTGAAATCATCGACCGATGGGTGCTCGGACGCTTCCGCGACGGTGCGCAAGTGGTCGATGGCGCAGTGGTTTTCGCCAACGGCTACAATTACACGTGGATTTTGAGTAGCCTCAACTTCATCGTGACGGTGATGACGGGTGTTTTCGCAGGTGAAATTCTGAAAAGTTCACTCGCACAGCGGCGCAAACTGGTGTTGCTCTTCGCCATTGGCATCGCAATGGCTCTCTGCGGCTGGCTTTTGAACGGCATCCATCCCGTCATCAAGCGCATTTGGACGAGTTCGATGGTGCTCGTCAGCAGCGGCTACTGCTTCCTGCTCACGTGGCTGTTTTACTACTGGATTGACTGTCGCGGTCATCGTCGCGGTCTGACACTGCTGAAAATCTATGGAATGAACAGCATCACGGCCTATGTCGTGTCGCTCGTCATCAACTTCTCAAGCGTGAGCCACTCGCTGTTGCACGGCCTTGAAACCTACGTCGGGGCGTACTATCCCGCGCTGCTGATGCTGTCGAACGCAGCCATCGTGTTTGTGATTCTTCTTATCTTATATCGAAATAAAATTTTCTTACGCGTATAAAAAAATGGAAATCAGAATTGAAAATAT
>DFHC01000021.1:0-2716 GCA_002372575.1 bacterium UBA3734 | reverse complement strand
TTTATCAAAGCACTTTGCGAGGAATTGGGCGTGACCGACACGGTGACGTCGCCGACGTTCGCGCTGGTGAATGAATATAGCATTCCCACGTCCCAAAAAGAAGCCTCCCCCGTCGGGGGGAGGTTGGAGGGGGCCATTTTCCACTTCGATTTCTACCGCATCAAGCGGCTCGAGGAAGTCTATGACCTGGGCTACGAAGACTATTTCTACCGAAAAGACGCGCTCTGCCTCATCGAATGGCCCGAACTCATCGAGGAACTGCTGCCCGACGACACGCTGCGCGTGGAAATCAGCGAGGAGGCCGACGGAACGCGAAAGCTGATCATTGATAATTAACAGCGATTATGGAAAAAAACATCAATACACAGACACTCGACGAGCTGATTGCCCGCTACGGCGACCCCGACGATTTCGTGCTGCTCGATGCCACGCGCGGCAACGAGGCCGTAGGCGTGCTGCTGGTGTACGACAGCGACGAATTCTTCGTCATCGACGGCGAAAAAGTGATGAAAAGTGAGGTCGAGGACGTGACGTTCTACAACAACGCCATACCCTATCTGCCGAACGAGTATGACGTAGTAATCAAAACGAAAGGCCACCAAGACCCATTCCGTCTGCACGTGGGCAACGACGGAAACTGGGCCATGCAGGTGGTGGAGCAAATCATGTATCATCTGCGAAAAAAGGCGTAAAAAAGTGTGTCCGCCACTGTTTTCCAGAGCGGGCACACTTTTGTAAAACGCGTTTTCGGCAGCGATTAAAGCAGTGCGCGGAACTTTTCGTCGAGCGTAGCCTTCGTGGTAGCTCCCACAAACTTATCAACCAGCTCGCCGCCTTTGAAAAACAGCACGGTGGGGATGTTGCGGACGCCAAATTCCATGGCTACTTCGTCGTTTTCATCGACATCGCACTTGCCCACTACGATTTTTCCGTCGTAGTCCTCGGCGAGTTCGCTGATGATGGGGCCGAGCATACGGCACGGGCCGCACCACGTTGCCCACAGGTCCACTACGAGAGGCAGCTCGCCCTTGCGATAGCTCTCAAAATTCTCATTGGTGATTTTTACTTCCATGATTTTTTTCTTTAATTTTGGTGAATATTGTTTTCTGTCTCACTTTTCCTCCGTACAAATAGCGTGCCAACTTCCGATGAGCATGTCAGTTCACATCGAAACTCATCCCAGCGGATTCGAGATAGCTCAGAATCTTCCGGTTCACGTCGATTCTCTTCTCTGCAGCTCTCAGGCCGAGGGTGGTGGCGTGCTCATGGTCAATGATGCGGAAGCAGAGCTCCGTATTTCCTGGGTTTTCGTCGATAAGCGTGGCAAGGTCGTCGGCTATTGTTTCGTCGATGGAGTCACGTCCGAAACAGATGGTGAACCGCTCCACGCGTTTCTCCTTCACCGTCTGCAGATACTGCACTTCCTCGATTCGCATATCAACGAACGAACTGCCCGGGTATTTCTGGAAGAATTTTCCACGCACGAAAACCATGCTTCCCTCGATGAACATACCGCGCCATTTGCCCCATTCTTCGTCGAAGAAAACCAGTTCACCCGAATCCTCGAAATCCTCGATAGTGACAATGCCCATCGGCTTTCCTTTCTTCGTCATGCGGTCTTTCACTGAAACGACGATACCGCCAAGCGTCACTTCTTTTTTCGCAACGAGTGCCTCCTTGTTTTCCAGTTCCTTGCAGCGTGTGTTGCACATGGTTTCCAGAATGAAGCCGTACTCGTCGAGCGGATGGGCCGAGAGGTAGATACCCACGAGTTCGCGCTCACGATTGAGCTTTTCAATGTCGTTCCACGCCTCAGCGACGGGCACGGCGGGCGTGGCAATCATCACGTCTGCCGAATCGCCGAAGAGTGAGTTTTGCATTTGTTGGCGCTCGGCCTGATAGAGCTGACCGTAGCGCACGATGTTGTCTAAGAACGTGTTGTTTCCGTCGGTCGAGGCGAAATACGTCTCACGCGGCAGTCCGAAGCCGTCGAGTGCACCGCTCAGTGCCAGACTTTCCATCGTCTTGCGGTTGACGACGCTGTAGTTCATGCGCTGCACGAAATCGAAAATCGACTGATAAGGCCCATTTTTCTCGCGCTCGTCGATGATGGATTGTGACACATTGTCACCCATACCCTTGATGGCAGCCAGTCCGAAACGTATCTCACCCTTCTTGTTTACGCCGAAATTATAAACGGACTCGTTGACATCAGGTCCGAGTGTAGGTATTCCCAGTGCCTTACACTCATCCATCAGCTTGGTTATTTCCTTGATGTCCGAACGGCGGCGCGTCAGCAGGGCTGCCATAAACTCAGCAGGATAGTGCGCCTTGAGGTACGCCGTTTGATAAGCTACCCACGAATAGCACGCGGCATGAGACTTATTGAAGGCATAGGAAGCGAACTTCTCCCAGTCAGCCCATATCTTCTCAAGCACCTTCGGGTCATGACCGTTCTTCTTGCCACCTTCAATAAACTTCGGTTTCATCGCATCTACGATGTCCTTTTTCTTCTTACCCATAGCCTTTCGCAGGGCGTCGCTCTCACCACGGGTGAAGTTGGCAAGCTGGCGTGACAGCAGCATCACCTGCTCCTGATAAACGGTGATGCCATACGTGTCCTTCAGATATTTTTCGGTGATATCTATGTCATAGGTTATGGGTTCCCTGCCGTTTTTGCGGGCTATGAAGGACGGTATGTAGTCCATGGGGCCCG
>DFHC01000127.1:6543-8149 GCA_002372575.1 bacterium UBA3734 | reverse complement strand
GTCGGCAGGCACATACACGCCTGCCAGATGGCCGATGTGGACACCGCCGTTGGCATAGGGCAACGCCGCCGTGACGGTGGTCCGCTTATAGTTTTTGTGTTCCATAATTCGTTGAATGTCTTGAATGAGGGTGCAAAGTTACGAAAAAATTGAAATACAAAAGAAATAGTTTTCCTTTTATTTTTCAAAGTTGTCCGCTCTCAACCTGCCGCACCACTCGCTCCGTCAGTCGGTCCACGCCCTCGGGGTCGTATTTTTTCTTCAGGCTGGCACCATAGAGCCAAGCAAACGCCTGGTAAAAACCTGCTTTCACGGGTCCGAGAATGGCTTGGATGAGGCCGTAGGACGTGCTGTGACACTCGCGATCGACGAGCTTAATGAGTAGTTTTCCCTGCGAATAGGTGAGTTTCTTCATGCGCGGCGTGTAGGTGCGCTTGATGTCTTGCTCCACGAGTTTCAGGTGGGCATCGCGAGCTTTCTTGTCAGGCAGGGTCTGGAGATATTCGTAGGTTTCGCTGATGATGACGCGACACTCCTTGGCAATGGGCAGCACCTTTTTCACGTTGTTCACCAGTCGGTTGTATTGCTGTCGCTGTTTTTCGCTCTTGAACGTCTTGGGCGGATAGACGTAGATGTTGTTCATCTCGACATACTGGATAGAATCGCCTTCAACGAGGGCTTTTCCCACCTTCACCATCGGTTGGATGGTCGGCGAGTCGATATGGACTCGTCGGTCTTCGGGATTTTCCTGACGATTGTTTTGAGCGACAGAAGTCATTCCGACGAGGCAAATGGTGAGCAGGAGAAGGATTCTTTTCATCACTAACAGGGTAAAATGGTTTATCCGAGGGTTGCTTGAAGGTTTTGCGCCAGTTGTTTTACGCTACTGGCTCCGACGAGTGCCGATGTCACACCGTGTTGGTCAAGTGTCCATCGGATGGCGTGTTCGGCCAGCGTGCGGTGCTGAATTTCTGCCTCCGCATTCCATTCACGCAAGTTTTTGAGCAGTTCTGGTGTGAGTCTGTCGGGCTTCAGAGAGCGATTTTTTGCCATGCGCGAATCGTCGGGGACGCCCGTGAGATAGCGGTCGGTGAGCAGTCCTTGTGCAAGTGGCGAGAAGGAAATAAATCCGATGCCGTGCCTTTCGCAATAGTCGAGAACGCCGCTTTCTTGCGGTTCGCGGTCGAGCATGTTCAACCGACCTTGATAGACGAGTGGCGGCACATCGCGCTTGCGCAGATATTCATCGGCAAACTGCAATGCCTCAAGTGGCCATCGTGAAATACCAACGTACAGAGCCTTGCCAGAACGCACAATATCGACGAGGGCTTGAAGCGTTTCTTCAAGTGGTGTCAGAGGGTCGTAGCGATGGCTGTAGAAAAGATCCACATAGTCGAGTTTCATCCGCTTGAGCGACTGGTCTATCGAAGCCATGAGATATTTGCGTGAACCCCAGTTGCCATAAGGACCCGACCACATGTCGTAACCTGCTTTCGTGGCAATGAAAAGTTCGTCGCGATACCCACGGAAATCGTCTTGCATCAGTCGCCCGAAAGTTTCCTCCGCAGAACCGTATGGCGGTCCGTAGTTGTTGGCCAAGTCGAAA
>DFHC01000127.1:302-6483 GCA_002372575.1 bacterium UBA3734 | reverse complement strand
TGGGTGATGCCGTGGTCGAAGGCATAATGTGTGATGGCACGACTGCGGTCGTAGGGATCTTCCGACCCGAAATTATGCCAAAATCCTAATGACACCTTGGGCAGCAAAACGCCAGAACGACCGCAACGACGATAGATTTGGTCGCTGAGGTCATAGCGATGCGGATTGGGAATATATGAAGAAAACATCATGCTATTGCATTATTGTTATTTTCTTGATCTGTTTCGATGAGTTGCAGCAGTCGTTCTACGGCCTCTGCCTCAGGAATATTCTTTTCGACACATTTTTTTCCTTTGTAGAGGCTGATTCGCCCCGGCCCAGCCCCGACGTAGCCATAATCGGCATCGGCCATCTCGCCCGGACCATTCACGATGCAGCCCATGATGGCGATTTTCAGACCCGTGAGGTGACTCGTGGCGGCTTTCACGCGGGCGATGGTTTCCTGCAAGTTGTAGAGCGTGCGACCGCAGCCCGGACACGAGATATACTCGGTTTTGGTGATGCGCAGGCGGGCGGCTTGCAGAATGGCGTAGGCCACGGGAATCTCGGCCTCTGGCTCTTCGCTCAAGGAAACGCGAATCGTGTCGCCGATGCCGTCGGCCAGCAGTGCGCCGATGCCCACCGCCGACTTGATGCGACCGTCTTCGCCCTCGCCAGCCTCGGTCACACCCAGATGCAGCGGATAGTGCATGTCTTCCGCGTCCATCGCCCTGACGAGCAGGCGCACGGAATGCACCATCACCACCGTGTTCGACGCCTTGATCGACACCACCACGTCGTCGAAATGCTCGCGCTGGCAGATGCGCAGAAACTCCATGCAGCTCTCCACGATGCCCTCGGGCGTGTCGCCGTAGCGCGACATGATGCGGTCAGAGAGCGACCCGTGGTTCACGCCGATGCGAATGGCCGTCTGGTGTTCGCGGCAGAGGTCGAGAAACGGCACCAGCCGCCGCTCGATTTTCTTCAGTTCCTCGGCATATTCCTCGTCCGAGTAGTCGATTTTGTCGAATTTCCGCGCCGGATCGACGTAATTTCCGGGGTTGATGCGCACCTTGTCGGCATAGCGTGCGGCCACGTCGGCCACGTTCGCGTTGAAATGCACGTCGGCCACGATGGGCGTGTCGTAGCCTCGCCTCACCAGCTCCGCCTTGATGTTGCGCAGGTTTTCCGCCTCGCGCGTGCCTTGCGTGGTGAAGCGCACGAGTTCGCCTCCGGCCTCGATGATTCTAATCGCCTGAGCCACAGCGTTTTCCGTGTCTAATGTGGAAACCGTCGCCATCGACTGCACGCGAATCGGAGCGTCGCCGCCAATAGTCAGGTTTCCCACCTTGACTTCAGAGCTTTTTCTTCTTTGCATAAAAACCTAATTCGTCTTGAATTTGTATTTCACGTCGGCCAAATCGGTGTTGGCCTTCTCGATTTTCTGTTTCAGGTTTGCTTTGTAGTCGGCCAGTTTCTGGCGAAGGTTGGCATCGTCCACGGCGAGCATCTGCGCGGCAAGGATGGCGGCGTTCAAGGCTCCGTTCACGGCGACTGTAGCCACGGGAATCCCGGGCGGCATCTGCACGATGCTGAGCAGTGCGTCGAGCCCGTCGAGCATTCCCTTGATGGGCACGCCGATGACGGGTAGCGTGGTTTGTGCGGCGATGACGCCCGGCAATGCGGCGGCCATGCCCGCTCCGGCGATAATCACCTGAACGCCACGGCTTTCGGCGGTTTTTGCAAACTGTTCTACGGCCTCGGGCGTGCGATGCGCCGAGAGCGCCTGCATTTCAAACGGAATTTCCATCTCGTCGAGGAAGGCGGCAGCCTTTTCCATGACCGGCAGGTCGCTGGTGCTGCCCATGATGATGCTGATTTTCGGAGTCATTATGGCGAAATATTTTTGTATGGATTAGTCTAATCAGCGCAAAATTACGCAGAAAAGGCTAAACCGCAAAGGTTTAGCCCGCTTAATTATTGTTTTTTATGATTTTGCGACTTCTTTCTGCGCTCACTTCACCACAAACTTCTTCCCCTCGCGGATATACACGCCGCGCTGCGGCTTCATGCCTTCGGGAATGCGGCGGCCCTGCAGGTCGAAAGTGGTGACATCGGATTCGGCGTTTTTGATGACACCGATTTGCGAAGTCACGGCTGGATTGTAGAAATCGTCCTTGGTAAATATGCATTTGCCATCCTCATAGCAGGCCAAAAGCACGTAGAGAGTACCATCATTCACCATGTGATTTGCAGAATGGAACGGTCCACCGGGATGACCGATGCCTTCGACCCACAACGGTTCGTAGCCACCGTTCTCGCCGAGGTGATAGCGACGAAAATATTGTCCCTGTGCGGCGATGGTGTCGATGCTACTGATTTGAACCTCGCCGAGCGGGAACTCGTTGGAAATTTTTTCCCCCGCCAACAGTGAAAAGTCATAGAGCAGATATTCTGTATCTGTGCTCTTGTTGTGTGCATAGACTTTTTTGTTCTCCTCTCTCAAAAACTTGTCATAGAGAGTTGTTATGCCGACATCCTGATGCAAGTACTTCTCCATTTCCTCGGCGGCCTCCTTGGGATTGGTGTAGATCAGTTGCTTGTCTATCGCCGTCATTTCCTCATATATCTTTTTGTAGCTCTTTCCGGCAATGATAGTATCCTCTCCCACACGCAGGCTGAAGGTGGTGGTTTGGTCGTAGAAGGCTTCGACGTCGCCGATTTTCTCAGGAATCATTCGCTTCGTAATCTGGCACTTCCATGTTTTACCGTCTTTCACCAGCGGGTGGTAGGGGACGACTGGCTGTGCCGTAATCGTTTTCATACCGCTCAGTAGTAGAACGATGAGCAAAAAGGTTGTTTTGTTCTTCATAATTTTTGCGTTTTTATTGAGTAATTGCGTTGTTGCCGCAAAGATACAATAAAAATGAAATATCTCCAAATGATTTCGCCAGAAAAAAACCTACACTTATCTACAGCCTACGCCCCAAATGGGTCAAAAATGGGATTAGAATCGGAATATCACGTAAAACGCACAGAGGAATCCGACGCAGAAGCCGCCGACCACCTGCGAGAGCGTGTGTTGTCGCAGCGTCATGCGAGCCGTGCCCACGATTCCGGCCACGAGGATGACGAGGCAGAGCCACCAGACGGGGTTGAACGACCATTTGACGGAGTAGGCCACGAGCGCGCCGGCGAAGCCTCCGATGGTGGCGCAGTGGGCCGAGATTTTCCACCACACGTTGATGATGGCGCAGACGATTTGGATGGCCAGTGCCGCGAGCAGGATGCTGCTGATGACGTGTGGAATGTGGAGCGCGGTCATCGTGTAGTAGCACGTGAAATAGCAGATGATGCTGATGATGTAGGGCACCATGAGCCGTTCCTTAGGTCCCATTTCGTGGGCGTGCCAGCCTTGTGCGCGGCGGTAGAAGCGGATGAGCAGCGAGGGCAGCAGAATGGTGAAGATGTAGGCTTGCAGGAGCACGAAAACCTTGAACGGCCAGGGCATGATTTTCAGGTAGCTGAGCAAAAACAGGGCTGCCATACCCACCAGCGGCAGGTAGAGCGGAGCAAAAATCGAGCTCACGGCCTTGGCCAGTATCATCAGTTGTTTTTCGTTCATGGTTTCTCTCTAAATCACCAAATTCTTTAACTTTTAACCCCTTAACCCTTTAACCCTTCCTCAGTCTCGCTACGGCGATGCCCATTTGTTCACGATATTTCGCCACTGTGCGCCGTGCAATCGGAAAGCCTTTTTCGCGCATTCGGGCGGTCAGGGCCTCGTCGCTCAGCGGTTTTTCCTTGTCTTCGCCGTCGATGATTTCCCGGAGTGCCACCTTCATTTTTCGGGTGGAGAGTTCCTCGCCGCTCTCGGTGGTGTAGCCGTCGGTGAAGAAATGGCGCAGCGGAAAGGTTCCCCAGCACGTTTGGGCGTATTTCTGGTTCGACACGCGCGAGATGGTAGAGATGTCGAGTCCCGTTTTCTCGGCGATATCTTTGAGTTTCATGGGTTGCAGTTCGGCCTCGTCGCCGTCTTGGAAGAATCGCCGCTGCCAGTCGATGATGGCTTTCATCGTCACTTGGAGCGTGTGGCGACGCTGTTTCACGGCCTCGATGAAGCCCTGCGCCTTATCCACTTTCTCCTTCGCGTAGAGCAGGGCCTCTTTCACCTGACGGCTCATGCCCTCGCGGTTGTTTTTGTAGGCATCGACCATCTCGGTGAACGAGGGCGACACCTTCAGTTCGGGCACTTTTCCTCGGTTCAGCGTGAAGGTGATTTTTCCGTCGTCGGCGGTATCCACGATGAAGTCGGGGATGATTTGCTGCATGTTGCGCCCCACCGTTTCGCCGAGCGAGGCTCCGGGCTTGGGGTTCAGCTTGTGGATTTCGTCTTGCAATTCCTCTACCTGACTGTCGCTCAGATAGAGCGCATCCTGAATTTTCCGCCAGTGTTTCTTCTTGAAAGCCTCGAAATGGTCGCGAAACAGCTTTTTGAGCTGTGTTTTCAGCCATCCGGCGGGTTTTCGCTCCACTTGCAGCAGCAGGCATTCCTGCAACGAGCGCGCACCGATGCCTGCGGGGTCGAAGGTTTGTAACTTTTTGAGTACCAGCGAGATGTCGTCTGCCGTGACGTAGATGTTGTGATAGATGGCCAGTTCGTCGCTGATGGTGTCGAGGTCTTTGCGCAGCAGGCCGTCGTCGTCGAGCGAGCCGATGAGGTATTCCATCACCTCGCGCTCGGTGTCGCTCAGGTCGAGTTCGCCGATTTGCTCCTTCAGCTTGTCGTAGAACGAGGTTGTGTCGCCATAGACAATCTCCTCATAATCAGCGTTTTGGCTATTTGAGTCCGCATGGAACGTCTCGGGCATTTCGTCGTCGCGACCGATGCCCTCCAGCGCCTTTTCGAGCGCGTCTTGGCGTTCCTCGCGCTCGGTTTGCTCCTCGAAGCTCTCCTCTCGCGCCTCCTGACTCCTGTCAGCCGCATCCTCATACAGCGCATCCTCGGGCGACGCCGTTTCCAGTGCCGGATTGTCGTCGAGCTCCATCGCGATGCTCTCCTCAAACTCGGCGAGAGGCATTTCGAGCAGCTTCACTTGCAGCATCTGCTGTTGCGAAAGCCGCTGTTGCAGCTTTTGCTCCTGTTTCTGGGTCTGAATGAGTTTCTGTGCCATTTCTTGTCATTCAAAATACTCCTTGAGTTGCGCCGCCAGTGCCGCCAGTTTCCGTGGACTGTCGTTGCCGAACCGCTGCCAGACTTGCTGACAGGGACCGAGCAGCGGACTGCTCAGGAAGTCGTTTCTGTGGAGGTAGGGGTCGCAAAACTGATACACGTCCATGATGTCGGCCACTTGCTGCGGCTTGAGTTTCAGAAGTCGTGCAAGTTCTTGGATTTCAGGCGTTTCGGACACCATTGTGAGCGGTGTGAGACGAAAATAGAGGTCGAGAATGACGATGAGCGCGACGGGCATAATGGAAAAATTCTCGTCGGGCAGGTCGATGGGTTTGAAATCGCGCTCCCACGTCTCGTTCACTTCCACGCCCTCGAAAAATAAGTCGGCGTAGCCCAGCTTTTGTCGCAGGAGCTTCACGCCGCGACTCAGTCTGCGGGGATTCTGCCCATAGTCGGTCCAGAGTTTTTCGATGCGGGGCGTGTCAAGGCTGCGCAGGCGAAACATCTGCTCGTAGAGAAATTGCGGTGGAATGTGCAATTCCAACGCCAATTCCACCATCTGGCGCGAATAGAGAGCCTTCACGCCGACGGGTTTCTTCAGGTAGAGCTGCATGAGCAGCAACCAGTATTCGTCAGACCATTGCGGATGTTTTGCCATCTTTTTCCAATATTAGCGATGCAAAAATACAAAGAATATTTTGAAATGCAGCGTTTAATCGACATTTTTTTTGTTCCTGTCTCACTTTTTTCGTACCTTTGCACCTCTAAGCAAATCAAACAAACCATGGAACAGAAGCAACCCCTCCTGATTTACAATACGCTCACGCGCCGCAAAGAGCGCTTCGAGCCGTTGAATGCGCCCCACGTGGGCATGTATGTGTGCGGACCGACGGTCTATGGCGACCCGCACTTGGGCCATGCGCGGCCTGCCATCACGTTCGACATCGTGTTTCGCTACCTGAAACACCTCGGTTACAAGGTGCGCTACGTGCGCAACATCACCGATGTGGGCCATCTGGAGCACGATGC
>DFHC01000127.1:0-136 GCA_002372575.1 bacterium UBA3734 | reverse complement strand
GGCTGTCTGCGCCCCTCGATCGAGCCTCATGCCTCTGGGCATATCATCGAGCAGCAGCAGCTCGTGAAGCAGATCCTTGACAATGGCTTCGCCTACGAGTCGAACGGCTCGATCTATTTTGATATTGAGGCTTACA